>NZ_DASQZC010000423.1:0-31607 GCF_035638895.1 Nostoc sp. | reverse complement strand
GCAGCTTTCTCAGTATATCTTTGACAATTTTTGGAAATGAATTTATAATCACAATCAAACTAATATATTTTAAGCCTTCGCCCAAAATTACCATATTTTGGGCTATTTTTATCGGATTTTTCTTAACATTCAACACTTCTGAGCTTATAAGTATATCTGACCTCTTTTTTTGCCCTTCCACATATTTCCTGACTAATCCTTGATTCACTATCCGTTCACATTGTTTCATTTTTATTCTGATTGGATGTTCTTGATAAAAACGCACTTTTTGTAAAATTTTAAACATCAATCTTTGTTTACTATTTTCTCCAAACTGGTTAAGCCAGGCTCTTACTTTATCATCGGTAATAGCTTGTCCACGGTAAAGTTCCCATGTATTTACCAATTTAAGAATTTCTTCAGGTCTGACGTATGCTTCTTCTTCATCCTTTTTACGTTTTAAAATAGCATCCGGATCTGTAAAAGTAGTAATAATTTCATTGACACCTTTATCTCTAAGCCACTTAGCAAATAAAGGTACTTTACAATCATAAATATCATTAGTATTTATAAGAACTTGGCGTCGCTCAAAATCTCGCAGTTCTTTTTCTATAATATCTGTTTTTAATCCATATTTTATAGCTTGATCTATAATATGTTCTTTCTTCACCTCAGAACATTTTCTATATGTTTCAGCTAAGGCTAATAAAATCTTCCTTCGATTCATTGAATTTTGTTCTGCAATATCACCTGTTTCAAAAATTCCATCTTTCCAAAAATGAATGAAGCTATTACTAGCTATGGTATTTAATGTAAATGTAGTAGCTTCTTTTATCTCTTTCAGAGTTATATGTCCATCTCTGCGAGCTACCATTAGCTTAAATAACTCTCTACATATTTGTTTTGTGAAGTATGGATTGCCTCCTGTTTGTTGATGTAACTCATATAAAGCTAGATCAGAAATTTCAATTCCCCATTTTGCTACTGGTTTTCTAACAAGGTCTTGAAAATCAGATAAAAACTTTTCAAAATAATCTATTCTATTTGGCTGAAACTTATTGAGTGCATCTCCTTGAACACTTATAATAAACTCCATTTTTTCGCCTCCCACTAACACAAAACCAAAGTTTTTTTGGCTACTAATAGCTCTTAATGTGAGGAAAAAAGACTGGCCAATAGGCGTAAATTTATATGTATCTATCGGTAATTCGTCAAACTCGTCTAATATAAATAGTATCCTGTATTCTGGTATAATATTTATAACTTCCTCTAGAAAATCAGATAGAGGAGATAATGAGTTTTTAAATTCTGGTGTTTGTAAATGAGATAATTTTATTTCTGCTTTTTGTATTTTTTTACAAATTCTTTGTCCTAAATTTCTTATGGTTTCAGTTGCGCTAGGATAACTATACTCCCCTCCCTCTATATAAATTACAAGGTAGTCAGAAGTATTTAGTTTAGATAAACGTGAACCTAAAGTTTTCGCTATAGAAGTTTTGCCTACACGTTTTTGTCCCAATATATAAGATGAACCTACACTATTTTTAGCACTAGCACTTCTTATCAGCTGGTCAAGAACATCTTTACGTCCTACTAACTCATCCTCAGTTTCCACTGGTTCTAAACTATACGGTTCCTCTATAACCAATTTCTCCCAGTCAATATCAGAATTCTGCCCTTCTAATTCAAGTTCAAATTCTTCTTTACCTTTTGAATTATCAAAATTAGTCCAGATTAACTCCCCTAGTAATTCGGCTTTTTGGTTTGGGTAAATAACTTCACATGGAATTTCTAATTCTATAGTTGTTATTTCAATATGACCAAGATATAATTCTCGTTTATCTAATTGGATATTGTCACTTACTTCTATCAAATTTAAATTTACGTCAAAAGCTTGCCCAGAAGCATTATTTTTGATAACTAAGTTTAGATTAAATTTATGGTTTAATCTAGAAAAAGGATATTTTTTTTCATTAGTATAAATTTCCAGGCTAGCAGGTTGACTTAAAGGACTGTTGTGAAAATCTTTTTGTAAAATACTTTTAATTTTTCTTGCCAAGCCGCCCAAGTAATCAAGACTATACTTTGTTCCATGTGTTTCAGCAATTAATAAATAGTCATCAATATTTTTTATAGCTTCATTAAAAATATGGATTTTACTTAATCCCTGACCATCTAAATATTTTTCTATTATAGTAAATATCTCTTGTGTGCGAAGACCAACTAATTCTTTTGGAAGAAAAGGATGTAGAAGAGATGTAGATAACCTAGAATTAATTGTTTGGAAGAATCTATGGCGAATATCAGGAAAGTGTTGGAAATTCTTAAAAAAGTCAATTAAGCCTAAAAAATCTTTATGAAACTTTGATACTTCTTCTAATAATCTACTTTCTTTATCATGGCTTTGCATTTTGATATCAATAGATAATGATTTGTATAAATCTCGTGAAAATATTTCATCAAAAAGTTTAAAACATTGGGGACGCAAACTACTGTCTATTTTTAAAAACTCATTATTCGCGTTTATTAGTCTAATTAAAGATGCTGCTATAAAATGTTTTTGACTAGAACTAAACTTATTTATAAATAGACTAGATACTATATCACCGTTCCAATCTTTTTCAAAAATTTCTGCACTCTTAAGTGTTGCTTTACAAAAAAGCTCAAGAAGTTGCAAACTTGAAATAGAAGTATTTTTTATTTTGGCTTGAGAAATTATCTCTAAAGCACAATCAATCGCCACCAGTGGTTTACTATTCAAAGCTTCATTGGCTTTAGAGATCAGTTCCTGAAACATAGAGGGAAATTTTTAGGTGAAGGGTAAAATTTTTTACATTATATTCATAAAAATCTTAAGTGGCAATTTTATTACATAACCTCATATACCTCATATAATTGATAAAAATCTCTAGATATATCCATTTATGCCTTAAATTCTGTAAAATATCCGATTTATAGGCAATAATCTTTATCCTTAAATCGATTCAACTTAGCCATACTTGTGGTTTTCTTAAGAATTTACACTGTATATTAAAGTTATTAATATAACTTTTGGTTGCACAATTTACACATACGGTTTTTGATAGTTGCGATCGCACCCACCCACACCGTTATAATCATTGATTAATTGAGGCACAATAGAACCAAAGGCACTGTGAACACACAATGACTACTCAATTGATGGTTCAACCCTCATCCTTAATGTCTTCTGGTATCAGGATGAGCGAATTCGGTGATATTTATCTTTTTAAATTTACCGATGAGCTACAGTCTCGCTTTGAAGAACTGTTGCAGAAAAAAAAAGCTGATGCGCTCACTCCTGAAGAAGAAGCTGAATATGTAGGCATTTCCGAACTTGAGCGAATATTTACCTTGATTAACGCTCAACTAGCAGCCAAAAGTAAATGGTGTCCGAACAAACTCGAAGACTTCTAAGAAAACGAGCTGAATATCTCTGCGAATACTGTCACTCTCCAGAATACTTGAGTCCAGACCGTTTTACCATTGACCATATCATGCCGCAGTCTTTGGGTGGCTCTGATGAACTGGATAATTTGGCATTAGCTTGTCATCGCTGTAATGAACGTCACTATAATTTTATTGTAGGTACTGATCCTAAAACCCAAGAACAAGTTCCTCTATTTCATCCCCGTCAGCAACAATGGTCTGAGCATTTTATTTGGACAAAAGATGGAATAAAAATTATAGGTACAACTCCTACAGGGAGAGCTACTAGCCATCGCTTTGACTTCAATGATGAACGTCGGGATGAGCCTTCCATTCAAGTTGCTCGTCGTTTTTGGGTAGAAGCGGGTTGGCATCCACCCCAGTCAGATCCACGTCAGGAATAAAATTAAATGCCTTCCCGCTATATTCACTCCCGCCTAAGTTCCCGCCAAATCCCTGACTTACTCCAAACAATCTTCGTCGCCGAACTTATCACCCCCAGCCAATGCGTGTGGCTTGTTTCTCCGTGGATATCTGACATCCCCGTTATCGATAACACCGCCAACACCTTCCTATGCTTAGAACCCTCATGGAGTCGTTCCCGCATTCGCCTCTCCCAAGTCCTCGCCACCCTAGCCGAACGGGGAACGACTGTACACATTGCTACCCGTCCCGACTCTCACAACCACAGATTTATTGAACAAATCAAAGGCAAAACTGACTATCAGGACGTTCCCGTGCGATTCCACATTACCGAAGAACTCCACGCAAAAGGTATCCTGGGAGATGGGTATTATCTTGCAGGTTCGATGAATTTCACCTACAACGGCATTACAATCAATGAGGAAGTTGTAACTTATGAAACATCCCCAGAAGCGATCGCTGAACAACAGTTGATTTTTACTAACCGATGGGGAGAGGCGTAATGCTATTTTGGATTTTGGATTATTTAATTTTTATCCTGTAACGATTTGAGTACTTTTTATTACACATCTTACTATATTAACTATGTGATATTCAAAAGCGATGACTAATGCTAGCAATGCAGATATCCGCCACTTCCTAGAGCAGTTTTTTGGCACTGACAACAAATTTGACCTTGGCAAGATTGAACGTGGCGAAGGAAAACAAGCCAAAATCCGTCCTTGGGTCGAGTTGTTGACCAAAGGCGAACCTCAGCCAACAATTCTTCCCTGCTGGCGTTCCGAGAGTGTAGATTGGTACGCCATCGCCCTTTCGGAACGCCAATTACGCCGTTTGAGTGAAGAATTAATGGCGTTTGTTGGCCCCACATATTCGACATTTCGTGGACAAAGAGCGCAACTAAACCCCCAAGACCCTATAGAATTAGCAGTTTACGAATTTACTGGAGGCGCTGCGGTCAAACTGTGCGGACAAGCGACAGATGTTTGGGAAGCACTAGAGCAGATGCGCCGAGTGAGTGAGAGACGGGTGAAACGGGTCGCAGATATTCCCCGTCCCACAGGTCGCGTACTGCGGGACTTTTATATGGCATTGCAAGCAGGCGATCGCATTGCTGCGGAAAACTCACTACAATACCTTGTAGACCAGCATCGTCTGGATGCGCTGAATCTGCTGTTTCTGCGGGTGCAACTCTTAGCAGAACTAGAGCAATGGAATGAGTTGCTTACCCTCCCAGAACTAGGCAATCTTTTGCAGGTTCGCCGACCCTTCGCCGTTACCCAAGCTCTGCTGAAGGCAGTATACCGCACTGAACTGCAACATTTTGAGGACAATAACGCCCCCGGCAGTGCTGTAGCCTATTTCCAAGAAGTAGTTTTTCCCCGTTACAAGAATCTTTTTGCTGTCCGTGCAGGTAGTAAAATCCCAGAAGTACTGAAATTATTTATGCTGCTGGCGGTAGGTGGAGAACCAACGAAACCTGCACTTCGAGACGAACTGCTAGCAATTGCGGAAGTTGAAGAAACTCACCGCAGCTATTTGCAAAGATTAGCTGCACTGCTAAGAGATGCTACCCCAGACAGCGAAGGCGACCCCCTGCAACAAGCCGAACAGCTATCCAAAAACGGAGACTTCGACCAAGCATTTTCATTGCTTTGTAATATTCCGTCGTCGAAAGAGAAAGTTCGCTTACTCCTCCAATGCGCCTACGAGTTGCAAACGTTGGCGGTGGAAAAAGCTGCATTGCAAGCCTTTGACGAGTTGACTGCTGACGAGCAAACAGCCTTGCTAAAAGTACGTTGGAACCAAGATTTTCTTACTAAACTGCGGGGAAGCCAGGAAGGTACAACAAAAGACACCCCAACAGCTTTATCTGTCCCAACGAATTGGTTGGAGTGGTTATCGCAACTGGATAAAAAGCCAACCTGGGAACGAGCGTTATACACTGCACGCCAGGGTTCTGCCGAATGGGATGTTACTAGCTTGCTGATGCAAGCACAGGCAGTAGCAGAATTTGACGAATTGTTAAGTAAAGTAGGCTCAACAGCTGAGTCTGTCCTGCACGATGCGCTTCCTTACTTGCTGGGATTTTTTCAGAAAGATGAGCAATTTCCCCGTGGCGAGTTCGAGAGCCTTTATTACTCATTACTAGAACTGCTAGTCCTGAGTACAGAGGGTGGGGATGTTGATTTGGTTTTGTTCAATGATTTAGCGATCGCTATTTTAACTTTGGGAGTTAATACAGCAAAATATACAGAGATTGTAGACTATGCTTTGGAGCTTTGGGACAGGTTCGCCTCACCCAAAAAAGTTGATTGGATGCTTGACTTAATTGATGTACTAATATCATATCCCTGCCCAGTCCTAGAAAAGCGCGAACAACTTCTATTTGCTACGGCTGAAACTCTACGCCGTTTTACAGAACGTATTGATGAAGTGCAAAGGGGAATCTTTCGCGCTTTGGTAAAAGATTTACACTTAGGAGAATCGTTTCCAGATTTGCTTGACGAACCAGCGAGTTTAGTCGAGCAAAATCTGGAAGTTGAGGTGAATATTTTCCAAAAACTCAAGAGTAAATCTGTTCTTATTTACACTCTCACAGAAACCGCAGCAATCAGAGTAAAAAGTATTTTAGAAGCAGCTTGTAAAGAAGTGACAGTTTATCTCAGTCATGACAAGGGAGGTAATGATAGGCTGCGTCAGTGGGTGAGAAATTCTGACATTGTTGTGATGGTGACGGCTAGTGCTAAACACGCAGCTACAGGTTTTATTGAAGCGAATCGTCCATCGCATCTTGCGCCGATTCTTTTGGTTAACAGTAAAGGTAGTGCAAGTATGCTGCGTGCGATTAGCTTATATCTTGCACCAGGCGACTAAAAGTCGCACGCCAGGTGCTTCAAGTCGGCCGAGCCGCCCAACGCACTGGCTTGGCTACACAGGCAAAACCCGCGCAGGCGGGTTTTAAACCTTGATTTTCCGTTAGTCTTCACAATACCAGGCGGACTTCGTTTCTTCGTTTATATAGCCGCGATTTCTAATCGCTAAGGCTAGGTGCAAGATGTGAGTTAGGGAATATTTGGCATGTTCAAGCTAATAGACTAGGGGCGATCGCAAGAGCGCCGTTAACTTGCCGGATGATATAACCCCGTATTTTCGTTAAATTCCCACCCCATACCTGATCTATCCTTGCCCTTGCACCATGCCACAAAAAGCGGTGGATGCAGATTAATTCGCTGTTCACGTATAGTTTCTACATTTACACCAAGTCTTGAAGCTAAACCTTCTTCCGTTAATGGTTGGATTCGCGGAGTATGCCCTTGATAGGATGAATTGTTGTAGTACGATTTCTTCTGCCGCCTTGGTTGGTTGTTGAGATGATTTTGAATTTTAATAATCGCCTCGGTAAACTGTGTCATTCGGGCTGTCATCCCCTCAATTTTTTGTTCTAAATCGGCGAGATTATGGATTGCTCCAGTTTCGTTGCTATTAGATTCACCGAAGTTCTGTGATTCCAGCTTATCCAGTCGTTCGCAAATAGCTAATATCGTTTGGGAAGTAGGGTTGGCGCTTCTACTGTTACTGTCCAACGCCAGTATTAATTCATCCAAAGAGTGAAGCAACTCGCTTGTTCGTCCTTGTCGGTGCAGCCGGGATAACTCCCTAACTGCTGGAATCAGGGGAGTGGGTACGCGGATCATCTCGCTGGGTTTGTTCTCGTCAGACATAGTGATATCGCAATTGATAGCAACAGCTATCGATATCAAGTAGATAGCAATGCTATCAACATATCAGGGATTGGTGATTCAAGCACAAAAGAGTTCGGGAATCGTCCGCCGTGTTTTGGGTCTTTCACCCTAGAAGGGATCAAGAAACTTTTGTGCAGGCTTTGGGAATTATTAACGAAGAGTGCGGGCAGTATATTCACTGCGCTGTCGTAGAATATAAAAGCTTCCTGAAACAGCGCTTCCAGGAAGCTATATATTTATCTGAGCGTAACCCTAAAGACCAAATGGATGTTACCAGTATTGAAATTAGCTCCGTAGAGATTCACTCTCCCCAACTAGGAAAAGTTGTATCGCCAAATACCTCACAGCAAGTAACTCCAGAATTAGTATCGGAGGTAATTCGGCAATATTATTACCGCACGCCTGCGGTGGGTAATGATGAGGAATTAATTTTAGCTTGGGCGGGTAGTCAAAACCGCGAACAAACTAAGCGAAAATACTACCGATTTGGTCAAAAATTGCTTGATTGGGTACGCAATGAAGGTATACCTGATTTAAGATTAATCCAGCTAACATTGTTACTGGAGTTTGTTGCTAGTTGGGGTGAGGTTTCCCCTTATACTAAATCTAACCAAGTACTAATGTTGCGATCGCTGTGGAGTTACGGTTCGGCTGAGAATTGTGGCTATTTCTTGCGGAATATTGCAAGTAGTATAAATTACGATAATTTTAGTGATTTACCTAAATCTGAGCGATATCTAGAAGATTGGGAGATGACGAAGCTAGCTGATGCTGCCAAACAGTTAGGGGGGCAGCATTGGTTGGTGTTCTCTCTACTTTTTTATAGTGGGATGCGGGTTGGTGAAGTTGGTCGCGTGACGGTTCCAGGTGATGTACCTTTTAAACCGAGAGAAGATTATCCGGGGTTATATTGGCATAATTTCCAGTGGTATCCCGACCCGACACCAGAGGATAGAAATCGGGGATACTATACGATTAAGTTCCGAGGCAAAGGTGGCACCGCGAGATTGGGTTAGACCATGAGACTTCGCTCGTTTTCAAGAAGTATCGGGGGATGGCTAGTGATAAGATGCCCGTGTTCCCGAACATGTCACCTGACCCAGCAAAAAGGGGGTTGCCGTTGAGCGATCGGGCAATTAAAAGATTGATTCAAGATATATCTGAAACGGCGAAGGTGAAGTTTTCGTGTCACTGGTTACGGCATTCTCATGCAACGAGGGCGGTGGAGAGTAAACCGCTTTTTCAGGTGCAAGACCAGTTGGGACACAGCAAGAGCGATACTACCAAGGGGTATGTAAGAGTGAAGAAGGATGCGGGGACGGGTACAGTGCTGCCGAGGTTTTGATTGGTTGATTTTGTCGCGGCTTGTATTTACCGGATAATGAGTGATGGGTGGTAAAGGGGGCGATCGCTTATTGACACGCCATACACCCGTGGTCAATCATTTCTCTTGCGTGTTGCCTTCGCGCCGCCCACTCCGGTACAAGGTGTAGCAGTTTCAGTGGTCATTTGTCGCAACGTGTGAACGCGCAAACACCCTGCCGATTGATTCCAAGTGTGTTCTAGGCGATTTTTCCAGGGTAAGCATTTGTACTCATTCGATTTTGGCGAGTCGTTGCGATCGCCGCACATCATTTTCGTGGTGTTGGGTGTTAGCGGTGGCTTTTGGGTTGCGGTCTACGTAGACGGGTGAGTGGGGTTTTTTCGTTGGGGTTGGGCGTGATGAGGATACTCACGTCAGTTATCCCTACCCGATGGCAAGCACTTCTTAAAACTCTCGCGGCTGAATTTTCACGTTTTTGTTATAGTCTACGTTCATTTCACTTACACGATTTACATTTATAACATCTTTAATTTGTTTGATAGAAGCTTTACAATTTTCAAGATTTTGAAGATTTTTAATATCAATGGATAAATTAATTAAAGCCTTATTTTCGTATGGGTAAGTTTTTATTATTGCTTCACTTATATTAATAGATTTATCTGCCAAATATGAGGTAATATCTTTTAATATTCCTATGCGATTATTAGTTTCAATTTTAATATCTACCAAATATGTCTGTTCGCTTTTATCATTCCAGCTAACAGTCAAACCTTCATATTGATTTGATTCACTACCGGATTTACTATTTAGTAAATTCTGCACATTCTTACAATTCTGATGGTGAATAGAAATGCCATCACTACGTGTAACAATACCAACAATGGGTTCTGCTGGTATAGGTTGACAACAACCTGCTCGATAATACAATAATCCTTCTATTCCTTTTATAGGATGCTGTTTGTCAGAGATATTAGCAGGGTGGTTCGACTTATTTCTAAGGGAAACTACTTCTACTGAACTTTTTCCCTGTAATACCTCTCGCAAAATTTTTATTACTTCATTCACGTCAATTACTTTTGCTGATTCACCTAAAGCAGCAAGTAAATCATCATCAGTTTGATAATTCAATCGTTGAGCTGCCTCTAGTATAAATTCGGAATTGTATGATATTTTAAGATTATTGTTAACAAAAGCTCTTTCTAAAATTTTCCATCCATGTGCTTTTGCTTCCTCCTTCTCTTTTTCTCTCACTAAGTTTATTACTTGATAAATAGATGTACTTTTTTCGCCATACCCTAAAGCAGCAAGTAAATCTTCTACACTTTGGTAATTACATTTTTCTGCTATCGTCTGCATAAATTTTGATCTCAGCAGATTTTCAAATCCCGTCTTACTTAATTCCTTTTCTAATAATTCTCGACCTCGATCAATATTTTCTTTCCTACGCGAACGCTTATGCCATTGTTTAATTCGATTCTTAGCAAGAGAAGTTTGGACAAAGTTTAGCCAATCTAGACTTGGGTGACCATTCTTTTGCGTGGTAATTTCCACGATATCCCCATTTTTTAGTTGCGTTAACAAAGGCACCATCCTGTCATTAATTCGCACCCCTGTAGTGTGGTTTCCTACTTCTGTATGAATGTGGTAAGCAAAATCTACAGGTGTAGAACCTTTCTTCAGTGAAACAACATTTTTATCAGGAGTAAATACATATATATGGGAACCAAATAAATTAGTATCAAGTTTTTCTTTAAGGAAGTCTTGTGCAGCAGAAAGACCATTTTGGTCTATATACTCCTTAAGTGCAGTAAATGCAAAATCTTTGTTAGTTGCACGTTGTGAATAACCAAGCTCTTTATACTTCCAATGAGCAGCTACACCATACTCTGCTTGTTGATGCATTTTTTCTGTTCTTATTTGAACCTCTAATTTTCTATGATCTTGAATATTTGATTCATTTACTAAAGGTGCATGAACTACAAGGTGAATAGATTGATAACCATTTTGTTTTGGTGCAGCTATATAATCTACTAATTCTCCGTATTTACGTATAAAAGTAGATTGCCGAGTAAAATTTTGTTGTATTATATCCAAAACGTCGTAACATATTTTACTAAGCTTAAGCTTGTCCTTATTAGAGTCACAATTCTCATCAGAATCGCAACAAATTATCCTAATACCCAATAAGTCATGAACTCCTTCAAATAACTCTTTAAAAGTCAGAAAGTTACCTTCTATTACTGTGCTAAATCCTTCAAGTGATATTTTACGATTTAAAGTTTTTTGGCTATAACTATAAAGTTGTTTCATTTTTGTATAAGTACTATATATACTTTTAGGTCTTCCACTAATTTTGAATTTTTCTTTAGGCAACCCATTTTTGACAATCTTATCTTCTATATAATTAATACAGTCATTCATAAAATTTTCTCGATCTGCTCGTTTTTCTTTAAGCAATTTTTTGATGTATGTATAAATCTTTGGCTTAATTCCTTTAAAACAAAGGTCTTCTAACTCCCATTTTATACTCCAAAAACCTAGACGATTTGCAATAGGAACAAATATTTTAAATGTTATAAATAAAAAATTGTTTTGTTCATTAGTCAGAATATTCTGCTTAAAAAAATCTTTATTTTTTAAAATTGATAGTCTATGGACAAGTTCTATAACTAGAGCACGGATATCTTTTTCCTGACTCATAGTTACAAAAACCATCATAATTATTTCCTCTACATCAGAGTCATCATCCAAACTATTGATAATTTTCTGTGAGGTCAAGCGATTTAAAAATACTAAAGTTTCTATAAATGGTAAAACATTTAATGGTTTTTTATCTATTTTAATATTTTCAAAGTTTTTTAGTAGTTTGTCATCAACATCAAACTTTAGTAGTTTCTCATCGAAATATAATGTATAAATCAGCCCAGATAAAGGCGTAATAATATCTTCGTCTTTTTGAGTTAAATTATTTGTCAAATCATATAAAGTGTAAAAGATAAATTTAGCTTTACTTTCTTTTCCTTCTAATTTTTTTTCAAATATTTTTTTATTTTCAGATGTAGTCTCTATTGATTTAATAGCATTAATAGCATTATTATATGCTATTGTTTTTAGTTCTAATTCTTTGCCACCTTGGTCAGACATTGGTGAACTTGTGTCAACCATATTTTTTTATTTTATTAAGTAAAACTACTTTAAAACTGCTTTTGAAAGCTTAAGACAAAAATTATTATATGTTTTCGTTTAATTAATGATGTATCATAAACTTGCAAAAGGGGTTACCCCATCCATTATCTAGAGGTGTTATATTATACACAAAAATTTATATTTTCTCAAGTACTAGTCTGTCGCTAATGGCCAACCTGGTAGGTAATTAATACATTACAACTACTTGACAAACACTCATCATTAAATTAAATCGTGCTTAAAGTAATTTAATGATATCTCTTCTATGGGGCATTTACTATTGATAATTTCTTAAAAAATAGTGAAGCAAGCACTACTAATTACTTGTATTAAGTTATTATTAAGTAAAATTAATATATTATTTATTATGGAATCTCGCCTAAAACGTACAGAGATAGTTACAGTAAAGCTCCCTAATGGTAAAGATGTAAAAATTGAAGCAACTCTGTTGCAGGGTGAAGAGGAAGTTGCAAATAAGATTTTGTCTTTTGAAAATATTAGCGATGTGATTGAGGGAATTGCAGCAGCGGTTGCAGCACCTTTGCAAAAAATTCAGCCTACTAAAGCCAGCATTAAATTAGGACTGGAAGTGGCTGTAGAGTCAGGACAACTCACGACATTAATAGTTAAAGGATCGAGTAAGGCAAATTTGGAACTAATTCTAGAATGGGAAAAACAAGATATTTAAAATTATTAGTCTGAATCAAACCGATAGCAACCTAATAGATAAAGTTAAACCAAGATGAATCAGCTGTTGTTTGAACTGTTGCCACAGTGTACTTTGCGGTTGAATGTCTTTGGAAAGAAAGGGCAGGGAACAGGGTTTTTTGTTGCACCAAGGCTCATAGTGACTTGTGCCCATGTGGTTAAAGACACAGATGTTAAGCAAATAAATATATGCTGGCAGGAACGGAATTACACGGCTTTCATAAAAGCTTTATCGCAGGATAGTCGCTTTGACTTGGCACTACTAGAGTTATATGAGCCAGTATCCGATCATCCTTGCGTTTATCTTGGTGAATCTGTAGAACCAGGTGATAAATTATACAGTTATGGTTATACTGACGATTATTCTAATGGTGAGCCTGCAACTTTTGAGTGTGAAGGTTCTAGTACTGACCCACCGTTAATTAAATTCAAATCGGGTCAAGTTCGTCCTGGTATGAGCGGTGCACCCTTACTAAATTTACGGACTGGTAAAATCTGTGGACTTGTTAGGTTGAGCCGAGATCGCCTTCTAGATATGGGTGGACGAGCAATACCGACAACAGTCATTCTCTCCCAATTTAGAGAACTCGTAGAACTACAACACAATTTTCATCAGAAAGACGAATACTGGCTCAAGCTTTTACCAAAAGCTGCCAGAGAATCATTGCGATTACATCCTTATTCCAACCTCCCTTCTCAAACTTACCAAGAATTTATTGGTCGGAAGAAAGAACTTAGTCGGTTGTTGAAGCAGATTTCCCTTAATTACCGTGCGCCAATTATTACTGTAGATGGTATCGGGGGAGTCGGGAAAACCGCACTAGTATTGGAGGCTGCTTACCTGTGCTGGGAAGCCAAGCATAGTCAATCTTCCACAGAAACACCGTTATTTGATGCGATTATATTTACCTCAGCAAAAGAAAGTTGGTTATTCCCGACAGGTATTGTACAACGGCTCAGGAAGCAGGGAACTTTGAGGGATATTTACAGGGAGATTGCCCACACTTTAGATGACCCAAGTATTACCCAGTCTCCTCTAGAAGATCAACTTCATCGGGTATATGAAAGTCTTAGCAGACAGCGTACCCTGCTGATCGTGGACAACCTGGAAACTATTGAGGACAAAAATGAGGTTATAGCTTTTCTGTCGGAATTACCACCAACTGCTAAAGCAGTAATCACAACCCGTGAGCAGATAGTGATGTACGCTTCGATGCGTCTGGACTGCTTGCCAAAAGAAGACAGTCTTCAACTAATTCAACAACAGGCAATAGACAAAGAAATAACATTAAGTGAAGAGGATGCAGGAAAAATTTACGAGCGCATTGGGGGAGTTCCAATAGCTCTTATTTATGTCATTGGTCAGCTAGCGAGTGGTTACTTTTTAGACGCAATATTAAATTTGTCAGCACCGCTCCCTGATGATATAGTGCGTTTTTGCTTTGATGGATCTGTGAAACCATTACAGGGAAAAGCTTCCCACAAATTGTTAATGTCCCTAGCGATGTTTCGCAATGCTCCGGTTTACGATGCAGTGGCTGAAGTTGCTGGATTTAAATCAGACTTAATTGCCGTAAATATAGGTTTGGCTCGACTCCAACAACTTTCACTTGTGCGTCACTACAAAGAGCGATATGTGATGCTTTCTCTCACCCGTGAATATGCTCTGACAGAACTCTCTGCCCATCCAGATTTTGAGCAAGAAGGACGAGAACGTTGGGTAAAGTGGTATCTAAATTTTGCATACAAATATGGTGGAGAAGATTCGGGAGATTGGCAAATCAAATATGATTACCTAGAAAGCGAATGGGATAACCTTTTAGCAGTGCTGTATTGGTGTGCTCACCAGGATCGTTATGAGGATGTCAAAAAGCTATGGAAACTTGTAAATCGGTACACGAATATCTATGGATTTTGGTCAGAACGAATATTTTGGCTGGATTGGTTAATTCAACTATCAAATCGCCTGGGCGATTGGTCAACTTGGTTTTATGCAATGTCAAGAAAAGGCTGGACACTTACCCTAATGGGTCATCAGCAGAATCTGGAAGCAGCTGAACCAATTTTCAACGAGGCATGGAGTAAACGTGAGTATGCTGACTTGAGGGTTCAGGATTACTTGGCTAAAAGTTTTGCTGCACTACGTATTCGCCAAGGACTATATGAGGATGCTCGCAACTGGCTAAATATCAAAGAAGACCTTTTAAAAAATGCTTGTTTAGAGGAGCAAGAACACATCCGTTATTTAAGTACCATTGCTTTTTACAGAGCAGATATTGAATACTTGGAAGGCAATTACGACTTAGCTAAAACACTCTATCAACAAGTAAAAAAACAGGCTGAGAAAATTGGTTGGCAGCGAAGAGCAAGCTATGCCCAAAACAGGCTAGCTGATATTGCAATCAAGCAAGTTGAACTGCACGAGGCTGAAAAACTATTGAATATGGGTTTGCCTGTAGCAGAACGCAATAAAGACAAACGTCTCACTGCTGACTATCAACGCTGTTTTGCTAACTTAGAAAAAGTCAAAGGAAATCTAGAGAAAAGCCGTGAATGGGCAAAAAAGGCTATGGACGGTTTCAACCGACTAGGTATGACACAGCAGGCAGCAGAAATGCGCTCTATGTTTGATTGATGGTTGTCTTAAAAAAACGTGAGTTCGACGGGCTGAATTGGGGTTCAGTTAGGTCGAGGGGGAGTATTATCTCCCGCCCCTCCCATTTAGAACCGGACATACCCCCTAGCTATCTAGTTGGTATTTCAGAGCTTGAGACTCACTCAAGCACAGTCAGAAGTTCCGTATGTTGATCAACCAAAGCTTGTATTGTGCTAACTGGATGACGATGGAGGCGATGTTTGTGTTGACGGGGTGCTTCATCCATTGCTAATCTACGACGTTGAGTGTTGTATTCCGCTACAGGCACTTCCCGAATTTATGCCAGCAACATTTCTTCACTTTCGGCGAAGAAAAGAACTTGATATTGCCCAAAATCACGCAATTCGACAGTTGATTTCCGCCCACTAATACGCCGCTGGTGGCGACGTAGATTGCTGAACTTCCATTTTGAGATTATCTGGTGGCAAACCAGGAATGTCATAGCAGTGCAATAAATCAGTACCGTATTTATGCCACAGTCTTGGGATATCCGCAGACGGGAGCAACTACGAGTAAGTTTTGAGCGTAGGCGCAGCCCGCCGCAGGCATCGGTCCACCATTTTCTTAGAGGATAGGAAGCGATCGCTCTCTTCCCAAAAAACCCGGTCGTCGTGACTGGGCTTTTGATGGGGTTATATTCCCCAAGGGGTATTTATAGAAGTTATTTATAAGTCGTTGTTCTAATAAGGACTACACCGCCTAGATTAGGAATTCCAGAAAGAAGAGTGCCATTGTGCTGTTATCCGTCACTTTTTGGATGCGTAGGCGCAGCCCGCCGTAGGCATCGCCCATTACATCTGCGCGATTAACGAGAGCGTAGTTTACTGCCGCAGGCATCGCTTCATCGCCTGTTGAATAGGTGTTGCTGGTATAGCTATCTCTATCGCTTTTAGTACTTCATCACTTTGTATATTATGAGACAGCGACGAGAAGTCCTTGAGATGTACCACACTCAATTTCCATTAGTCATGACCAATGTTTAATTTACCTGACTTTGAGCCTTAAATGAAACGTATTGCTATTTAATAGTGCGATCGCACTATTAAATAGCTGTTTTTATTGATAATCTAGCTATGTAACTGAGAATTAAAACCCGATCTAATTTTGGAGCATTGCTCCCTTTTATATGCTAAATGGTCGGCAGTGCAAGACTTAATTTCCTCCCATCGAAAATGAGCGAACGTACAGATATTGTTCGGTATACCTGCGGTTGGAAGATAGCAACTCCCCCTGTATTACAGTTAGTTAACCAGAAATAATATAAAATATTAGAGAACCCATTTGTGGAAAGTAACGATGGATAAAGTTAACCTTGTAGACAAGTTAAGTCTTTTTGATGATTACTGGAACCCTAGAATTGTAGGTGAACTCAATAATTCATACATTAAGCTAGTTAAAGTAAAGGGAGAATTTGTATGGCATCATCACGATCTGGATGATGAGTTTTTTTTGATAATAAAAGGGCACTTACTAATTAAATTTCGAGAGCGTGATATCTGGTTAAATGAGGGAGAATTTTTAATCATTCCAAAAGGAGTCGAACATCTTCCTGTAGCAGAGGAAGAAGTACATATGCTAGTATTCGAGCCGAAATCTGTTTTAAATACAGGTAATGTTAAATGTGAAAAAACAGTGGAAAAATTACAGCACATTTAACGTTATAATTGCTCTATATAACCGTAGTAAATCAAACTTAATCTAACACTTCTGACTTGTCGGACACTCAGAAAAAATGCCTGACGTGTCTAATTTTTTACTATTTTTTCTATGTTAATACTCTCGATGTCGAGCGAGCATCTTCTCTTCTATATAGGACTCCGATTTTATTTTTGAAAATATACTGAGGCTAAAAAGCCGGTTTTCTTAGGGTTTTATCTGAAATCTTGTTCAAAAATAAGATATGAGTCCTATAGATAATTCTTGTTAAGAAGTCTGGGTTAAATTGATACTCATGGATATATCTGACTTTCCACATCCCGTGAAAAGTCAGATAGATAGAGGAAGCTTTTCTCGTAACAGCTAACTCTGTCAATGATAGAGGAATAATAAAAAATTGAACTGCAACTACTTCAGATCAGCACTTTCCTTGCCACGGCGCCCAAACAGCATAGTTATATTCATCCGTCGGTTTTCAAAAGAGTCATGAAAGTAAAAGGGATCTGAACGGTGAAACAGGTTTGATTGAAAAAGTACCGCACGGTTACAGCGATAAGGAATAACTAATGAGTTAGCTGATTCAAGAAATTCACCAATTCGGGCTTGAATCTGTGGATCATCTTTATACATATTGTATTTGAGCCAGTCCCAGTCAAGCGGCTGCTCCTTATCATAAATTACAAGACCTGACCCTCCATTCTGGTTAAGATTTGCTTCATCAGGTGTGATCCAGAAATTAAGTGTGACCGAACCGTCACCTGTATGCGTTTTGACGCCACTACCACGACTTCCATATCTGTAGATCCACATATTATTCAAAGGTAAACCGTTCAGAAGTCTTGGCAACCTTAACTTCAACTCAGAAATAATTTGATATATGAGACTGCAACTGAAGCCCTCAGCCATATAAGAACCAACAAATCCGGCTTCACTATCTCGGAAGAAAACTGTTGATTCGAGACAAAAGTTCCGTAGTCCTTCAAGAGCGGCTGGTGTCAGAAGGTCGTCGAAGTAAACTACTGAGGAAGCAATATATTTATCCTCAATAGAATTCCAATTAAGTGATTCATTTAGGGTTGCTCCTGAAATATGAGGAGCATCTGCATAATAAATGATTTTGTCGTAGTATCCTGCAAATGATGCTTTTTGATTCTGTGTGAGGGGAGTGTACGGTACACGATTAACCTGTGCATTAAGCTCTTGTAATAGACAGAGGTAGCGATTCACTAAATATTGAAAAGAAGAGTCTATCTTCTTTCCCTTAATTAAATAGTTAAGCTGGTCAATTCGGTCTTGTAACTTGAATGGAGAAGCATATAACTGCCCCATCTCTGTCTCATTGTCAACACAAAAATTAGTATCAAATCGAGCCATATTGGACTCTGGAATACCACGTTTTTTGAAAAGTATATAATTAAAGATTTCTTGCGCGTGTTTATACAAATTTTTACAAAGAAAGGCAATACCCAAGTTATTTGCTGTTCCCAAGTCTTCAGGATTAGCTGCTAGAATTTTCTCGTAACAAAAGATGCTGTCATCAAACTTTTCTAACTTGAGGAAGACTTCACCTAGGCTTTTCAAGGCGGATAGATAGCGAGGTTTAAGTTCTAGTGCTTGTTGGTAGGAGGCAATTGCCTCCTCTAATTTTCCTGAAATTTGAAGAGCATTACCTAAGTTATTGTGAGCTTCTGAGTAGTTAGGATTAAGTTCTAGTGCTTGTTGGTAGGAGGCAATTGCTTCCTCTAATTTTCCTGAAATTTGAAGAGCATTACCTAAGTTATTGTGAAAGATAGAAGATAAAGGTATAAGCTTAATAGCTCTGTTTATGAGGTTGATGCCAGCTTCTAACTTTCCAATGCGGTATGAGACTACACCAAGTAAATGGAGAGTATTAGCATGATTTGGCGAGCATTCAAGGACTTGGCGATATGCTTGTTCAGCATTTAATAAATAACCATGTCTATGGTAATCAATAGCAATGCCCAACAGTTCAGATACTTTTTGTTCTAGAGCAATCATTTCAATGCTTGTAGAGTGATAAAATGTATAAGTAAAGTCTAGAAGAAACAAGACTATATACTATAGCAATCCTATTTGATTGGTCAAAATCGCTGCTCCTAAAATCCCCAACTTTTATAAGAACTCGGAATGTGATTTATCACAAATGATTTAGGGCTGCTATAGTAGACATCCCGTTCATATATACTTGGATGTTAGCAACAAAAATCTACACTAAAACAAGCTAACAGAGTCAGTCAAAGTTAGTCCTAATACAGCTTCAGACTGCTGAATTCCAGACTGCTGAATTCCAGACTGCTGAATTCCAGACTGCTGGATTCCAGACTGCTGGATTCCAGACTGCTGGATTCCAGACTGCTGGATTCCAGACTGCTGGATTCCAGAATCTTGAATTCCAGACTGCTGGATTCCAGACTGCTGAATTCCAGACTGCTGAATTCCACCTGTTAATTCATCCATGACAACCTCCAGATATGCTTAAGCCTGTAAATATTGCATGGTATACGATATACGACTTAACGCCAAAGAGCGTCTAACCATGACTTGTTTAAAGCTTTACATAAATTGCGAAAAACGGCGAGAACATGGAAGAATTATTAAGTGCCATATATGTTTCATTTTTTTCACTTTTGTAAGTGAGTTTAATTGAAATTCGGACTGGAAAGATTCCGGGCTTTTTTTGCAACCAGCAACCACAAAAGCAAAAGCCCCAGACATAAACAGCCTGGGACATCCGCATTGAATGCGCTCTTATTGCTATTGCTTACAGAATTAACGGAACGTTGCACCTTTTAGACCTCCTTGGGTTCAATCTAGGAGGCTGCCTTGAAGAGAGCGTTTCGCATAAGCTCTATATGGATAAAAATCATGCATCTTCCATCCAAAAAAGCGGCGGATATAAAGTCTTACAATGTAGGATTTCATATATCTTATAATTCCCAATATCTACTAATTTTTAACTTGGTAAACTTTCATCCAAAAGTAGGCTAACCAAATCTGCCATATCCACAAGTCAAACCACTCGCGGGATTTTTTAAGCTTTACACTGGACGCTTTAAATTTCTTGTGTAACTTCCCTTCTACCTTCTTCATATCTTGCACATAGACAGTTTCCAAAATGGCAATATCACAGGGTGGCTGGGAGCCTTCAAAACTAGCTATCTGCTTTACTCTCGCTTCAGGATTGCGAGATAAACCTATTTTGCATCGCTTCAGTAATAATCCTGGAATTATCCCGTGATAGCCTTGAGCAATTAGCAGATATACATACCCTGGCTGATTTGCTGACTGATTAAAATAGTCGAAGTTGTAGACCATTGCTAAAATTCATGATATTTTTAAAATCCTAATCCCCTAAATTCTCGATAAGCTTTACTCCACCCACTGCGGCTTTTTTTTACCTGCCATAGCTGCCCAACTATCTTGGTTTGGCTCACGCCATCAAGCTGCATCTTGCTTACTGTGGCTATGATTTCAGCCTTAGTAAGCTGCAATGGGGTATACCGTTTTTCATCTGGTACAGATGCAGCATCAATCAGTAATGCCTGCTCTGTAGGTTCTGATAAGATCGATTCAGACTGTTCTTCTGTTTCTTGAAATTCAGGATGAATACCTTTTAAATTGCCACTTTCTAAAATAGGAGACTGAGCAAAGCTACGCTCAAAGTTACCCATAAGCCTATCTATGTTGAGACGAAGCAATTCCTCTGGATCATCAATATCAGTGATTGTTGGTTCAATAGTATGAGGTTGAATGATAATATCTAGTGCAATTTCATCAACAGGTTTTGTTACTTCCTGAACCTCTCGCTTCCACCCAGATAAATCAGGTGCGATCGCGGGAAACTTCCCAAACTCACACTCAATCCAAGCAGCCCGTTTACCAAGCGATCGCAGAAATTCAACCACTTTACCCCATGCTGCCCATTCCTCAGAATCCTTAGCAAATTTACGCTGCATCGTCTCAGCTTCTTCCACTGCGAACGAACCAAGATACACAGTGCAGAAACATTCTAAAATATCTGATTCTCCCTCCAGCCCCCAGGTGATAACCTGTCTACCTTGAGCCATAGCAAAGATCCTGATGAGTGATTCACGGGAAAGTGTTAGCTGTTCCCCCATGATTTCTTTTGCAGAAGGTGAGATAATTTCCTTTGTCTCTGGGTCTTTGATAGCTTTGATGTTACGAGCGATCGCTTTCCATTCATCTACAATTGCGCTGAATCTCCCACGGTAAACTCCTTTTTCCATAAGCCGTGTACGCTCGATTCGCTCATCTTGCAGCCATTCCAGCTTTTCGCGGATAATACCGTAAGCTTCAGGGACTCCATAAACTGGCAAACCCGCCCACTGATGCGGTTTACGCTTTACAGTAAGTACCATGCGCTCGTTGGACGGAACCACGTCAACAAGCCAATCACAAAGCGTAGTCTTACCCCCGTTAGTTGGAGCGATGAGCCGGATATGGGGCAGATCGTCAATGCGATTATTGAACCATTGCCAATCCCAAAATTCTACGCCGAGCGCTGGTGGCTTTGGCAGTTCAACTCCAAAAAATAATTCTGGTTCCGGTTCTGGCTCAGGTTCTGAAACCTTGAGTTCAACTACTTCGGGCAATTTTTGTGATTGTTCTAGAACTGGCTCAGACTTTGGCAAGTATTGTGCGATCGCTTCTGGATTACGCTCAAAGAACATTTCCGCAACCGATTCTTTTAACTCTTGTTCATGAACCTCTACCCTAGTCTGTGCAAGGTTTTCAAGGTTTTGAAATTCAGTATTAGCTTCGAGTTCAAGCCGTTTTACTGCAAGCTGTTTGTCGAGTTGTAACTGTGGCTCAATCTCCTCTTGCTCCTCTTCAGCCTTTGCGATCGCAAATAACCCACCACCAAATAGCAACACTGCTAAGATACTTCCAGCAGTACGCTGTAAGCCATAGCCAGGAAGGTATTTAGCGTTTACATTAACGGGTATTTCGTCAAAGCTATTAACTTCTACTTTGGTGCATGGTTTCGTCCGATTGTCGCAGTAGGTAGCGCGTGGTGAGTAGCTTCCTACCAACCCTACACCAGCAGAGAAACTACCAGCGATCGCACAGATAGCGCTGGTAGTAATCAAGTTACGTCGTGCAGCTTGGCCTAATTTGCGTCCTTTGTCGCTGACAATATGCCAATCAACATCATTAAAGAGCCAATCCCATAAACTAGACATTGCCACAGTGGAATTATCCAAAATCCCAGAAATATAGGCTGAAAAAGGAATTGAACAAGAGCATCCCAAAAAGCGATCGCACTAATTGAAATCGCTAAAATTATCAACTTTTGAGCATCCACCGACGCTCGACGACTCGCTACCGCTTCGCTATCTGCTTTTAAAAGTGATAATCCAATTGCTGAAATCACTCCCACCGCATAGATTGCTCCCCCGTAGGGGAAGAGACGGGAGATATTAGCGATCGCTAGTCCAATCCCAAAAAAAAGCCCGTAGACGTTAATGCTCGACAATATTTGAATTGAGCGCAGTCTACGGGATGGGGTGACGTTACTTGCCTCTTGTTCCATACTGAATTAGCTCTTTAATATGGATTTTGCGCTGATTAACAATGCTACGTTGCTCTGCAAGTTCAGCCGCTAATATTGGGCGTTGTGTTGCCTCTTCAATGGATTTAGCCAGCGACGCAGCTTTAATTTTCAATGCCATATCTACACTGAAATCTGATAAACGAATAACATTTTCAGTTTCAGCATTGAGTTTAATTAGCTCATTATCTCCCTTACGTCCCAATTGCTCTTGATGAGCTTTATAGCCCATCCACTCAAGCATTACATCCAGTTTGGCTTTGTCGATTTCCTTAATACCTTTAGCGCCAGATTTAACAGCTCTAGCGATAAAAGTATTGTAGTCAGTAACGGCTTTTATATAGTCGTTAATATGCTGCTCAATTAGTGGGAGATATTCTGCGAACTGTTTGGCTTGCAGAATCATATCAGTCTGCTGTGCTAATTGCTCAGGCGACATCCCAGCAAGACTTTGCAAGTCAATGCCAAAGTGGGAAGTAAACAGCCCCGCAGCTTCCGGGGCATTATCAAAAACCCTTACCAATTCTGGTAAATTAGGCGCTATACCCTGGCTTAAATGGTCTGATTTAACTGGTGTAGCGTTAACTGTAACTGTTTCAGGATTAGCGCTTTTTAATGGTTTGGCGACTATCGACATTGCTGATTTGATTCGGTCTAAGGGCTTCCTGCCCCTTGCTTTCTCTGCCACTGAGTACCACCTTACTTACTATTCCGTAAATTATCAGAAATGTTGGAATGAAAATCAGCAGAAACACAGTTAGTTTTTTCATTTTGTTTAACTGCTGTGACGTACATTGCTAGAAAACTCAAGACTGCAAGGATTGCGATGCCTCCGGCGCACAAGGTGTACGCCCACACTGTACAAGTTTTTTGAAGTCGAGCAATTCCTCTAAGAATTAAGAGAGTGTGGATTCGTTGCTGGAAGGCAAGAGCGCTATAGGAGTAAGATGCCACTGCTCTATCTGTGCCGTCCAATTCGTGAAAGGGTTTGATAACCCTGTTTTCACCGATTCCAAAATGTTCTGAGTCATTGGGCCATACTCGCCATTTTGCAGCTTGGTAAAGCCAATCATTAGAGCTTGAGCAGTTATGTTGTCTGCGATCGCAACTCCCATTTGTTCACTCATCTGCTGTAACTGACCTTGCAGATTTTCCCCAGCACTTTCGGCTGATTGTTGGGAACCAGTTTTAGGCTGATTATCACCACCTACCTTACCTGTTCTTCTCACGGTCATACCAGAATTCCTCCATGTGCTGTTTGATATTTTGCTTTGCGATCGCTACTCGCATCATCTTTACTAATTGGGCATACTGCCACATACACTCAGCCGATTCTCTGTCATATCCACCGCCGTAAAATTGCCATTCAAATCTTGATACTTTCGCCTCAATTAAATCATTGCGATAGCGGTCAAGAGTCGAGCCGCCAACACCACATAGAGAGGCTAATTGTAGTCTGGGAAAGAATGCGATCGCGGGTACGATTTCATCTAATGAGGTAGTCGCAGTCTTGGCGGTTTCCGTCGATTGCGAACTACCGAAGCCAGAGGGTGAACTTGTGCGTAATTTTTGGGCATTCACTTAAATTTTCTTCAAAATTTCATCACTCCATTGATATTAAAAACCCCGCGAAAAGCGGGGTCTATTGCCATTGGTATTGTCTTAGTCAAAAGCTATGGGTTCTGGTGGCTCCAACCCAAGCGATCGCACAAAATCAAGTAGTTGCACTGCCCTGCAAACTGCATCACCTGGCTTTCTTAGATTGTTAAAGTAGCGCCTGACTGTGTTTTCCTCTACCCCTAAATCCTTCGCTGCTGCTGTTTGAGTGGGATAGTGTTTAGATAACTGCTGCTTTACGTATTCGTCTCGCGTCATAATTGCATTGCTCCTGCTGTAGCTGATTCTACGGTGGGGGAAGTCCTCCGATGCGTCACCACCGGGGGCAAGTTGGGAGCGATCACTGTCAGGGTTGCCAAGCCTTCACATAGCGATCGCTAGTTTTTTAGAAATTGCTGTTGCAGCAACAATGAAATTTTAACGTATAAGCGCGGTTACGCATAAACGCATAAACCAGAATTTTCACAAGCGCTATGCCACAATTAAGCGGATGCGCGTAAATTTCGATGGCTGATAAAAAGGAGCTAAGGGGCTATGTCCCCAATGATATAAATCGACTTTTTCGAGCAGTAGTTGCTTTGAAAGACACCAACCTTAGTGATGCGCTCACTGAGGCTGTTGAGGATTGGCTAAAAAAACCTGAAAACCAGGCTTTGATTAAAAAGCACAATCTTCAAAATTCCGAAGATTAAGGCGATCTGGTTTTGGTAACAACGGAAGGCGATCACTCAAGCTCTTAACTAACTATTTTTCTTAGAGGAAAAGGCAATCTAGTCGAACTGCGATCACCTTTTTCCTTATTTAGTGAAACAGCAACTTCATTAGAGAAGCGATCGCTATAGCACCAGTGCCGCAAGATGGGTCAGATACAGTGCTACGCTGCGATCGCCTCCATTACATTATGAGTACGCGGATACTTGAGGGGAGCAGTAGGGCAGAACTGTTCCACGTCTTTTGAGTGCCGTATAGTTACAGTTGTCCAATAATATACAAGAGTATTGCAAATTAGTAGCTATAAATTCTCGATACATGAAAGCTTTCATCTGTTGTGTTGCTCTGCTCGGATTTGGCGCTAGCTTACTAGCTAACAGCCCCAGTACTGCCAATGAATCATCTATTACTAAGAATAGTCTCGTTGTTGCACAAACTGCTAGTAGTGAAGAATTCATCGCTAGGGGTACAGAACCCTTTTGGAGTGTTACTGTGAGCAAGAAGGGAATTGTCTACTCTTCGCCAGACACAAAACAGCAAACCTTCCCCTATGTTGCACCTCTAAAAGCAGAGGCGCGTCCCGCAGACTTGGTGCGAGTTTACCGACTTCGAGGCAAAGGTAACAATATTTTAATCATCAAAAAAGTCGATGCCTGTAGCGATGGTATGTCAGATAAAGAGTATCCATACTCGGCAATTTTTATCCTGGGGAATAAGGTTTTAGAAGGTTGTGCTGAGAAAAAATGATGCCCCATCTGCAAATTTAGCCTTTACGCCAAGGCATTCACGCAGCGTTCGCCCGTCCCCAGAATTGTGCAGTAGACAAACGCATACTACAACTGTATTATTAATATAAGTCTCAATTACAAATACTACAAGCCTTCAATGATAAGCAGATTATCCTCAACCATTAATAGCGCGGTGCATTGCCGACCCAGCAAGGGTTTAGGCAGAGTATTCGCGCTGCTTGCATTTGAGGGAATGTATCTGTTCGACGGCGATAAATCTGCAAGTGAAGGCATTTTGGGAGTAATTGCCGGATGGCTGAATCTAGACCAACTTATCCAAAGCGGGAGGTGCAAATGTCTTACAGCACCAACATAGGGCAAAAAGTATCAACTACCTGACCCCCGCTCCTGTTCACCAGAGGCGGGGGTTAGTTTTTGAGGAGTGAATCAGTGATGCAAGCTCAACCACACATATTACAAAATTCGGTGATGGTCTTTTCTAAGAACTACTTACCACTAGCACGTATCAACATTAAACGAGCAATCGTGCTGTTAGTCACAGGTCAGGCAGAATCGTTGAATTTTGGCAGTACAAAGCAGTGGGAAGTCCGCTCACCCAGCGTTGTACTACAAGTTCCCGAACATATTCGCTTGACTGTTGGCAATCCCGAACGCCATTGGAAAGTACCACCTGTAAATCGGCGTGAAGTACTCAAGCGAGACAACCACACCTGCCAATACTGCGGTAGCACCAAGCATTTAACACTTGACCATGTGATTCCCCGCTCTAAGGGTGGACAGCATACCTGGGACAACGTTGTAACTGCGTGTGAGAAGTGTAATTCAATCAAGAGCGATCGCTTACCTCATGAAGCTGGAATGGTACTAAAAAGCAAGCCTAAAGCCCCAATTCACCCAGCAGTTGTATTTGCTGAACAGTTTTGGAACGCACAACGCCTGAGTGAGAACGAGTAATTAACTTCAAACCTAGTCAGAGAGGGCAATAAGCTCGATTACGTAACACTGCCCTCTCAGTTCTTTTAAAAAGTTTGTAGTATGCCCTTGACACCCCATAATACATTGTGTAGTATATGTGTAGTAAAGCACTACAGCCTCTCAAAAAGGCATAGCGCAAACACTTCTGAACCATGAAAACTAAATAATTGCCATCTAACGTGGGGGTGTAGCTTAGTCCGGTTTAAAGCAGTCGCCTGTCGAGCGAAAGAACGTGAGTTCAAATCTCATCATCCCCGTGTAGCCTTGTGGACAAATAGACAAGTCGTTCTGATTCTCAGTCAGAGAGAAGCGGGTGCAACTCCCGTCAAGGCTTCCAAATGAGGATGTAGCTCAGTCGGAAAGAGCGCTTGTTTCCGAGGCAAGTGGTCACAGGTTCGATTCCTGTCGTCCTCGTAGTATGTCCAGGTCGCCTAATGGTAGGGTGTTGGTCTGCAAAACCGACTGTGCGAGTTCAATTCTCGCCCTGGACTCCAAATATTGCAGTGTAGCTTAATAGCAAAGCTCCAAGCTCATAACTTGGTCGATGTGGGTTCAACTCCCACCACTGCGACCAAATGCACAGATGGTGTAACGGCAACACCACAGTCTCCAAAACTGTTGTTCTGGGTTCAAATCCTAGTCTGTGCGTTGATGGTGCAGAAGCGAAGTGGTCGAGCGACGCGTCTTTCAAGCGTGTAATTAGCGGGTACCCTCCGGGAACGCTAACGCGAACAAGTCCCGTCTGCACTACCAAATTTATGGGTCGGCTCGCCTATTGGTGTAGGTAACTGTCTGTAAAACAGCCGCGTTCAGTATTGCTGGTTCAATTCCAGCCCGGCCCATTATGGAGAGATTGCTATTGGCAGGGCAAGCTGTTTGCTAAACAGTTGTGAGATTCATCATCTCACTGTGGGTTCAACTCCCTCTCTCTCCGCCTTATGAGAACGTGGTGTAACTGGATAACATCTCAGATTACGAAACTGAAGATTGAGAGTTCAAGTCTCTCCGTTCTCGCTTATCCCCCGGTAGCTCAGTTTTGGTAGAGAGCGCTGGTCTGAAAAATCAGAGGTCATCCGTTCAATCCGGATCTGGGGGACTGGCACATTGCCTCATAGCTCAATGGCAGAGCAAGCGGCTGTTAACCGCGAGGTTGCAAGTTCGACTCTTGCTGAGGCAGCCATTTATTGGGAAGTAGGCAAACAGGCAAAGCCGTCGCACTTTGAATGCGAAGTTTGAGGGTTCGATTCCTTCCTTCCCAGCCTATGTATACTCCTGTAGCCCAATTGGAAGAGGCGGCTGTTTCAAAAACAGTCTATGTACGGGTTCAATTCCCGTCAGGAGTACCAACGGGATGTGGCGCAACTTGGTAGCGCGGCAGCTTTGGGAGCTGAAGGTTGTAGGTTCAAATCCTGCCATCCCGACCATTTGCCCTTGTGACGAAACTGGCAAACGTGCTGGTCTTAGAAACCAGATTTTGTGGGTTCAACTCCCACCAAGGGTATTAAATTGGGTCGTTGGCAGAGCGGATATGCAGCTGCCTTTTAAGCAGACTTATCCAGGTTCAACCCCTGGGCGACCCACCAAATTTTGCCCCTGTAACCCAAGTGGAAGAGGTGCCAAACTTAAAATTTGGAAGTTGCTGGTTCAAATCCAGTCAGGGGTATTGGTGAATATGCGGGGATGGAGCAACGGTGGCTCGTGGGGCTGCATAACCTGAACATCGGCAGGTTCAACTCCTGCCCCCGTCACCAAAATTAGTGCTGGTGTAGCTCAATTGGCAGAGCAACTGATTTGTAATCAGTAGGTTGCAGGTTCAACTCCTGTCACCAGCTTCAATGCGATTGTGGTGTAATGGCAGCATTTGAGTCTTCCAAACTCTAGGTACGAGTACCCTACGGGAAGCAAGCTACAAATCTCGTCGATCGCTTTCTTAGCCCTGTAACTCAGTTGGGAGAGTGCCTCTCTTACAAAGAGGAAGTAGCGGGTTCAAATCCTGCCAGGGCTACCAATTTATGGGAGTGTCGCCTAATGGATGAGGGCATCGATCTTCTAAATCGACCAATGTAGGTTCGACCCCTACCACTCCTGCTCATGGGTCTGTAGCTTAATTGGGAAAGCGTCTGCCTTGCAAGCAGAAAGATGTCGGTTCAAATCCGACCAGTATCCACTGATGGTGTCTGAAGCCAAAGCGGTCGCGGCGCTGGTTTGTGGAACCAGTCATAACGGGTTCAAGTCCCGCCAGACACCCCTTATATGGAAGATGCTGCTTAAGGGAGGGCAACTAGTCTTGAAAACTAGAGCAGGGTAACACCTGGGGGTTCAATTCCTCCATCTTCCGCCTTCCACCAGAAGCTGAAAAGTGAGGCGCTGTGCTGATAACACAGATATAGGAGGGGCAGTACCTCTCTGGTGGATTACTTTTTCTATCGGCTCAATAGCAGCTAAGATTTTCACTTGCATCAGCTTCTCTAAATAAAAGCATTTCTACCAATA
Source organism: Nostoc sp. (assembly GCF_035638895.1). Classification (GTDB taxonomy): domain Bacteria; phylum Cyanobacteriota; class Cyanobacteriia; order Cyanobacteriales; family Nostocaceae; genus Nostoc. The sequence continues at coordinate 2,344 of NZ_DASQZC010000423.1, read as the reverse complement.
ACGTTATTGGCAACGGGTCTATCTTCAAAACTACATAAATAAATGGGATGCGATGCCTGCGGCGGGCAAAGCCATCGCAGTACTATCAAGTCATCTCATAAAAAAACTGATACTATTGCTGCTAAATAAACAGTGACAGTTAATTGTGACGGATACAAGCGCAGTAGTAAATTTAGCACGTAGATGCGTGAAAAATTATGATTATCGGGTTAACGAACCAAAAAGGGGGAGCAGGCAAAACCACCGTATCTGGGCATTTGGCATATTGGTTAAGCCAACAAGGAACAGTGATAGTTGTAGATGCAGATGCACAGCAGAGTAGCACTAACTGGATGAAAGACCTGCAACTGCCCTGCAAAACAATGATAGACCCGGATGATTTATTTGATGAACTTCCCGCATTGGCAGAACAATATGATGCTGTAGTTGTAGACGGGCCAGGTAGCCTCAGCGAGACAACCAAAGCAATTTTATCTAGATGTGACCTAGCCCTAGTACCCTGTAAACCAGCAGGTTTAGATATGCACAGTACATCCAAAATGGTAAGAATTTTGCGGCAGGCAAGAGAACTGCGAGGTGGTATGCCCCATGTTGGTTTATTTTTAAATCACGCAAAAAAAGGAACTGTATTACTCAAAGATGCCCAAAGAGCATTATCAGAGAAAAATACAGGCTTTCCTTTACTAAAAACAATGGTGTATGACCTTCAAGTAATTGCTGATGCACCTGGGCAAGGCACGACAGTTTGGGGACTACCCGGAGCAACAGCCAAACGCGCAGCCAAAGATTTTGAGGCACTTTTTACCGAAGCCTTGGGAGTAACCAATGGCAAGAGATAGAAGAATGGTAGAAGAGTTTATCTTTAGGGATGATGCTAACCAAACTAAGGCAACTATGCCCCTCAGTTTGATTGTGCTGCCCACAGCAGAACTGCGGTACTACATCGACCCAGAAGAGGTAGACAAAATTGTTGCTACTGCCAAAAAAAACGGCATTCTAGAACCACTCCTAGTCCGTCCTATTTCCGGTAGTGATAAACACGAAGTAGTGGCAGGGGCAAAGCGCTACAGAGCTTCCCAGATTCTGGAATTGGCAGAAGTCCCTGTAGTTATACGTCAACTCAGTGATGAAGATGCTCTAGAAATTGCCCTGATTGAAAACTTCGCTCGTTCGGCACTCACTGACCTTGAAGAAACTGATGGGATTGTGCGGCTTTTGGCTGTCAAATTAAAGATTTCACCCCAAGAAGTACCACCACTGCTACATCACATCCAAAATCAACAACGGGGTAGAATTGCTGCCAATAACGTTATTGGCAATGATGTAATTGATGTGGTGCAGGAAGTTTTAACCTCCCTTGGTAACATCAAGCTAGATTCTTTTATCAGCAATCGTCTGCCCTTGCTCAATTTACCCAGTGACATTTTAGAGGTACTACGTCAGGGGAAACTGGAGACAAGTAAAGCCAAAGCGATCGCCCGAATTCAAGATGAAAAAACAAGAAGGCAATTCTTAGAAGATGCGATCGCTTATAATCTCTCACTAAGTGAAATTAAACGCAAAATCAAAGAAATTGAACAGCAGACTAAATCAGAGTCATCAGAGCAAACAGAATCGGCATCCATAAAAGAGCGTGTTGATGATACTTTTCAACGCTTCAAAAAAGCGAAAGTGTGGGATGACCCGAAGAAAAAATCCAAAGTAGAGAAGTTGTTAGCTCAGTTAGATGCACTGATGCAAGGCGACAATCCAAAGTAAACCAATGTGAATTTCTCTATACCCAAAAAACGCCAAAACCTTTGATATTTCGATATTATGTGAGAATAGTGGTATATCCGAGCAATCTTTCTGGATAATTCCATGAAAAGCAAAAAACTGGACAAAAGCTTTTTTACGGATATTAGTAACACCGAAGCTGCAACCATTAACGGCGGTACATCTCTAAGCAGTTTAGTTACTCTAAACAGTTTATTACGCACTCGTAGGTTAACTGATATTGTTCAAGCACCCTTTCCCGAACCTTCCCCAACATTCCCCAACCCTCCGATACTTACCCAACCCATTTAACCCGCAAGCCCTGTTATTTAGCCCCTAGAAGCGATTTAGCAGGGCTTTAAGGCAGGATTTTGTACATTTAAGAGAATGTTCGTAGGATGTAATTTTGGAAGGCTTTAAGGGTGTGTAGGGGGTTGTAGACGTTTTAGGGTTGTTGTCTAGGTTGTCTAGATTATGTAGCGTGTTTAGGTTGCTCCGGTGCGCTGCGTAGCTTGCCGCCGAAGGCATCGCCCCTCCCTTCATTCCCCCATTCCTGAATACCTTTTTTTGTTTTGGCAGCGCGGCGGGA
>NZ_DASQZC010000422.1:0-1539 GCF_035638895.1 Nostoc sp. | reverse complement strand
GTAACTGCCCAGGTCTTCGCACGGATTCTGCATCAGAGGTAAACAAAGAGATCAACCTCGCCTCAAAGGAACCCAGCCGACGATGACACGCGAGGAGATCCTTGCAATCTACGAAGCAGGTCCCGACCCGGTCGTCACGCTGGTGCAGTCGCTCATCGCCGAGTTCCAGGCCCAGGTCCAGGTGGTGAACGAGCGCGTGCGGGAACTGGAGCTTCGGCTGGCGAAGGACAGCCACAACAGCCACAAGCCCCCCTCCAGCGACGAGCCCACCTTCCGGCGGCAACCGCCCAAGAGCCTGCGCAAGCCCAGCGGGAAGAAGCCGGGTGGCCAGTCCGGCCACACCGGCTGCACGCGCCTGCAGGTGGAGAAGCCGGATGACGTGCACCCCCACGTGCCGGACAGCTGCGCACAGTGCGGAGATGACCTTCGGGGCGTCGACTCTCGCCCGGCACAACGGCGGCAGGTCGTCGACCTCCCCCCGCTTGCTCTGCGTGTCGAAGAGCACTGTGTGCATGACAAGCGCTGTCCCGGATGCGGGCACACCACGCGGGCCGCGTTCCCCGAGGGGGTGAACGGTCCGGTGCAGTACGGCCCCCGCGTGCAGGCGCTCGCCGTCTATCTGCAAGTCCACCAGCTGCTTCCCTACGACCGGACGGCCGAGCTGATCCGCGACCTGTTCGGGGAGACGATCTCGGAGGGCACGTTGACCCGTACGCTGAAGCGGGCGCATGCACTCCTGGAGCCGGTGGAGCAGCAGATCCACGCAGCCCTGCGGCAGAGCCCGAGCGTGCACTTCGACGAGACGGGGCTGCGGATCGTCTCGAAGCGGCAGTGGGTGCACAGCGCGGGCACGCCTATGCTGACGCTCTACCGCGCGCATGCGAAGCGGGGCCGGGAGGCGATCGACGCCATGGGCGTGCTGCCGGGCTACGAAGGCGTCAGCATCCACGACGCGTACACCTCGTACCTGAGCTATTCGGGCCGCCACGCGCTCTGCAACGCGCACCTGCTGCGCGACCTGGTCGCCGTGGAAGAAGAGACGAAGGCAGCCTGGGCCCCACGCATGAGCGAGCTGCTGCTGGAGATCAAGGCAGCCGCCACGCTGGCGCGGGCTTCCGATGCGGGGCAGCTCGAACCGGTGCAGACCGAGGCTTTCCGGGCCCGCTACGACGCGCTGCTGTGCGAGGGCGAGGCCGCACACCCGCCCAGTCCGCCCACCGGGCGCGGGGGCCGGCGAAAACAGAGCCAGGGCTACAACCTCGTGCGGCGGCTGCGGAAGCATGCCGGCCTGGTGCTGGCCTTCATGTACGACATCGCGATCCCCTTCGACAACAACCTGGCGGAGCGGGACCTGCGCATGCTCAAGACCAAGCAGAAGATCTCCGGCGGCTTCCGAAGTCAGGAGGGAGCCGAGATCTTCTGCCGGGTCCGCAGCTACATCTCGACTGTACGAAAACAGGGCCTCTCGCTCATGGAAGCGCTCCGCAGCGTTTTCTCCGGCACACCCATGCTGGCCTGCTGAGCTAGTTGGGCAGTTAC
>NZ_DASQZC010000421.1:0-1807 GCF_035638895.1 Nostoc sp. | reverse complement strand
GATGCTATTTTCCTTAATCAGTGTCTTGCTTACCGCACTATCTGGCCAGGTGCTTATAATCAAAAGTTTTCTTTGTCTCAACGGTTAGCTACAAATATTTTGATGAAGGAAAAAATTTACGCCTTGGTGGATGAGCAACATTGCTCAAAAATTCCTCATCTTCAGGATATAAAAAATTACCTGAAACTTCATTGGATTTTAGTAGCACTGAAGCAAAAGAATATCAAAAGTTTTCTTTCAATGATAGATCCTTCTATACTTTCTCCTCAGTCTTGGAAGTTTTTGCTAACTTCTGCCTCATCACGCCGCTTTCAGGGAAACAATTCTCAGGTTCGGAAATTTGTGTTGATTGAGTCGTAACTTATTAAGCTTTAACGATGGTTTTTGCTGTTCAAAACTTAGCATTTACAAAAGTGAATAAGTAGATAATTTCGTAAATTCATGACGAATTAAGAGTTGAAATTGAAATGAACTGAGAAATTTGAGCAGTAAAAGCTGCTGCTCAGATTTCAGTGAGGACGCAGAGTCTGTTTTCGTCAATTCGCTATGAACTTATGCAATTGTAAAGTCAGAAGAGTATTTCAGGAGAGCAAAGAAGGCTGTAGCGACTGAAATAGCAGATTTAGTCTTGAGAATTTTGGATTTTTACCCCGATTTATCCAGCTATTAATGAATAAGTCTTTAAGCTAAGTAATTAGTTATAAACGCTCTTGGTCAGTAGCAAGTGTCAATTTTATGCACTACTGACTACTTTTGAGTTGTCATTGAACACCTCAAGAATTATGTTGATTTCCACTCAGCCACTTATCTTTATTTTTTATACATATCTCAAAGATTATGCGAATCATCCATATTTTGAATCACGTTCAAGAAATAGGTAACGGTATTGTCAATGTAGCTGTGGATCTAGCTTGTTTACAGGCTAAATCTGGTTATGAGGTAGCGGTTATTTCGGCTGGTGGTGAATATGAAAAATTACTAAATATATGTGGTGTCAAACACTACCAACTAGACCAAACTAGGAAACCGATAAGTATTATTAAAGCGGCTGTGCGTTACCTGGCGATCGCAGCAGAATTTCAGCCGGATATCGTTCATGCCCACATGATGACGGGAGTTATCCTAGCCCGCGTTTTTAAAGGGCATAAATATGCTTTAGTTTCCACAGTCCATAATGAATTTCAGCGTTCTAGTTTGTTGATGGGTTTAGCTGATAGGGTAATTGCTGTTAGTAAGGCTGTGCGAGATTCTATGGCACGGCGTGGTATTTCAGAAAACAAGTTGCGGGTAGTTTGTAATGGAACCTTGGGCAGCCCCCGCACGCGACAAATACAAGATTATCAACCTTTACCGTTACAGCGTCCAGCGATCGCAACTGTAGCCGGGATGTATCAACGTAAGGGAATCGCCGAGTTAATCGCTGCCTTTGAACAAATTGCCTCAGATTTTCCTCAAGCGCATCTTTATTTGGTAGGAAATGGCCCTGATAAACAACTATTTGAGGCCCAGGCACAAGCAACTTCTGTAAAAGAACGGATTCATTTTGAAGGCTTCCAGCCGGAACCTCAACGCTATCTGATATCTTGTGACATATTTGTGCTAGCTTCCCACCGCGATCCTTGCCCCTTGGTACTTTCGGAAGCTAGGGAAGCTGGAACTGCGATCGTTGGCACTCAGGTAGACGGAATTCCTGAAGCTTTGGACAATGGACAAGCAGGACTTTTAGTACCAGCAAAAGATAGTAATGCTTTGGCTGGAGTTTTAGTGCAATTACTGAGTAATGCCGATATGCTGCACGGATGGAAAC
>NZ_DASQZC010000420.1:0-12645 GCF_035638895.1 Nostoc sp. | reverse complement strand
TTGATGCACCGTACTCTTTTATCAGTCATAGCAGTCCTCAGCCTGCTATCACCTGTGAATGCTCAGGTATCACAGTTACCAGGCACTACTAGCCCACAACCCATTGACCCCAACGATCCCAATAACCTGCGCCCCATAACCCAAAGTAACAGCCTTTTGAGCATTCAAGGTGGCGATCGTTTACTGAAAGAGGCAGACCAAGCCGTTTCTGCTCAAAACTACCCCTTAGCTGCCAAGAAACTGCAAGAAGCACGTCAGGTTTATAATCAGCTATCTAATTTTTATCAAGAATTAAACTCTAGCTTTTCGGGAATTGACAATAGAGTTTCTGATTCTCAGCGCCAGAAAGCTCTAGTAACAGCGCAGAAGCGAGATGAAGCCACCTTTCAGCTAGCATTGGTACATCGCGCACAAAATCAGCCAGAATTAGCTGTACCGTTGTTGATTCAAATAATTAAGAGTCAAAACCCGACGCGCGATTTAGGTAAGAAAGCCTATAAACAGTTATTTGAATTGGGTTTTGTTGATTCTCCCTATCCCAGAGAAGGTGGTGCTTCATCTTCCTCATCCCCAAAAAAATAAATTAAATTTTTCTTGTCTGTTTTCCCCTACTTCCCCTGCTCCCCCTGCTCCCTCATCTCCCCCATCTCCCTAAGCAGCAGCTTGAGAACTTTCCAGTGCTAGGATAGGATTATCTACTGTAGCTTTGAGGCAGCGTCTTCAAAAATCCACCTCAGAGCTGCGTTTATCTCTAGCCTTGCCAAAACCTGAACTTGGTACAGTCATTGCTCTATATCTGTTAATAATAGAAAAGTAAGTTTTTTCAGGAATAGCGATGATTAGTCCGCAGCAGGTTGAGGCAATGATCAAGGCGGAACTGCCAGACGCCCAGGTTCAGGTGCAAGACTTGACTGGTGGCGGTGACCACTATCAGGTAACAGTAGTTTCATCGCACTTTGCAGGTAAGGGACTAGTGCAACAGCACCAGTTAGTTTATGGTGCTTTGGGGCAAGCTATGTCAACCGAAGCAATTCATGCCTTGGCAGTAAAAACATATACTCCTGAATCTTGGCAAGCAACACCAGCTTCCTAAACATAGAGTTAGGAATTAGGAGTTAGGAGTTATGAATTTTTAACTTCTTACTCGTCATCGTTGAATGTAACATAGGAAACACAAATACCATGACGCCAGAACTCAAAGAGAGAATTGATAACTTGCTACAACAGAACAAGATTATGGTTTTCATGAAGGGAAACAAATTAATGCCCCAATGTGGTTTCTCCAACAACGTTGTGCAGATTCTCAATACCTTGGGTGTTCCCTTCGAGACAATTGACGTTCTATCAGACTCTGAAATCCGTCAAGGAATTAAGGAATACTCTAACTGGCCAACAATTCCCCAAGTGTATATCAATGGTGAATTCGTTGGCGGTTCTGACATCTTGATTGAACTGTACCAAAAAGGTGAATTGCAGCAAAAGGTAGAGGTAGCTTTAGCCTCATAATATTTCTTGACGCAAACCAGAAGGTATGCCGCTAAATTTGCGTTTTGCAATCAAGGCAATTTGCCATTTTTAACAAGTGGTGGGGGTTTAAGTCCCCTGTCTCTACAGGCAGCAGGTTTTGTGTCGGGGTCTAAATCCCCGTCACGAAACGTAATTGCGAATTGCGAATTGCGAATTGCGAATTGCGAATTGCGAATTGTTTTAATATCCTTGAAAGGTCAGAGAAATAGTAAGCTGTTGCGCCTTTAATTTGCACTAATATTTTTTCAAAATGCTTGTGGGGTGGGCATCTTGCCCGCCCTGATTGTGCAAGTTGTATACATAACAGCTTATCTCCCCTTTCAAGGGTTTTTAATGGGTTTAGACACTTCCAAATAAATAATACTCTACTTCTTTCTTGTGGAGTGGGTGACATGAGTGCCCGTAGCCCAAGGCGGGCTTTTCAGTCCATCCCACAAGATTAGTCCCTTATGAAAAAAATACTTGCTCTATGTTGGCTTGATTTCATAGTCAACAATCCCCTCAGTCGCATTGGCAAGACCAATATAGGGCTGAGGGGATGGGTTTTATCAATACAATATCTCTAAATCTCACACCACGGCACCAGTTGACCAATAGAGATAATATGCTATGATTATCTGCGGTAATTAACGGTTACTATCAGCGACTAAGTAAATAGTACTTAGTAGTAATCGGGTTGTGGCTGTGGTTGCGGCACTGCAAAATTTGATCCATCGTACAAGTAGCGGCTGGCTTCCTCTTCTAAGCGATGAATCAGAATAGGTTCAAGAATATTGCCATGTCGTAATGCGGCTAGATATCCATCCAAATACATCCGCATGTCATCCGTGCGATAACCGCGATTCCATAACTCGACGAAGGCGTCGGTGAGTCTTTGGTAATAGCGGATGGTTTGTGTGTCTTGGAGCATAACTGCTGTATTAAACTCTTTGGAATGAGAATTGTAAATGATTTACGCTCAAATGTGAACTGTAATTTCACTTTGGCATTAACTCAAAGTCAACACATCTACTTTGGGCAGTACCCTCCTAGCAGCTACAAGCTACTCTAATCCTATTCCAGAAAACATCGATTCTAGTTATCTGCTAAGTTATTTTTATGATTTTCATAACTCTTCAGCTAAATTGTATTGTTGATACATTCGTGGGTATAGGAACTAAGTTCCGCAAGATAGAATCAACTTTTATTATCAGGTTACAAAACTACTGTGTTAATAGCTAGCTGCTTAGGCTATAGTTTTCTGGGAAATGATATCTATCTAAAAGCAGAATGTTAAGCTAGAAGAACTTTTCATAAGTTTAGCAAATATTTCGATAAATTTAATAAAAATTTAAGAATATTTCTAATTGCCTTTGGCAAGGCATAAATTCAAACATATTGCCACTTTTGTTATGAGGAAATGTAAAGCCAATAGCTATTGAAGTAACAAAGGCTACAAAACCTTAGAGATGAGCTTGTTACTTTGAAAGTCATCGACGCTAAGGGGTCTTGCCACTGTGGGTTCGGTTTGTATAGAAATCATTGAGGGGAATCCCCATCTGAGGTCGTTGTTGGGTTGGCACTTGCAACAACTGGAATACCGTGTACATCAAGCTGCCAGCATTTATCAAGCAAGGGAAGTATTTTTAAGCCATCAACCAACACTGGTAGTTTTAGATGCAGACCTGCCTGATGGTGATGGCATTGAGTTTTGTCGTTGGTTGCATCGTCAGCAGCAACCTCTAATCTTAATGCTATCTGCCCGTAATACTGAAGGTGATATTGTCGCAGGTTTAAAGGCGGGCGCAGATGATTATCTGAGCAAACCTTTTGGAATGCAAGAGTTTTTAGCACGGGTAGAGGCACTAATTCGCCGGAAGCGCACACCTACTGCACCAGCTTATTTGGATTATGGCACTTTGCAAATCGATTTAGTTCAGCGCCGTGTCCGCTTCCAAGGGGAGTTCATTGACTTAACGCCTCAAGAATTCAGTTTGCTGTACGTTTTGGCACAAGCTGGGGGAGTGCCTCTGAGTAGGTCAGAATTACTGCGCCGTGCTTGGCCTGATGCTATCGATAACCCTCGCACCATTGATACTCACGTTTTATCGTTGCGGAAAAAGGTTGAACTTGACCCTCGCCAACCCAACTTGATTCAAACTATCCGCAATGTAGGATACCGTTTTAACATGGAAATTTTGAATAGCAATGTTTCACAATCACAAACAACAAAGTTAGGTAGAGAGAGATTTAATAATCAACGTTCAACGCTTAGTAGTGTGTGATGGGAATGGGGAGTGGGGAGTAGGGAGTGGGGAGTGGGGAGTGGGGGATGAGGGGATAATTATTAACTCTTAACTCAGCACGGGCTAAACGCCTCGCTACCGCTAACAGCACTCTTAATGCCCAATGACGATTGACTAATGAAAATTTAAAATCCAAAATCGTCTTGAGCTTCTGCTTGAATTAAGCTTTCTCGTAATTCAACCCAGTTTATTTCAGAGACTTTTTGATTTGCCAATAAATGACCTTGGTGTAGATGCAATAACTGAGTACAAAACATCTGAGCTAGTTCCAGTTGGTGGTTTACCATGAAAATCGTGGTTTGATGAGTTTGACTTAACTGGGTTAAGACTTGCATTAGATGAGAAGCTGTACCAGCATCAAGGGCAGAGGTTGGCTCGTCTAATAGTAATATTTTAGGCTGGATGACTAAGGCACGAGCGATCGCTACTAGTTGTCGTTGTCCCGCAGAAAGCTGCACCTCTGTTCGCCCCAACCATTCACTAGGAATATGCAGTTGTTCTATCCAGTGACTGACTCGTTGCTCAATTGTCTGTTTGGATAAACCACGCAAAACTAAAGGATAAGCCAACACTTGCCCAACTGTCATCCCCAACAGCTTTGATTCTTGCAATACAAGTACAAGCATCTGGCGTAGCTGGATGACGGGAATTTGGCGATATTCTTGGTTTTCTAGATAGATTTTGCCACTAGTGGGTTCAATTAGGCGGTTGAGGAGTCGTAATAACGAAGTTTTTCCAGCACCTACTGTCCCTACAATGGCAATGCGTTCGCCCTGCAATACTTCCAAGGAGATATCTTGCAATATGGGGTATCCTTGCTGATTGCCTGGAAGTTGGGTTTTCAGCTTTGTAAACAGGTTAATTTGCTCTAGCCTGAGTGTGGCTTTTGCTGTATTCAAGGGGAGTGGGGAGTGGGGAATAGGGAGTCGGGAGTGGGGAAGAAATAACCAATCTCCCATGCCCAATTTTAAGTTAATTGTTTGGTAGTTAATGCTGTAGCGATCGCCCAGCCATCGACCAATAGTAACAGCAATGTTAATACTAGTAAAATCAAGTACATCCACGGCTGCGCTAAAGGGCGAACATCTGTAGTATCAATGCCCGTCTTTGCTTGGACAATTAGCACGAAACGGGCAAATCCGGCTACACGCATCGGTAGTAAATAAGCTTTCCCATCCTGGCTGACAAAGTAATAAACTATTCCTCCTTGACCAGTGGTGCGGGGTTTTAACTCTTTCACTTCTGACCAAGGTAAAAACCAGCCTTTACGAAAAAAGCTAGGTACCCAGGCGGGGTAAGTAACCTGAATTCCCTGGTCATCTACCGTTACTCGTTCAGTCAATACAGCATACAAGGCAACGAAGCCGATGCTAATTCCTATCCACAATAATTTTGGGGGTACTGGTGCAGCTGTTACCTGCGATAAGAAGGGTAATGGAACTGTGAGTGCTATGTATAGACTCAGCAGCGTCATCCGAATCAAAGGAGACAGACGAAATACAGAAGCTGAAATATTGGCTGAGTTTGCTGTCACGGCTCAATTACAATGCTTTTCTTCATTGTACGGTAGGTCTATGTCCTACCTCGACTGCCGTATATAGAGCTATGCCACTTTAATAATTCGTAATTCGTAATTCGTAATTCGTAATGACGCTCGTGACGCTCGATGACTCGCTAACGCTGCGCTATCGCCCTTGGCGTCTCCCCTTGGGAGAAGACTCGCTACCGCTTCGCTAACGTAATTTGTAATTTTTCAGGGTAAATATTTTTGCACTACAATCCAACCAGTAAGCGATACCCAGGCAAATCCTATAAATAGAATAATATTTACGCCGACGTGTAAGGGTCTAGCCCAAGGTCGTCCGGCACTAATTTGCGTTGCGCTGAAAGCAGATAGTAAAACTAATGCTACTACTATCAATCCAGCAACTAAATGTGATGAATGACCCAAGGAGCCAAAGTGACCGAGAGTGCCAACAATACCGACTGCTAGCAGTAGTAGTACTAAACTTACCATGCTGATGCCCATTGTATAGTGGAGCGATCGCACCCCTTTATTTCCGCCCAGAAATGGGGTATTAAAAGGGAATTGCTGCGAAGTTCTCGCCCGAAACATCCAAGCGCCGGTGACTGCTAACATCAGATATGCCAGCAGGGACAACCCCATTGACCAGGCGGCTATTTTCCACAACCAAAGAAATGAAGGCAGATTCATAAGATTGATTGTAAATGAGATGGGGGAGATGAGGGAGCAGGGGAGGACAAAGAAGAAAAGGAGAATAACCAAGCCCAATGCCCAATACCCAATACCCAATACCCAATAAACAAAAAAGGCTGCTGAATTAGCAACCCTTAAATGTAGTAAATTTTTTTTTTAATCAACCGATGCTAAACCAACGATTTGTAAGGGTTTTGTAGTATCTCCGATTTTTGTATTAATTTGCTGCACTATAGACCTGGTATTAATAAGGTCTTTTTCATCTGATGAGTCTGTATCAAACTCATAAACGCTGGGTTCGTCGAGCATTAGGCGATCGCACGGAATTTTATCGGATAAAATTGCACTTGCCATCATCCCTGTATGAATCTCCAATTGAGCTTTTCGCGGAGCTTCAAACACTAAACGTTGTCCAGGAAAAACAACCCTTTCAAAGTACCAGTTCGGAATATTGGAGATGCGAGCTATCTGGATTTTGCTAGTGGCATTAATGTAGCAGCAGAGAATTTTTCCCGATTGCTCAGGTGGTAGAGGATCTAATATTTGAGCCATAACTGCTGAGGAGCTTTACGCCACAATTTTACATTACACTAGCCAAGCCTAGCATTGCCTGATCCCCAGTTGCTGTAGCTCCGACTACCAACTGAACTTTTATAGATTATTTTTACTTTCAATACATATCGCAGTTTCTAAAAATTTTATAAAAATTTATGGATTGTCTGCAATTTTACACTATATGAACATTTTTTAATTTTTGGCAAAAAATCTTTAACTTCTTTAAGACAGATAATTACAGGGTAGGTATGGTGAAGATCCCCTTAGCTTGAGCCTAGTTCAGGAGTGTATTTTCGTGTTTCATCTATCGCAGGATTAAAAGCCTGGGATCATCGCTTTATGAATGAACTCGATGTTATCGTAAAGCTATATGAAAAATGTCTTCATAAAACTTCTCTTGATCCCATGCGTTCGGTATAGAAAGCAATTTTATTGATTTTTACATCTGTGAACACAAGTTTCACGCATATCAATAATTTGCTTCAATGTCAAGCAAGATTGTCAGAGATTAAGAGTAGACAAAAGAAAAACACCCTTTAAAACTGGAATTTATCTCGCTTTCCCCAAAGATTGGCAAGATGGAAGTCAAAACACCCATGATGGAAAATCGAATTCTTTACGTTCGCCTTCCTTGTAACCCTATCTTTCCCATTGGGGTTGTCTACCTGAGCGATCACGTCCACAAACAGTTTCCTGATATCGAACAGCGAATTTTTGATTTGGGAACAGTGCCACCTTTAGACTACAGTTCTGCTCTGGATCGCTGTATCGATGAATTTAAACCGACACTGCTAGTATTTTCGTGGCGTGATATTCAAATCTATGCCCCAGTTGGTGGACGCGGTGGGAACCCACTACAAAACGCCTTTGAATTTTACTACGCAAAGAATCCTCTATTGAAACTACGCGGGGGATTGGGCGGTTTACGAATCTTCATCGCTTACTATGTAGAATTATGGCGCAATCAGGGCTTAATCAAACGCGGTTTAAAGCGTGCCCAAAAATATAATTCTAATGCCCGTGTAGTTGTAGGTGGTGGTGCAGTCAGTGTATTTTACGAACAGTTGGGCAAAAGCTTACCCCAAGGGACAATTATTTCTGTGGGTGAAGGGGAAACCCTCCTAGAAAAACTTTTAGGTGGCAAAGATTTTCGAGATGAACGCTGTTACGTTGCCGGAGAAACTCAACCACGGGAAAGGCTAATTCACGAACAACCCACGCCACTAGAAAAAACAGCTTGTAACTACGACTATATCGAAACCATCTGGCCGGAATTTAACTTTTACCTGCAAGAAGAAGACTTTTATATAGGTGTACAAACTAAGCGTGGTTGTCCTCATAACTGCTGCTATTGCGTCTACACTGTTGTTGAAGGTAAACAAGTCCGCATCAACCCAGCAGATGAAGTAGTGGCTGAGATGCGCCAATTGTACGATCGCGGCATTCGCAACTTCTGGTTTACCGATGCCCAATTCATCCCAGCCAGAAAATTTATCGACGATGCCATAGAACTTTTGCAAAAAATCGTCGATTCTGGTATGAAAGACATCCACTGGGCAGCATATATCAGAGCCGACAATTTGACACCAGAGTTGTGCGACTTGATGGCGAAAACCGGGATGAACTATTTTGAAATCGGCATTACCAGTGGTTCTCAAGAACTCGTGCGGAAAATGCGGATGGGGTATAACCTGCGAACCGTTTTGCAAAACTGCCGCGACTTGAAAGCAGCTGGTTTTAATGATTTAGTTTCCGTCAACTACTCCTTTAACGTCATTGACGAACGTCCCGAAACCATCCGCCAAACCATCGCCTACCACCGAGAACTAGAAAGGATTTTTGGTGCTGATAAAGTCGAACCTGCTATTTTCTTTATTGGATTGCAACCCCATACCCATTTAGAAGAATACGCTTTCAAAGAAGGCATCCTCAAACCAGGGTATGATCCAATGAGTTTGATGCCGTGGACAGCCAAAAAACTCCTCTGGAATCCTGAACCTCTTGGTTCGTTCTTTGGAGAAGTCTGTTTGCAAGCTTGGCAACAAAACCCTAACGATTTCGGACGTGAAGTCATGAAAATCTTAGAAGAAAAACTAGGTTGTGCTGACTTAGAAGCAGCACTTTCTGCACCAATAGAGACAAAAGACAAACAGTTAGCAGCTGTTTGATAAAATTTCCAGAATTAGACAAGAGCAAAGTTCATCTCCTTGTCTCGCGCCTACCCCTACCCTAATCACTCCCCCTCTGCGGTTATTTTCACCCAATCCCATGTTAGAAGGTTCAATCCTACAAAAGCTAGAAACAGCCCATCGCCACACCACCAGGCCAATTCGATTTGGTGTTTACTACAAAAATACCTTAGTTGCCCTGTGCCATGCTCTAGAAGACCATATCTTAACCGACGACGGTACGCCCCTAGTAATTACAGCTTTCCAACAGGGTAAATGGTATCTAAAAGAAGCCGGGCGATATGCAGATATCGCCCACCGTAGTGGCGAAATTGTCATTATGGCTGCTGCTGAATCTGGCTTTGCTGAACATCCCACAAGCCTTTTACCCAATGTAGACTTAGTGGCATTAGATTCAGTCGATCCAGTAGCTCAGGAGTGGCACTTAATTATTTTATCGCCTAAATACACAGCAATGGTAATTTGTCAAGAATTATCAGAGGCTGATTATGGCAGCACTGGAATACCGACATCAGATTTAGAGCGTAAATTCTATGGCTTGTGGACATTTGAGCCAGAGTTAGTGCAAGAGACAGCTGAAATAGCGATCGCTCACATCAAAAAATACAACCCAGAACTGGCCGAAAAACTCACAGCCGATAAACAACAAATTGTACCGTCAATGGACAGATCCCAAAATTTAGGTGCAGTTGTCTCCCGTGTAGTAGATTACCTCCAGACTGGGCAAGATAATTTATCCATCCCTACAGCGCTTCAGAAACAAACCCTAGATCGCAACTTGGTTTCTAACGAAATCCAAGCCTTTTTGCGAATGGCGCAACTGATGGATATGGCAGATGTCAACAATCCAATGGCAGCTGCGGAAGTAGTAGTTCTTGCTGAAGCGATCGGCCAGCTTTTGGATCTTCCGGCATGGCAGATTAAGAGGTTACGGCTAGCGGCTTTGTTACATCGCATAGATCCATTACAGAAGGCAGAAAGCGTTCTCACAGGTGGTATATCCACACGCTACCAAGAAGATGCTCCCAGTTGTCCCCTAACTTGTCCCTTAGTACCGGGGGCGCAAGTTTTGCGAACCATGCCAAGACTGCGAGCAGTTGCCCAAATTATCACTCACCAAACCGAGTGGTGGAATGGTACAGGGGAACCAGCAGGTTTAGCTGGAGATGAAATTCCCTTAGAGTCGAGAATTTTGGCATTATTGGCAGACTTTCAGTGGCGAGTCAATCAGCGAAAATCGTCAAATCAAAGCCGGGAACAGATATTTACTCAAGCTTTAGATGAGTGCAAACAGCAACAATCTAACCGCTTTGACCCTAAACTTGTAGATACCCTAACTTTATTAGTTATGGGTTTACAACAGGGACTCGACTTACCCATCATGACACCCAAAGTCAGCGCCGGTATCTGGATACTTGATTCCCAATGGGATAGCCACAGCAAGATCAGTGAGGAGATTGGTAGTTACTTTACATGAATATTGAAGCCATTAAATTAGGAAAACTCAAACAACTTCCAGGGGCAAATTTAGAAGACGAGGAACTCTCTCGACTGGATTTAAGCCGGATTAATCTTGCTGGTGCTACCCTTGTTGGCACTAATTTCGCTGCTTCCAAACTCGAAGGTGGGCATTTGGAGGGAGCAAATTTGATGGGGGCCAACCTCCAAGAAACTGACTTACGGGCGAACTTGATGGGAGCGAACCTGATGCAAGCAGATTTAACGGGCGCTGACTTGCGGGGTAGTAATTTGCGTGGCGCTAACTTGATGGGAGCAAGACTCAGTGATGTGTCATTGGTGGGTGCTTTTTTAAGTGGTGCCAATTTGATGAATGTGAACTTGCAAGGCGTTGATTTGCGCGGTGCTGACTTGCGTGGTACAAACCTGACTGGGGCAAACCTCAAAGGTGCAGATTTGAGTCGCGCCGATTTGCAAGGGGCATTATTGAGTGAAGCAAACCTTGAAGAAGCTGACTTGCGGGGGGCGAATTTGGCGGGGGCGAATTTGACGGGAGCGAATTTACTTTGTGCAGAGTTAGAAGGTGCAAATTTGAGCGGCGTTAATTTCAATAAAGCGTGTGTAGTGGGGACAGTTGTGGAGGCTGCGTTTTGAATAGGGGTTAATTATACAAACTGCATTGAAAAATGTATTGACAATGTGCTTTTTAAGTGAAACATTGTTATCACATAATAACTACTGCTAACCACTGTTAACTTTGGCGATCGCACAATTTAAGTAAGCGTTAATAAGATGAAACGCAAATGAAGCGAGTAGTAAAACTTTGCCCGCATCAGTTTTGGAGTGAAGCTAATCCAGAAATCATTATTGAATGGAACAAATCAACTCGAAAGCCTAACTCTAATGAACCTTGCTGGAGTGTCAGCATCGACACTCCAAATTACAGCTATTACAGCCGATACATGGATTTAACCGCTAGGAAAAATTTATGGTTCACTAAGTGGGAACTAGAGGAGTTTATCTCTGAGAACTTAACTAAAGAAAAGATAGTCAATTAGGCTGAATAAGACGCAGAGAGCCGCTTTTAGCTGCACCAAATCGCAGTTCGCACACCACAATAATGCTGGTACAAATGCAGTTTTCCTCTACGGCTGCGAGTCGCTGAAATACCAAACCTTGAGGATATCTTACCAAATCTGAAATGATGTTGGTATCTAGCAGGTATTGATAAGTCATTAGATAGGATTAAAGCACAACATCATCGAGTGGCAGTAACCCTTCATCTATGTTAGGAAAGTTTTCTGTAATGTCTTCCAAAGTGGCAAGCAGTGAAAGTAGAGAACCGGAAGAAATGGGTTCGATGATTAATCGATTACCTTCTTTGCGTAACAAAACTTCTGTGCTGGATAGAGCAAATTCATTAGGAATGTTTAGGACTTGATGTTGCCCATTCTGTAATAGGTAAACATGGCATGAGTTTGGCATCAAGCAATCTCTTTAAAGTCAAAATGATTTAGCAGCAGTATGTTGCTTTACAATATCACGTCGAGATCCTGTAGAGTCGAAATAACCGATGGGTATTAAGTGTTGATTGTTGGGTTTCAGTTAGTTTAACTGAAACGTTTTTGTAAAGTTGTATGTGCCTTCAAAATATCTTCTAATAAATCTTCTGGCAATCCTGATATTAAAGTAACTCTATAAGGACATTGCTTATGTAATATATATTTTTTTTGAATTGACAATAAACATAATAGCAGCCCTGTGAGTTCATAGAAACTTTCTGGTGTTGCCCACCTGTATATATTGAAAATACGATCAGTGAAACACAGAAAGTCCAGAAAACTAACTTGGTAATCCGAATCAAGACTGACTAAATAAGTTTGGTTAAACTTATATCTAACAATTTGCCAGTAGCGCAGGTTTTCCAGAAACTCCGCTTCATCACTTAAATCAGCGACCCACTCCCATTCACTAGATTCATTGCTATCGTCAACAAACAAGTTCGTATGGAACTTCCGTAAATCCATTTCTCTTACCCCGATGGAAAACACTACCTCAACTCTTAGTTGATGATACACTTAACAAACTGTAAGTTGAACAGCTTATCTAAGCCCGTAGTGAAGAATGGGCTAGCTTTCCACGGGAGGATATTTGATGCTGCGTGCTGTATTATCAATATATTCTTGTGGGAAAATTTGCCTTCCTAATACCAATGCTTCTTGCCTTTCCTCATCTGTCATATAATCATCTCCCTTAAGTCCTCTTGGGGTACGTCGAGGATTTCCTCCTGCATCTAAATATCGCTGACGTGCGATCGCAAATAATTCTAATATTCTTTGCGCTTGCTGCTGTTTAATGGTGTTAGATTGCGTCATCGTTTTATTCCCATCCGAAGGTCACTACTTCGCCGTTT
>NZ_DASQZC010000419.1:0-1652 GCF_035638895.1 Nostoc sp. | reverse complement strand
CGCTAACAGGATAAAAAGCATGAAAGTTTCTATATTTTCCCAAACAGAACAAACACTAAATAGGAGAAATACTTTGGAAATTTATACAGATATTGAAATTTCAGCTAAAGCTGAAAAAGTCTGGAATATACTAACCAATCTAAATGATTACTCCAACTGGAATCCTTTTTTGGTCAAAGCAGAAGGAACGATTCAGAAAGGTGCCAAAATTACCATCCATGTGCAACCCCCTGGTCTAAAAAGGATGGTTTTTAATCCGACAATTGTCAAAAACGAAGAAAATCAGACCTTGGTATGGGAAGGTAAGTTTATATTGCCTGGTATATTTGATGGGGAACACACTTTCATTATTGAAAAATTGGGAAGTGAAGGTGTTCGCCTGATCCAGAAGGAAACTTATGTAGGTTTACTTATTCCTCTTATGGCAAAAAAGCTAAATCAAAATACTCGAAGTGGCTTTGAGTTAATGAATCAGGCTCTTAAAAAACTAGCAGAATCGTAAATTTAATGCGTTGCAATTAGTTGGGTAGGATTGACGTTTACTACCCTTCTTAATGCAAGTTTTGCAAGCGATCTCATTAACTGAGAAAAACTTATAATTTAAAAGGAAATGCTCAATGTCTATTGATATAAGATCAACCCAGAATACAACTCAAGTAAAAAATCATGGGCCAAATTTGCTAGCCTCTATTAATGCTTTTAACAGGCTAGCAAATGATCCTCTCCAGCTTTTTTATAGTCTTCATGCTCAGTATGGAGATATCGTTTGTTTAAATCTGGGAGTTCAAAAAGTTTTTGTTATCAATAATCCTCTTTATATTAAGTATGCTTTACAAGAAAATATCAATAACTATAAAAAGCTCCAGCGTTTGGAAATGCAAACCAAGCTGCTTTTTGGAGAAGGGTGGACTAATAAAATTAACCGTCAAATCATTCGACCATTTTTCGAGCCTCAACACTATGCTACTATGGATAGTGCCATAGCAAATGCCACTCAGAAAATGCTGGCTCGTTGGCAGACTTTTGCTGACAATCATCAGTCATTTGATGTGGCAGAAGAAATGATGAGGCTCAGTCTGTCTTTTACAGCACAGACCTTGATTGGTCATGATTTCCACACTGGTTTGGATGATGTTGCTCTAGCAATGCAAGTGATCATCAATCACTTCAATGCTACGGCTGTATCGAACTTCAATGTACCAGAGAGCTTTCCTACACCAGCCAATCGCAAGTATATGGCAGCTGTGCAAACACTCCAAACAGCAATAGACAAAATCATTGAAGAACGCCAAGATGATGGGACAGATAAGGAAGATTTGCTTTCGGTGTTGCAATCATGGCGTGATGAGACGGGTACAGGCTTGAGTCCCAAACTTTTACGCGAACGACTCTTATGGATTCTTTTACCCGCCTTTGAACCGATCGGGAGGGCGCTATCCTGGGTCTGGCATTTGTTGTCACTCAACCCAAATGTTGAGCGTCAGATGCAAGCGGAACTAGTAAGAGTACTGGGCGATCGCCAACCAACTTTCGACGATTTGCCAAAGTTGAATTACACCAAGATGATTGTACAGGAAACACTGCGGATGTATCCGCCATTTTGGGTGATTGGTCGGGAAGCGATCGCAGACGATGAAGTTGGTGGTGTACAC
>NZ_DASQZC010000418.1:0-21974 GCF_035638895.1 Nostoc sp. | reverse complement strand
CCTTCAGTGTAGTAAGCAAATCCCAAAGCGTTATTATATAAAAGCGATTCTGGGTTAGCTTTTGCAGCAATTTCCCAGTAACGGCGGGCATCATCGACGCTATAGTTATTATTTCCGACTTGGATAGACTGCCACGCTAATCGTCCCTTGTAAAAGTTCACCGATGGATCGTCAGCTTGTTTACTTGAAATCAGTTTCAGAGCAGTTTCAGCCGCAGTCAGTGCGCCACGATTGAGTAGTTCTTCTACAGCCAATAACCCACTTTGCAAGTCGCCCTGGCTCAATTTTTCTGTAGCGGTGGCGGTGACAATTCCAGTCTCTGCTGCCTGTAAATCGATATTTTGCTGCTTTTTAATGGGTAAAGGCTGGGTTGGAATTACTGGTATGTTAGGCAGAATTGGCTGCTGGGGTCGATGCCACAACCAATTTAAAGCGATCGCAGCTGCTAACGCACTGCTCCCCACAATACCCACAATCGGCCACAGCTGGCGGCGACGGGTACGAGATGCTGGTAGGGCTGGTTGCAATACCTGCGGCTGGCTACGCCTACGCAAAAAATCAGTAGAATTTTGCCAATTTCCTTCCAAGTTTCCAGGAGTTGGAGGCGGCGGTGTTGGGGCTTCTCCCCACAAATCTGCTTCCTCTTGCGAAGAAGTCATTTCTTCTGAAACGTGGCTTTGCTGAAGACTATTTTCTGAAATGTGTTGATCCAGTTCAGTTGGAGCTGTTTGGTTATCTAGCTGACGAAATAAATCCGAAACTATAGCACAATCTTCTGCATAGCTTGGGTCATCATACTCAATTTCATCAACAAGATCGCCCCAAGTATCTTCACCTAGCCAGTCCAACCCAGAATCACGCGCCAAACCAGAAGGAATCATATCTTCCATTCCTAAAGGCATCTCGCTATCGTCTGCCATAGCAGAGTACATCGTAGAAGTTGCCCCTAAAGGCGAATTATACTGATTGGGCTTTGCATCCGATAACTCAGTTTCCTGGCTCAGAAAACCGTCAAATTCTGGCTGGAGATATAAAATCGGTAATGCCCAGTACATCTGGTGAGAACCATAAGCAGAAATTAATCCTTGGCGTACCCGACTGACGCACAAATCTACTGGATATCCCTGACTCAAGTTGCGGTAAAACAATTGCGTGAGCGTCAACGCCACTTCATCAGGAATCCGTTCTGACATTGCCAAAACGCTTCTAATTCCGCGCTTCACCAGACTTTCTGCCAGATTTCGTTCGCCAGTATCTCCAGAGGGATCGGATGCTGCTGTGTACGCCCCCAAGCAGGAGTTAAACACTGCCATTTGGATATTATTGTTGACGAGCAAACCAGCCAGATCGTCCCCAGTCAAGATTTCCGTTAAGCCAGTTCTGCGACTAGCAAGATAAATTTCTCCGCCATTGGAACCTAAGTTACTATGACCAGAGTAGTGGAGAACATGGTATCTGCCTTGTTCTAGAGCTTGCGTCAGTTCTTCCCGCCCTGGTTGATCTAATACAGTGAGTTCAATTTCTGGGAAACGATTGCTATTTTCGGCAATTCGTGGTATACGATGAAGTTCTGCTTGCAGTTTGATAGCTTCCTGTTTTTGTAGGTCAAGGCGGACTTGATCTGAGGGGGAAGCAATTACCATCAATACTCTTACACCACCTTGTTGTAGTGGTGTGGGCATATTTTGCGATCGCAAAGGCGAAACTCCCAAAATTCCACTTTGGAAGCGAGAAAAAGCGACATAAGGCCCGGTAGCCAGAGGGCGATCGCCAGCGTGCATCACTTCCCAAGGCAGACGAGCTAATCTAGTGTCTTTTAGCCCCAAACGTAAGCGTAGTACTTGTTGATGGTTCTGGGCAATACCTTGAGCAGTAATCCAACTATCCCTGAGAGTGCCTTGAAATAGGGCGTTATAAAATTGTTGACCCAAGACCACTAAATTAACAGAGTTTCTAGCGATATCGCTTTCGTGCCCACCAGAGGCGAATGCATCTCCTTGCAACACCGACTTCAACGGATCATTCATCAAATGCCCAGCAGTTGTTAACCAATCAGCTACAGGCCAAGTCACCAATTCTTCTGCCAATGGTACTCCAGGCGCGACTTGTTCCGTCCGCACCAAGTAGTCATTTCGCCCTACAGGAGTTACCGAAATGTGGAATTCCTGGGTCACAGTTTCTCCTGTTTGCCTCCTAAATCTGGTTTGAAACGCGAAAGTTTCAAGTCGATTTTTCGCTCCCTCTGATAACTTAGATGCATCCCACCCCTGAATGTTTCTGAATTCTAGTTGTTTTGCTTTTTCTGCCTTTACAACTTTATCCGGATTGGATTACTTGCGACTAGAACATTTAATTGGTAGATGCACCTTGATCTTCAACTCCCCTAGTTGGCTAAAACCCACTGGGGGTTTTTTTCAATTTTGGCAAACAACAGCAACTTCTGACGCAGATATTCTCTACCAGAAAATAGTGCTTAACCCTAGAATACTTGATTAGTAGATGGGATATCCCTTGATCTTTAACTCCCTTAATTCAATTAATATCTACTCTTATTTTTTTGACACAAGAGAAGAATCAATTTTCTCAGAAATTTATCCGGAGCATGGTGGTTAAACCTAGAACATTTAATTGGTAGATGCACCCTGATAACTAGCTCCCCTGGTTGGCTAACACCCACTGGGGGGTTTTTTTATGAAGGAAGTAAGCACAAAACTTACGCATTAAAAGCTTAAAACCCATATTTAAATGAGCTTACGCCGGTTGCTTCTCCTCTTCAAAGACGTTCTTGCTATCAAGCTTTAAGAGTCGGGGAACCCTTTCAGTAGTTCCTACCTTACACATTCTTACGTTGCTACCGTTACGCTAAGAGCAAGCTACTAGCTCGTCTGGAAAAGGGGAAACTCTAAGAGCTAACTTTTTCAAGGGTTCGAGTATCTCTTGTACGTAAGCTCTAAAGCAGCAATCATGCTTGGCACACCCATTATTTAATTGGCAAATTAGTCCTGATAACTAACCCCTCTGAGGTTTTTCTTTAATAAACAAACAGTAACAAATTCAACCTCTGCTAATTTATCCGGTAGCGACCCATTTACTGTAGAAAAGATTATTGGTAGATGCACCCTGATAACTCACTCCCCTAGTTGGCTAACACCCACTGGGGGTTTTTTCTAGTTGCGACGCCCAATAGCGTTCGCGTAGCGTCTCGTTAGAGAAGCCTTAGCGAGTCTTCTCCCAAGGGCGAACGATTGTCATAGCCCGTCGTAGACATTGCCATCAACCCTGATTTTGACGATTTTCCCCGGAAGATACTGGCTGCCCCTAGAAAAGATTATTGGTAGATGCACCCTGATAACTCACTCCCTAGTTAGGTTAACACTAACTGGGGTTTTTTTATTTTAATAAATAACTAACCTTTGTACAAATTTATCCGGAATATGGTGTTCAACCTGAGAACATTTAATTGGTAGATGCACCCTGATAACTAACTCCCCTGGTTGGCTAACACCCACTGGGGGTTTTTTTTGGCTTAGATGCCTAGGTGCTTGTCGTTAGACACCGCCTACATAACTGTAGTGCATTACTTTACTTGTTGCTACTGCTGGTAGACCTTGAGTATCGCGATCGCACCATCCCTGAATCGCTTTCTTTTTATTATGAGCTAGAGATGCCATACCAAAATGATTGCTATGATATTTAATCATATTCTTAATTTTTTTTCTACATTTTGACCCTTACTCCCAAAAAATTGCCCTCCTACTAGAAACAGGGAAGGAGATAAAACACTTACTGGTTCAGGGTTTCACTATTAATTTGCCAAGAATGACCAGCTATATGGTAATATTTCATGGCATTATCTAAAAAACTTTGCATAGAATCAAAGAGTCCCTAACCCATGAGTTTAGCTGTAATTAAGTTCTCTTCAGAAGAGTGCGGCATCTGCCACAAAATGTCTTTTTATGACAAAAAGGTGGCTGAAGAACTGGGTTTAGAATTTATCGATGTAAAAATGCAGGATACGGCGGCTTACCGCAAGTATCGTAAGATTTTATTAACTCAATATCCTGATAAATCAGAGATGGGATGGCCTACTTACATCATCTGCAATTCTCCAGAAGGAGAATTTCAGATTGTGGGTGAAGTAAAAGGAGGTCATCCCAAAGGTGAGTTTAGAAGCCGTCTTCAAGAGGTTCTAAATTCCACAGCTAGTCAGAACTAAATTACCTCAAAAGATTTAACCTCTAGGACAGGGCCAATCATGGCAGTTGTCATGATATCTTCACGCACCTGTCCTTTTACTTTTGCTTTTTGTCCGGCTTTTAGTAAGTCTTTGTCAGCCCCTCTGAGGATTTCGTAAGTAACGCCCTCTTCTGTAACTAACGCCCATGCGCCTGTGCCAATATCACGGTGTTCGATTGTACCTGTAAGTGTAATCATAGTGGGGGAGTGGGGAGTAGGGAGTAGGGAGTAGGGGGTAGGGAATAGGGAGTAGGGAGTGAGAGTTATTAAGAATTCTTCCCCCATTCCTCATTGCCGATTCCCGACTCCCCATTTATGCTATTTTTTCTTCGTTTTTCAATGCTAAACGAGTAAGTCCATAACAGATTAGAGCATTGGCTATGAGGA
The DNA here is from genome assembly GCF_035638895.1 of Nostoc sp. Lineage (GTDB taxonomy): Bacteria > Cyanobacteriota > Cyanobacteriia > Cyanobacteriales > Nostocaceae > Nostoc. The sequence continues at coordinate 17,351 of NZ_DASQZC010000418.1, read as the reverse complement.
AGAGGCGTGCTAAGTGGCCACTTCCCAAACCCATAACTGCTGGATCGAAAAACGCACTTACTGTCAAGCACGCTGCTACACCTAAGGTTGAACCAATGGCAAACCATCTCCAACTAGGATGTCCCAGCAGCAATGCCATTAACACAATGGGAATCAGTACGCTAGCAAATAGGGGATTTAGCGCATCGGTTCCCTGGAGAGTATTTCCTAGTTCGGGAATTGAACTGCCTAAAACCCGGAAAGGCCATTGGGGAAGATCAAAAATATAGATTCCTTTGAGGAAGAATAACCCAGAACTACCAGCGATTAGTCCACTAGATAAAGACCAACTCCAAGTGAAGGGGAAGTAAACCCGTAAAAACCAAGCTAACAGATAGGAACCAACTACCATTAAAACCTTGGGTAACAGTGCGATCGCACCACCATCAATCCAAAAGCCGGGGTTAAGATAGCCGTTATCTCGTAACCATCGAAAGAAATCTGGAAAACTGATTTGTCCACTAAAGGCTAGTTTGACTGCTGCTTCTGCATTGAGTTGTCCAGCGCCATAATAGTTCAAACCATCATCCTGGATAACTCGCGCTGACTGTTTAAGGACTTTTAAGATTTCATCTGGTTCTTTGATGCCAGCAGCTTTGATTAATGCCGCAACACCAGCAACGTGGGGAGCAGCCATGCTTGTACCCTGGAAGCCCAGAAATATACCTTCGCCCTTTTCGTCGATAGTTTCTTGGAGAATCTTACCAGCTTCGCTACCACCAGGAGCAGAGATATCTACCCCAGCACCAAAGTTAGAATAGGGCGCTCTTTCACCATCTGGGCCAATTGCGGAAACGCCGATGACGTAAGGATAGCGGGCTGGATAGCCTGCTCCATTGGCGTTTTCATTTCCGGCTGCGGCAATAATAACTACACCTTTTCTATGAGCATAGTCGATGGCTTCTTTCATCAACTGACTTTCACCGCTACCGCCCAAGCTCATATTAATCACATCTGCGCCTTTATCAGCAGCAAATTTAATCGCTTCGGCAATATCGGCAACAGTACCGCCACCATAAGAACTGAGTACCTTCAAGGGCATCAGACTCGCTTCATAGGCAATTCCAGCTACGCCATATTTGTTATTTGTGGCTTGGGCTATAGTTCCGGCAACATGGGTACCGTGACCATTATCGTCTGTGGCTTCTTCTCGGTCGTTAACAAAATCATAGCCTTTGACGAATTTTGTCTCATATAAGTCCCGCACCTTAGTAATCCCGGTGTCAATTACTGCAACTGTGATGCCACTGCCTTTGGTTTGACTCCATGCGCCTTCAATGCCGATTTTGTGCAAGTTCCATTGCTTGCTGTAATATTGGTCATTGGGGCCAGTTAATGAAGGGGTTGTCTCATCATCATCTTCTTGGGGTCTCAAAAATTCTCCCAGCCAAGCTGCTTTACCGGGTTGTGGAATCTTGCTGTAGATATAGTTTGGTTCAATGAATTCTGTAGCTTGGGCAAACTGAGATTTTTTCAGTTCTTTAAGCCGTTGGCGATCGCCCTTGATAATATAAACATTATCTTTTTTGGAAAACTTGTTGTCTAATTGGGGTGTAACGTTGTATTGTTTGGCGATCGCTTGCAGATTCTGTTCCACTACTAGTGATGGAATATCTTCCCGAAAATCAAGCACAATCGTCTCAAACTCTCCTTTAGCTGCCAATCCCTGGAAATTCAGGAAACCAAATATGGCAGATCCTAGCCCAATGACAAACAAGCACAATAATATAAGTTTTCTCATATTAACTCATCACCGCTTTTTGCCAGTTTGCTCACTACCATAACTTATCTCTATCCTTTAGTGGTGGATTTGCCACTTTTAGTTACAAGTTTCACTCAGGAATTTTTTAAACGATGGAACGTGGTCTTTTGTGGTTGCCGTTATTAGTAATGTTTTTCTGGTTGGCTTGGCAAGGCTCGAAGGAATATCAAAAAGTTGAAACCTATCGGGCTTGGGCAGAGCAATTTGAACGGGCTAAGTATGATATCTACGCTGTATTAGGTCAAAAAGGCAACAATCTAACTTGGGGAAAACCCACGCCTAAAGGGCCTATTAAACTAGAAACATTCTCTTTGCTTAACGTTAAAGAAATGTATCTTTTAGTAGATGACAAAAAAGTAGATTTAGAAAGTATACCAGAAAAAGGTCGTTCTATAGAGTTAGAATTTCTATTTTCAGAATCTACTGATTCAGTGCGGGTTCCGTTTACAGAAATTCCTTTGGCAGCAGAATGGGGTAAGTTTTTGCAGAGGGCGTTAGAAAGTTTGCGATCGCAAGCGAATCAGTAGTACAGCAAGGCGGAAGTCAAAAATCGCGGTGGTGAGGTGCTGAGATTAATTGGGGCGTGGCAGTAGCCGGGGCGTATTCGTGCGTAATTTCCAAAAAAGAATGGTAAGCTGTTGCGCCTTTAATTTGCACTAATATTTTTTCAAAATGCTTGTGGGGTGGGCATCTTGCCCGCCCTGATTGTGCAAGTTGTATACATAACAGCTTACTATCTCAGCATTTTCTGAGGGATAATCTTCATGAAAAATACAAAGCTAGAAAAGAAAAGTTTGTTCACAGTAATAGATGATGCCGAAGCTATAAAAATAACTGGCAGTCTAAGCAGTCTTAAAATTAAATGTCGATTTCGTGCAAAGCCGCTTTCAAAAAAAGGTGTACTCACCGATGTTATACCTTCGACGGTAGCCTAAATACTCATTCATCTCGCAACACGCCATAGCAAAATGAGTAGGCACGATTATAGGTGTCGGTTAACGGATAACAAGAGGTCTAGTCTTTATACGCCGAGAAATGACCGCAATTTAAAGATTATGGTGTGAGCTTTTTACTGCTCAAGGTAAAAATACCGTATTTAGGACTGAATAACAACGCCAAAATAAAGAATCCTGATACTACTAAAACGATCGCAGGCCCAGAGGGTAAGTTATAAAAATAGCTAAGATACATACCGCTAATACTAGAAATTACGCCAATTACCGCACCCAAAATCATTACATAGTTGAGGCGTTTAACTAATAAATAGGCAGTAGCTCCTGGTGTAATTAAAAGTGATAATACTAAAATGACACCGACAGCTTTCATGCTGGCGACTATTGTTAAAGCTATTAGCACCATCAGTCCAAAGTTTAGCCGATTGACGGGTAAACCTGCTGCTTGAGCGCCTAAAGGATCAAATGTGTAAAATAAAAGCTCTTTATATAGTAAAAGAACAACTATTAAAACAATAGTGGCAATAATAGCAGTATCCCGCACTTCATCAATAGTAACACCGAGAATGTTACCGAAAAGGAAGTGGTTAAGGTCGATTTTGTTATCTTTTTGAATAACAGTAATTAGGGTGATACCAAGGGCAAAGAATGCTGAAAAAACTATGCCCATTGCCGCATCTTCTTTAATTGGCGATCGCACTCTAATCCAAGCGATCGCCATTGTACTCAAAACTCCGGCAATAAATGCCCCAATATATATATTTGCTCCTACCATAAAAGCGATCGCTAGTCCTGGCAAAACTGAGTGACTGATGGCATCACCCAGCAAGGCTAGTCGTTGTACCATTAAGTAGCTGCCTACAACTGCACACAACATCCCAACTAAAATAGCAATCACGAGCGATCGCTGCATAAAGCCGTATTGCAACGGTTCAATTAATGCTTCTAACATAAACCGTCTTTAATTACGAATTACGAATTACAAATTATTCATGCAGCATCTGAAAAGTACATTACTTTACCACCATAAGCGAGATTTAAATTCTCTTGTGTAAGTACTTGTTGGCGTGAACCTGTGGCGACTAATTCACGATTTAGTAATATTAAATCATCAAAGTGGGTGATTGATTCCCCTAAGTCGTGGTTGACTACTAGCACGATTTTGTTATCAGCGGCCAGTTCATGGAAGACTTCAAAAATCACTGCCTGAGTTTTTTGATCAATGCCTACTAAAGGTTCATCAAAGCAGAAGATTTCTGCTTGCTGTGTTAAAGCACGGGCTAAAAATACGCGTTGTTGTTGTCCTCCTGATAATTGTCCAATGGGGCGATCGCAATATTCGCTCATCCCAACTCTTTCTATGGCATTTTTCGCTACTTGGCGGCTAACTGTCGAGAAGCTACGCAACCAGCCTGTTTTCTTTACCCGTCCCATCATTACTACATCCCAGACTGTGGCAGGGTAAGTCCAGTCAATTTGGCTACGTTGTGGTACATAGGCAACTTTCTCTAGTTGTTGCATCAAGGGTTTGCCTTCGCATAGCACCGTACCACTACTAACAGGAACCAAGCCTAACATTGCTTTCATCAGCGTGCTTTTGCCAGCACCGTTAGGGCCAAAAATACCCGTTAGTTTTCCCGGTTTGACGATGCAGCTAACGTCCCTTAAGGCTTCTTGTGTCCGGTAGTATACTCCTAAATGGGCAATGCTAATTGCTGCTTTGGAACTCGTGTCAAAAGCTTTGATTGTTTTGGCAGGCATTTCCTCTATTTTCGTCTGGGATAGGCTCAATTTTGCAGGAAAAGAGATATTTTTCATAATCACGTTTAAATATTTATTTCTTGAGCTTACTATAAAAATGAGAGAAATATGAAAAAATCTATAATTAGATGTAATATCCAAGATAAATGAAACTAATACTAGAGATAGACGGCAGTAATCCTTACGGCGAGGGAATAATCAGCAGAATGAAAGGAAAAATTCTTTTTCGGCTTTTGGGAATACTTGTACCTTTGGCTTTATTCAGTTGTACCCAGAAAGACTCTAACTCCAACACTGCCAAGGGAGATAAGCCGCGAGTGGTTGCAACAAGTACCATCATTGCTGATTTGGCACAAGAGGTTGCAGGAGACGAGATTCAACTAAGTGGAATCTTGAAACCGGGTACTGATCCCCATGTTTACGAACCAGTACCAGCAGACAGCAGGGTTTTGGAAGAAGCTGACTTGATTTTGTATAACGGCTATAACCTGGAACCGGGGCTGATTAAATTGATGAATGCTTCTGGTGGTAAGGCACAAAAGTTAGCTGTGGGGGAAGCTGTCAAATCTTTGCAGCTTGATAAAGGCAAAGGAGAAATTGTGCCAGATCCGCACGTTTGGGGTAGTGGAGAAAATGCGATCGCAATGACGAATGTAATACGGGATGCTTTGATTAAGCAATCACCTGAAGATAGAGAAAAATTTACTCAAAAGGCATCGCAACTTACTAATGAATTACAGCAGTTGCATAGTTGGATTAATCAACAGATTCAAACTATCCCCACAGATAAGCGCAAACTGGTGACAACCCATGATGCATTCCAATATTATGGACGTGCTTATGGGATTGCGATCGCAGGTACTTTAATTGGCATTAGTACCGAAGAACAACCAAGCGCTCAAACAGTCCAGCGATTAGTAGAGTCAATTAAAAAAATAGGCGTTTCTGCAATTTTTGCTGAGACTACGATTAACCCGGCTTTAATTAAAACTGTTGCTCAAGAAGCAGGAGTTAAATTAGCACCAAATCAACTATATTCTGATTCAATTGGCGCTAAGGGAAGTCCAGGAGATTCTTACATCAAAATGATGGAGGTGAATACCCGTACAATTGTAGAAGCATTGGGGGGGAAATATACCCCGTTTCAACTAAAGAAGTAAATTCATTAGAGTAAATATCTAACCTAAGACGTGTTCTTCTCAAAGTCTCTCCAGAGAAAGAACTCTTTGTATCCTCGATTTTTTAGAATGTTATTTAGTAAAGCGTAGTATTTTCAATACCTGAAAAGCCATGACTGATAATAATCAAGAAAATCAAATTAATCAACCAGTAAGTGAAGATACACATTTACGGGAAGAACCTAATGTCAATGAAAGAAACTTAACAGCGAATCCTGGAGATAGAATTGCTGATGAGCCTCAATCTGTTGAAGAAAAGGCTAAACAGGTAGCTATAGATGATGTACCAGACATTACAGGCGACAAAATTACAGTCCCGACTTACTTCGTTGTAGATGAACCCGATGGCACAAAGAAAGCACTCCACCACGTTAAAGATGCTGAAGAGATTTCTGACATGATTCGGGAAGCACGAGTTGACGAAAATGGAAATCGAATTTGGTGGTAGCCCTTCATTTTCATTAAAAAGACACGGGGACACACGGACAGGGAGAGTTGTTTCTTTGCGTCCCCGTATCTGTTTTTTTGATCAAGTTAGTCTATTAATGACGCAATCAAAATCTGTAAATTTTCCCAGGATAAACGGTAATGGCAAATGTCACAACTACCAAAAAGTTGGCATATTGGAGTACGGCAGAAATTAAAAATAAAATTTTAGAAGTTGTTAAGGGACGCGATCTAGAGCCGTTAAAAGCCAAAGTAGAATTTTATAAAAATGAATTAGCTCTATATTTTGCAGAGTTGAGCGGACGTAACCCTATCTAAAAAATCTTCCTGTGTGGGTATTTCACGGAGCCAAAGATAATGTAGTTCCATTAAGCGAGTCTGAAATCATGGTTTCTACACTCAAAACCCGCAACGGAAATGTGAAATTTACAGTTTACCCAGAAGCCAAGCACGACTCTTGGACGCAGACATATAATAATCCAGAGTTGTATAAGTGGTTTTTACAGCATCAGCGACAGAAGGCTGTAGATTAAAGATATTTTTCTATGCATTGGAATACACTCTAAATTAAATCAGAATCTATAGTTGTATTAGCATTTATTTCGTTCCGAATTTTTGCAACTTCGTTTTCTATCTCTTCTGATGAAAACTCAGTTTTTTTTGTCCGTAGCCTAAGCCTTACTCTACTAAAAAATCGCGGATATGGTTGATTAAAGCACGTTCCAAATCGCGTTCCAGAAAATCTTCCCCTAAATTGAGAAAATCAAAAGTGTAGGGATCTTTCAACAATTGCTGTGCTAACTCTGATTGTGGTTGACGCAGAGTGCGGTTAAAGTTGGTGGTTGCTTTACCCTGACGGTGATACAGCTTACTTTCAATCTGGTGAACTAAAACATTGCGACTCCACCCATGTTGGATAGTCTGTTGTACATACCACAAGCGTTCTCTTTGATCTTTAAGAGTATCCAATATACGGACATTATGACCCCAAGGAATTTGTCCAACAAGTTGTTGGACAATTTGCTCGTCTGGGTAAGCCTCGGCGAATGCTCTCATGTACATAAGATTAGTACGTGAAAAGCCCTTCATCTCTGGAAAAGCTTTCTGCAAGTCAGATGCAAGACGATTGATAACTTTTGCTCCCCAACCTTGCTGCTGTTGGCGATTAAGAATATCTCGCCCAATTTGCCAGTAGAGCAATATTAATTCTTTATTGACTGCAACTACAGTCCGTAATTGAGCCTTAGAAATTCGGCTTTTTAATTCACTTAAAAAATCTTCATAGCCAACGATCGCAGATGCACCCCTTCTTGAAGCTTCGGATTTATCGTCTCTAGGCATAAAAAAAATTAACGCTAATACTGGGAGAAACTGGCGCGATCGCAAGTGTTGGGATAATCAACATGATTCTATCTTCTGAATGGACATTGCATTAAAAGGTATGCAAATGATCACAATAGTTGTCTAATTTGACAAAACAGGCTAACAGCCTTGGAATTAGATCAAAATGGATATGTGCCTGTTGTTTGTCCAATCTTGAATTAACCTAACTTCGTGCGAAATCTGCAAGAAACTCATTTAAATCGTGCCCGCGCCAGTCTCAGACAAGCACTGGCTTGGTATGGATATCTTCGTAAGTCAGGACAGCTTTCATCCAACCCGGAATTGGCAGGTTTGTTGAAACCAGAATTGGAAGCTTTAAATTCCACACTCAACAAGCTGGATTCTAACGTCATTAGAATTGCTGCCTTCGGTTTGGTAAGTCGTGGTAAGTCAGCAGTTCTAAATGCCTTACTGGGAGAGAAGATTCTGCAAACGGGGCCCCTAAACGGTGTCACTCAATGGCCCCGTTCCGTCCGTTGGCAGCCCGGTGGTAAGGTACTAGTAGAGTTAATTGATACCCCCGGATTAGATGAAATTGAGGGTGAGTCACGGGCAGACATGGCGCGAGAAGTCGTGCATCAGGCTGATTTAATTTTGTTTGTCGTGTCTGGTGATATCACACGCACTGAGTATCAAGCACTGCTAGAATTGCGGCGATCGCAAAAACCCCTGATTTTAGTATTTAACAAAATAGACCTTTACCCAGATACAGACCAGGGAACAATTTACCAAAATTTGCAACAACTAGGTGCCGGACATCCTCACGCGAAACCTTTACTACCAGATGAAATTGTCATGGTGGCGGCGGAACCAGCAGCAATGGAAGTGCGGGTAGAGTGGCCTGATGGGCGTGTCAGTTATGAATGGGAGACACCACCACCGCAAGTAGACGAACTTAAGGAAACAATTCTGAATATTCTCAATCGGGAAGGGCGATCGCTTCTAGCTTTAAATGCACTCATCCAAGCACGGGATGCAGAAGCCGCGATCGCTCAAAAAACCATCGACTTACGCGAACAAGAAGCTGAAGATATCATTTGGCAATTTACCAAATACAAAGCTTTGGCAGTAATGCTCAATCCCATTGCCTTTTTAGATATCCTTGGCGGAACTGTTGCTGATTTGGCTTTAATTCGCGCCCTAGCTAGATTGTATGGTTTGCCGATGACTGGCTACGAAGCTGGGAAAATTTTAAAAACGATTTTATTTAGTTCTGGTGGCTTGCTACTGGGAGAATTAGGTAGTAGTTTCCTTTTGGGCTTGGGTAAAACTACCGCCGCAATAACTAGTGGTGACAATCCCAGCAATATTACTGCCTTTGCTGGCAGTGCGATCGCTCAAGCTGGTATCGCCGGTTATGGTGCATATTCCGTTGGCAAAGCCGCTCAGGTGTATCTCGAAAAAGGTTGCACTTGGGGACAGTTGGGCGCTAGCAGCGTCATTCAAGAAATTCTCTCTCAAGTTGACCAAAATACAATTCTGTATCGCTTGCGACAAGAGTTAGGCATAAAGTATTGAGAATAAATAAAAATTGTTTCCCTTTTGTTGCCGTTTATAAGTGTTTATCAACTTCTATCAAACTCTTCTGACAATTGACTGACATTCCGAATTTGGGATGCAAGACTGAGAAGATAACCATCTCTAGGAGTGACTTCAACTAGTGGAATTCCCATAGCTTTTTGAATCAAAGATGACAAGAGGGTAATTCCTACTCAAATTAGCTAAAAAGATGGCGGTGTTTACCACTACCTATTGTGGGAAGCCTATCTAAACTGGAAATGTGAGCTAGCCTGGTCTTGTTGATCCAACAAAGAGCGACTAGCGTTAGCGACGGAGGTGAGCTTCCTGAGGTCATTGAAAGCTCACAGTTAATATGTATCTCTGTAAATTAAAGGTAAAAGTATCATGACAACTACTCTAAACTCATTTGATGCTGGGGCAACAAATCTTGAAGAAGCCATTACTGAAGCCATTACTGAAGCCCGGACAACTTGTGAGCTAGATGGCAGTGATTCTCCTGGTTGTGCCGTAGCCTGGGACATTGTGGAAGAATTACAAGCTGAAAAAGCCGATCAACAGCAAGCAAAATCAAAGAAAACCTCTTTGGAAAACTACTGCGATCGCCATCCCGATTCCGTAGAGTGTCTAATATACGACGTTTAACTTTTACGTAAATCAGTTGTTGCTGATTGCGTTATTTGCTTAATTGCTTCTAAATCAGGTGGTGGCGTTTCACTTTCCATTCCCAACCACAAAAGATATTCAATATTCCCAGCAGGGCCAGTGATCGGCGACCAAGTTAAGCCTTTGTATTTCCATCCTAATTCGTGGGCTGTTTGCAACACCTGGAAAATGGCATCAGCTTGGTCGTTTGGATCGCGCACAACACCTTTTTTACCCACACGGGATCTGCCGACTTCAAACTGTGGCTTGACTAATAATACAGCTTCTCGGTTAGCTTGAGTTAGTTGCCACAAAGCAGGCAGAATCTTAGTTAAAGAAATAAACGATACATCGACCACCGCCAAATCAGGAATCGGGTCATTTTCACCATATAACTCATCTGGTCGTAGTTGCCGTAAGTTGGTGCGTTCCCGCAAAATCACCCGCGAATCATTTCGTAACCGCCAGTCAACTTGTCCGTAACCAACATCAATACCGTAAACTTGTTTTGCTCCAGCTTGTAAAAGACAATCAGTAAAACCACCAGTAGAAATCCCACCATCTAAACAAATGCGCTCTTCTATGGGAATGGCAAATACTGATAAAGCTTTGGAGAGTTTTTCACCGCCTCTAGAAACAAAAGGCGATCGCTCTTTAATATTTATTTGAGCAGTAATATCAACTTCTGTCCCAGGTTTATCAACTAACTGCTGATTAACAGTAACTTCTCCCGCCTGAATTAACCTTTGTGCTAAGGCGCGAGAAGAACATAAATTTAACTCTACTAATAGTGTGTCGAGTCGCTGTTTAGCCAATTAATTAGACTCTCCTGGTAAGATTAAAGCCAAAGCACGATTGATGATTTCTTCTTGGTTAACCAGCTTTTCTAACTCTTGAACTTCATAACGACCTTCTTCTACTTCGAGCGTTGCTTCATTACTGGCATTTAAATAGGCTTCTGCTAAGATTTCTAACAATTCTTCTGGCGCGAGATAATAGCCTCCAGCTTTACGCCGCTTATTTTCTCGTTGAATTTCCAGAACCGAATTCCGAATTGATACTTCCCAAGAGCGAGTCGTGCGATTTTCAGCTTGTTGTTTAATCAGATGCAACAGCAAAATCACTGCATAGCTACGAATCGTTTTGATTATGTCATTTCGGCTCATTTCTGTTAATTCTTCAACTATAATCAATGCTCCTTGAACATCGCCTTTAACAAGCAAGTCTTTCAGAGTTAATAATTCTTCCATAATCAGCGCCTCAAACATCGGCAACTTCTATTGTGGCTTATGACGGTTTTAGTTCAGAGAACATAAGCTAATACATTTAATCTATTGAGCGATCGCTACTTAATGTATTATTCTTTGGAAATACACAACATCAAGATAATTAAGATACAGCAAAATCTGTGTATTGTCGTAGTTCAGCCGGATGGAAACCCAAGACAATATCTTCGCGCAAGATACCCGCTTCTAATAATGCCTCTGCTACTGGCTGCGAAGTACCATCATATTGAATCCATACTTTATCATTAATAATATCTATATGCACCACCGAACCATGTACGCGGCGCACTCCATCCCAACCCACATGTAACACTTCGTAGTGATCTCGCTCCGAGTCAATGACGGGTTCTGTCTCTATTTGACCGTTAGCAGGCTTGTGAGTGGCATAGTCAAATATCAACTGACGAATAATTTCACGATACCGAGCTAGTTTATCCATCTGATAATCCTTTCTAGTTGCTCGTCAAAAACAATTAGGTTTATTCCTATGCTATTAAGAATTAGCTGACCAAAGCGTTCGGAAAATATACCTTCGTAAACCCGCTTGGGAACTGCTAAATAAAGTTGGCGTTTTGGTTGTATTTCTTTAAGCACGCTGCGATAAACTTCATACTGTCCTACAGCTTCCTGGAGATCATTCACGGGAGAAGGACTCAGAAAACTTTTGATTTCAACAGCTATTTTTTGATCGTCTCTCTCAGCAGCAATGGTAACTCTTTCTGCTCCAATATCTACGTAAAGTTCTTTACCCCCGTATGCAAGGTATAAGGGATCGTTGGTTATTGTCCAACCATCTGCTATAAGTGCTTTAATGACTGCGGCGTGGTAGATGTCTCTGGCTGGCATTAGTCGAAAGATAGTTCCAAAAACACAGCTTTAATCTAGCAAAATTATTTTCCAGAGGTGCGATCGAAAATTCAAAATATCACCTATTCATCCTCATCATAATTAAACATTAAAACAAATTTTTGTTTAGGTAAAACTAACATAGGTAGATATATAGGATGCTCATCCCATCCTGTACTTTTTTCTCCTCTTTGATAGCAAATGATTAAAGTTGGTACATCAGGATTTTTTTCTCTAGCATCTTTTGACCAATTACCTGAACCAAAGCCAAACTGTGACCATTTAAAAGGCTCTTGTCTTTTCATATCTAATCCTTGATTTTTCTTTCTTTCTCCTCTACGAACATTTAAAAGACCCTTTGTCATACCCTTTGACTTTATATCTGTTAATCCTTTTATAATACGTTTGTCTTCCCATTTTTCTGAGAGTACATAATGACTTTTTGTATAGTTGAGTATTTTAATAATAAAGTCTATATCAACTTCATAATATTTATTATTTTCTTGGTAATTTATTAAAAGGGTTTCAATTTCTTTGAAATTATCCTCGATTTCGTCTTTTTTATAGGCTGGATTTTGAGGAAAAACTAATGAACCTGGTACTAATACATTAATAACTGAAGGATCTAAAACATTAGAACGAGTTGGTTTTAGATTTCCTCCTATCCAAACAGGCTGAAGTTTAATATTATGAATATCATCTCCAATTGCTTGACGCATAGCTTCATCCGCTTGGTGAATAGAACGAAAAGCGTCTAGTATATGTTCTGCTATAAAGAGACGAGTTACGTCTTTTAGTTGTGGACGATAACCATACATTCGAGCGTGTTGATGAACCGTATCCATTACTTTTTGTTTTGCATCACGCCCATAATAAGTTACCATTAAACCATCAATTGTTACACCTCTACCTAATCTATTTCCTCCTATTAATATATTCATGCCAGGATTGTAATTAGGTTCTTTTTCGGGATTATTTGCATTAATTGTTTTAGTATGAATGGCGTTTCTTAGTTGAATTTTTAACTCATTTATTAATTCAATCAATGGAGGTAAGTTATTAGCCGTTTGCTTTAACTCGTTATAAGCTTCTTCTAACCATTTTTGGGCTTGTTTATTTTCTGTATCTGAACTCTTTTCTCGAATTGCTTTATCTAAATTAATTACAAATTGAGTAATCACCTTTTCTAATACACTATGGATATCTTGTTTATAACAAACATGAGCAAGAAAAGAATATTTCTCATCTTCTTTTTCAGAAGATAACATTTTGTAAGTTGAACCTAAGAAAAAGGAACAAAGTGCAAGTCTTAATCCATCGGGAATTATCCATTTATTACCCGGATTTATAGCACCTTTTTGTTTCTTTAATTGGTTAATTTCTTCAGCATCTACAATACAACAGTATTTACTGTTCTCAGCAAAAAATAACTCTCCTCCCATATAACTATCTCCCGGCTCTGGTAATGCTGCACAGAATTTTGGCTTACAAGGATGAGGGAGACTTTGTAATAATAAACTTTGGGGAGTTGCTGTGATTTGAATATAAATATGATTAGCAACCTCTTGACGAATTTTACCTATAGTCTCAAAAACTTTACTATCATCAATCGCATCTTTTCCTTTTTTAGCTTGTTTAGATTCATTCGTATTTAAACTAGCGTTATCCGCTTCATCATCAAAAATTAAGGTAGGAACACCTTTGACTTTTGCCGCTTTTAAAACCTTCAATAAATTATCCAGGTGATGACCATTTTTTGTTGAAATTAATACAACACCTATATCTGTATCTTTGATATAAGGTGCAACTTTCGTTTCTGCAAAACCATCGGGGTCTTTTTTCCATTCTTCCCAATCAAAAAAAACAGGGCCGTCTTGAACTTGATTATTGAAACGATTAGCGGTTTGTTTTCCTAACCATGTATTATCAGAAGTTAAGACAATAAAGCAACGAAAATTATTTTCATGAGCCAGGGCTAAAGTTGCAATAGTTGTGTTAGTCTTACCACTTTGAACTCGACCATAAATAAGTCCAGTTGTACCATTAGGAATAGGGTCTTGTCCCTTATAGGGTTTGCTCACTAAACCCGTACTATTTTCCCCTACATCACCATCACCGAAATTTTCTGAATAAAATTTGACACAATTTTGTACAACTTCAATAGCCGTTTCTTTAAGCTTACTTGCTTCTTTTTGTCCGATTTGTTTCTCTAATCTCTTAATTAATCTGTCAATACAGTCGCCATTAGTTTTAATCTGAGTGGGTGTCATAGGTTATTTGATGTTGATAAAATTACGTCAGGCCAATTATTTTGAGGGACTGTCTGCTCTAAGGGAACTCTCCCCGTACCTTTAACATAATAACTCCCTCTTAGTTCTCTTTTGACAGAAACACGCTGCTTAGCTAAACCTTCACTAGGATCAATAATTGTCCATAGTTGTTGTTCTGATAGACAACAAACGCCATCCCGATGACAAATCAATGCTATAAAAAGTTTGACATCAGGATAAGTTTTATGAAAGGTTGCCAGTGCATTCTCTTCCTGTGAACTGAAGCTAAATGACCATGAAGAAGTAGGCTTTTTTGATATTTTAAACAGGATAGCTGATTCTTGATTTGAGCTTTTTATAGTATAAAGAGATGAATGAATATAAGATAAATAACTGATAGAGATATAAGATGTTCCTTTGAGGAGTCGAAGAAAAGCCGCACCGTGCAGAAATTCTAAATCATTAATACTCATAGAACTATTGCCAAAAATTATTTATATAAATAATAAACATCATAAGAGCAGGTATAAAATTTTTCCAGTACTTGTTGTCGTTGTAATACAGTTAATTTGTCTGACAACAAATAATTTTTTGCATCAATAAAAGTAAACGCACCTTGCCAATCAAGCCAAAGTGCGATAGATATTAAGTCCACTTACGCGAACTTTATTTGTATAGTTCCGCGATTTCTAGTCACCAGAGCTAGGTGCTAAATATCCTGTTCGCTCAACTCGCGTGTGATGTGATCAAAAGGTTCATCCACAAAAGCAGTATTAACCACACCCGCTGCTGCTACTTGCTCCTTAATCAGATCCTTGAGAATTTGGATACCGCGAACCGTAGGCCCAATAGGTACTCCTAAAGAATTGTAAGTTTCCCGTAGCCCTTGTAGCACACGCTCATCCAATACATTCGTGTTTCCAGCAACCAGCGCATAAGTGGCATAGCGCAGATAGTAGTCCATATCCCGTAGACAAGCTGCATAACGACGAGTTGTATAAGCATTTCCACCAGGGCGAATCAATTCTGGCAGTTCTTCAAATAACTTTAAACCAGCTTGCTTGACAAGTACAGCTGCATTAGAGTTGATCGCCGCCGCCGCTTGTACTCGTGCTGTACCACTGTCAAAGTAAGACTTTAAGCTATCGATCGCATTCCGGTCAAAATACCGACCAGTTAAGTCATAATTCTTAATTAAACTTGTTACCGCATCGCGCATTCCTTCTTCTCCCAATCATTACTATTTATGGTTTGATATTTATTTGGCTGCACTTATGCACCAGTAAATTTTTGTGCTATTAAAAATAGATTTGGCACAAAAACAATTTATCCACTATCTATGGATTCTATGCCAAAGTTGACCCCTATATGATGAACTTTCCAGTTTTGTACAGATGATCGCTGAAAGGTTAATATAACCTGATAATCCAGATATCTGTAACAGAAGCTACAAAATCTGCTAATGTCTACTATTTAAGATATTTCTGGTGTGTCACGGCCTGATTGAGATCAGTAGGGTTAGGATGCAATGTAAGATTCTGGTTTACTTTAGGAAATTGGTAGAGAAGGAGTAACAATGACAACACCCCAAGAACTCTTGAAGAGAATTCAAGATGAAAAAATTCAGCTAATTGATCTCAAATTCATCGACACAGTAGGGACTTGGCAGCACCTCACACTGTACCAAAACCAAATCGATGAGACTGCATTCACTGATGGCGTAGCGTTTGACGGTTCCAGCATTCGGGGTTGGAAAGCGATCAACGAATCTGACATGACGATGGTACTCGACCCCAACACTGCTTGGATCGACCCATTCATGGAAGTGCCAACACTAAGTATAATTTGCAGTATTAAAGACCCCCGCACGGGTGAACCGTACAACCGTTGCCCACGCGTTATTGCTCAAAAAGCAATAGATTACCTGGTTGCCAGTGGCATTGGTGATACAGCCTTCTTTGGGCCTGAAGCTGAGTTTTTTATCTTTGATAGTGCTAGGTTTGCCCAAACTGCTAACGAAGGCTACTACTTCTTAGACTCCGAAGAAGGTGCTTGGAATTCCGGTAAAGCCGGTACAGAGCAAAAACCCAACTTGGGTTACAAACCACGCTTCAAAGAAGGTTACTTCCCAGTCGCACCGACGGATTCTTTCCAAGATATCCGTACAGAGATGCTGTTGACAATGGCAGACTTAGGTGTGCCCATTGAAAAGCATCACCATGAAGTTGCTACTGGCGGTCAGTGCGAACTAGGTTTCCGTTTTGGTAAGTTGATCGAAGCGGCTGACTGGTTGATGACTTACAAATATGTCATCAAGAACGTTGCCAAGAAATACGGTAAAACTGTCACCTTCATGCCAAAACCGATTTTTGGCGATAACGGTTCGGGAATGCACTGTCACCAGTCCATCTGGAGAGACGGCCAACCTCTGTTTGCAGGTGATAAGTATGCCGGTTTGAGCGATATGGCATTGTACTACATTGGTGGTCTTCTCAGACACGCACCAGCGCTGTTAGCAATTACCAACCCCAGCACCAACTCATACAAGCGCCTAGTACCTGGTTATGAAGCTCCTGTTAACTTGGCTTACTCTGAAGGGAACCGTTCTGCTTCTATCCGTATTCCTCTATCTGGTAAGAACCCCAAAGCCAAGCGTTTAGAATTCCGTTGTCCAGATGCTACATCTAACCCCTACTTGGCATTTGCTGCAATGCTTTGTGCTGGTATCGATGGCATCAAAAACAAAATCCATCCTGGTGAACCCTTAGATAAAAATATCTATGAACTCTCTCCAGAGGAGCTTGCAAAGGTTCCCTCAACTCCAAGTTCTTTAGAACTGGCATTGCAAGCACTAGAAAACGATCACGGTTTCTTGACAGAATCAGGCGTGTTCACGGAAGACTTTATCGAAAATTGGATTGACTACAAGCTTAACGAAACCAAGCAGTTGCAGCTGCGTCCTCATCCCTACGAGTTTTATCTCTACTACGATGCTTAATTAAGTACCGTAGCTATCTAAATATACAAATTTTGCCACCCTAGAGTAGAGGGTGGCTTTTTTTGCCGGAGTTGTCAGTTGAGAGATTCACTCAAAAAATCAACCTTAAAACTCTTGAAACTTAGCTCATGGAAGCATGACTTGGCCCATAAATCATCCGAGTGTTAGCATCTACTTTGCCTTGAATCGGGTTCCAGTAGTGGGATGCTTCTTCAGGAAGACCAAGTTCTTGTGCAGCCCGCATCAGCATTGATTGTTGGCGATT
>NZ_DASQZC010000417.1:0-4821 GCF_035638895.1 Nostoc sp. | reverse complement strand
TAGATTATTTCTCTACCTTTATGCATAAGGTAAATTAAATACTATCGTTCTTTTGTAACTACAGAACTACCATTACTAATACTTACTTTTTGAATCATAATTTCAGAACAAGATGATAAAATATCAGTACTGATTTGATTAGCAATAAATTCAAAATCTTGGTTGGTTAATCCCTGCGCAGTATCGCCACTTAAGTTAATAAAAATAGTTAGGGGTTGAGGATTACTGGAAGAGTGTTCATCATTTACTGGTTCTAGTTCAGCTTCTGCTATGCCTAAATTAAACTCTTTACTCCAAGCTGGAAACTCCTTACCAGTTTGTTGTCCGTAAACTTTCACTATTTCAATAGATGCAGCCCCTAAAGCCGTTAACCCTTTGCGGATAAATGGAACTAAAATTTCATGATTTAGTACTTGGGCAGATTCTAGTATTACCTCCAAGCAAGTATCTTGGAAAGCAACTTGTGCAGTGATCCCTTTGGGGTGTAAGTGGCGGTTCATCAGAGATGCGATCGCCTGTACATCTCCCTGTTTTGCAAGTTCCAGAATATTTGGCTGTGTCATAACCAGTAAAAGAGAAAATCTAAAAAAATAAACTTATATTCTCAGGATTCCCTCTTGACAGCCTTAAGTAACATTATGATGCAAGATATCAGCTAACCGGGGCTAAAATGTCTAGGATAAAGATAGTCATTCACAGATTTTTGCAAAAAATAGATTTTCCCTGTATCAACATCAAAAACTATTGTTTTTGTGCTTGCCATAACAGGATTAATATTAATTAGTTTAATTCCAATTCTCAATATGAAGTTTTATCGAGATCATGCTTGGCCCTCCACGCTGGAGGAAGCCATAGTTATCCAAGAAAAGCTGCGCGATCAAGTAATTACTGAGGATCAATTCCAAGAACCTATTCAGTACGTTGCTGGAGTGGATATGGGTTTTGAAGCTGATGGAACCATTAGCCGTGCAGCTGTTGCAGTACTGAGTTTTCCTGATTTGCAAGTAATTGAAACAAGCCTAGCACACCGTCCTACAACCTTTCCTTATGTTCCTGGGTTCCTCTCATTTCGGGAAATTCCAGCTGTTCTCGATGCCCTAGAGAAGATTAAAACAACACCAGATATTATCTTGTGTGATGGTCAAGGAATTGCCCATCCCCGTGGATTAGGTATAGCTAGCCATTTAGGGTTACTTATAGATATGCCGACAATTGGTGTAGCCAAGTCAAGGTTGGTAGGCAAGTATGAGGAATTGCCAGAAACAAAAGGCAGCAAGCAACCACTTATATATAAAGGTGAAACGGTTGGGGCAGTTCTACGCACACGCACAGGAGTAAAACCTCTCTACATCTCCAGTGGCCATCGAGTTAGTTTAGCTACGGCGATTGACTATGTATTACGCTGTACGCCCAAATATCGCCTGCCAGAAACGACGCGCATCGCTGATAAATTAGCGTCGGCTAAATAAAGCTTGTTGAAATTTTTTTAAAATACTTGCTTGTACCGACTCAAGCGTGTTAGGAATCGCACAGAAAGAAGTTGAAGTAGCTAAATACGATTTACGAAGTTAGAACAATGAGCGCACTAACTTTACAGTGGCACGATGCAGGGCAAGATAAAACTCAGAACATTTACGAGCAACAGCCAAGTAAAAATCTTGGCACTGTCCGCATCGGTCGCGATCCACTCCGGTGCGATATTGTTCTGAGTCACCCCACTGTTTCTGGTTTACACGTTGAAATATTTTTTCATCACCAGCAACAACGCTTTTATATTAGGAATTTGCGATCGCAAAATCCGCCCCTTATCGATGGACGGCAATTAGTCCAAGGTGAAATGCCTTTAACTCAGGGCACTAGTATCTCTTTGGGACAAATAAAACTCAATGTTACTAGCGTTTCCACAGGTAGTATTCCAGCAACAATTTTGCTGCCACCACATCCACCAGTAAATATTGGACATCACCAGTATTCACCAACACCCCTTGCACCACCGCCAGGAGTTTATGGCTTAGAATGCCCCAAATGTCATAAAGTTTCCCCAGGAGAAAATCTACAAATTGGCTGTCATTGGTGTGGAACATCTTTAGCTGCGGCGGTGAGTGTGTTGGTAGGAGGGAGTTAGGAGAGAGGCGATTAATCGCGTCTGTACAAGAGTTTTTTCCTATGCCCAATGACTAATGACTAATGACTAATGAACAAATCCAATTAAGTTGGGACGATCCAGCGACGGGTGAACGACGACAACCAAGGTTGAGTATGCCGATCGCTTTTGGTCGAGAATTCGTTCGCTTACCTGCTGAACTTAGGGGAGTGCGGGTTTCTCGGATGCTGCTTAACAGTAACGAAGTTTCTCGTTACCATGCCCTAATTGACTGGGAACAAGACCATCTAGTAGTGATTGACCAAGGCAGCGTTAACGGTGTATATGTCAACGGTCAACCACAAACGCGCAGTGTGGTGGTTAATGGCGATACGTTACAAATTGGCCCTTATATGATCACAGTGACATTTGCTGCTAACGTACCCGCACCAGATACCAGCCCTCCTTCAACGATTCATTTCAACGCAAATACCAATCTTCCAGACCCCAGCTTACCTGTAGCCCAGCCCATAACGCCGTTGACGAGTAATTTCCCGCCATTAGCGTTTCAGGCGGAAAATGTCGCTGTGCAAGCACTTCATGCTACAGGTCTACCAGTAGATGAATCTGATTATCTAGCGATCGGGGCAGGACTGGGTAGCTTTGTTTGGGCTGATTTGCTGCGAATTAGTGGTGTGCGTGCTGACAAAATTGTGGCTTTGGGATTAGAGGCGGAACCTTACGCTCGTTATAAACGCCTTTGTTTAAATTCGCAAATTCCCTTATATGAAAGACTGCGTTCTAATTCTGACTCTTGTCCTGATAATATTTGGGGCTGGCCTAGTTATGCCTTGCGTGAGGCTTGGCACGATTTCAGCAAGGGACAGATAAAATCAGCATTCAAGTATTTGTGGCAAGTGTTTGCTGAACCAACATTTGCAGAAACTTATACTCCCCGTGCGGGTAATGTCTTTGATTCCATAGATAGGGAGGCGAAACGCATTGGCTGGAATCAAATTTATCGCTATGGACGAGTTAGGGGAATTCGCAAAACTGATGATGGCAGATATTGTATAGCCTATTCTCGCGCCCCAGGAAATTATGCTTTTTTAGTTACTCGTTATTTACATTTAGCTACTGGGTATCCAGCAATTCAGTTTCTCCCAGATTTGCAAGCTTATAGGGAAAAATATCAAGATTTTAAATCTGTCGTCAATGCTTATGAAGCTCACGATCATGTTTATGAGCAACTAGAGCAACAAGGTGGTACGGTATTGATTCGGGGGCGGGGAATTGTGGCTTCGCGGATTGTACAGCGCATTTATGAAGCTAGAAAAAGAAATCGGAATATTGCAGTTTTGCATTTAATGCGATCGCCTAAACCTCAAGGCAACAAATTTCAAAATACCCAGCGCCTAGTCAAAAATCATTACGAATTTCAGCCCTTTAACTGGCCTAAAGCCTGTTGGGGCGGCGAACTCCGGGCAATGTTAGAAAAAGCGCCTCCGGATGAACGCAAACGTTTACTAGCAGACTGGGGTGGAACTACTACCGCCGACCGCCAAGACTGGCAGCAAATTACTGCCCAAGGGTTAAGCGAAGGCTGGTATCAAATTACCTTTGGAGAGGTTCTGGATGTAGAACGAGATGCCCAAAACCGGACTATTACTCGTATCCGAGAACAAAGCTTTGGGGAAATGAAATTGCTAGCTGATTTTATTGTTGACGCTACCGGACTGGATGCCAAGGTAGATGCTAATCCCCTAATAGCAGATTTGGTGAAACATTACAATCTTCCAGTGAATCACTTGGGGCGATTGACTGTAGCGAACAATTTTGAATTAGTAGAAATGCGTAGTGATAGAGGTCAAATGTATGCTGCTGGAGCTATTACTTTAGGTGGCCCTTATGCAGCAGTTGATAGTTTCTTGGGCTTGCAATACGCCGCATTAGTCGCCGTTGATGGACTCGCCGCCACCCGTGCGCCTGGAGTGCATCGTTTGAATACTATAAGTTCCTTTAGGCAGTGGTTGAAGTGGGTGTTAAATCAGTCACCTTAGTTTAAGAAGGCAGAAGGCATAAGAAATACAGTATTTACTTGACTGTTTTGAGTACCAAATCCCAAATTTGAGGTTCAAAGACTCAACATTCGAGTAAAAAGGTGCAACGTTCGAGTAAAAAGGCTCAACGTTCGAGTAAAAAGGTGCAACGTTCGAGTAAAAAGGTGCAACGTTTGAGTAAAAAGGTGCAACGTTCGAGTGAAAAGGCTCAACGTTCGAGTAAAAAGGTGCAACGTTCGAGTTCAAAGGCTCAACGTTCGAGTGAAAAGGCTCAATGTTCAAGTTCAAAGGCTCAACGTTCAAGTTCAAAGGCTCAACGTTCAGGTTCAAAAGCTCAAAGGCTCAAGTTATGGGCGATACCTTCAGTCCGCGTGCGATTCAAATTGCAGGTTAACAGCACAAGTCAGTTAAAACTGACTCAAATTAACTAAAATTTAGTCCGTTCAAACGGACTTAAGCTATCCCGTCTCGGAATTGATTCCGAGACGGGATAGCAACGAAGCAAAAAATTTGCCTTTGCCAGTAAGCCTACTTTGTTTTTTCGCTTGTCGGGCGTACTAAAGTTTTAACTAAACCCGTAATCGCCACAATCACAGAGGCAATTCCCCCAATCGACAATGAAGTTAAAATTGCCGCCGCCAGAATAATTTCAGTCGGACTGTATCCATCTCGCATCCA
>NZ_DASQZC010000416.1:0-39367 GCF_035638895.1 Nostoc sp. | reverse complement strand
GAAATATCACAGCCCAAAGCAAACCTGGGCAAGGATCAAAATTTATGATCGTATTGTCAATGAATTCCCATTCTTGATTTTTATTTCTGGAGAGGGATAATGCTAAACCCTGAAATTAGCTTAATTGTACAACTGTGCCCTGTAATTTTTCGGACTGATGCATTGTACAAATCGACCATTATATTAAGTATTAATGAGATTCGATCATTTTAATACTTACGATTTTGGTGCAAACTCTTTCATCACTAAGCCAGTGACTTTTACTTCATTAGTTGAGGTCATGAAGACTCTAGTTCAATACTGGTTTGAAATTGTGAAACTGCCACTAGAAACCGTGGGAGAAAAACATGGACAACAGCCCTATCAAAGTTCTGTTCATTGATGATGACGAAGACGACTATATTTTGACTCGTTATTGGTTCAGTGAATTTCAGGTAGCAAACTGCGAGTTGGAATGGGTAAATAATTATGAAGCAGCAAGGAATGCGATCGCTCGCTACCAACATGACATTTATCTAGTAGACTACCGTTTGGGGCCAGACAGTGGACTGGAACTTTTGCGCGAAGCAATTGTCAACGGCTGTTGTTCTCCAATAATTTTGCTGACTGGCCAGGGCGACTGGGAAATAGATATTGAAGCGATGAAAGCCGGAGCCGCAGATTATCTCGAAAAAAGCCAGTTGACTGCACCTTTATTAGAGCGTTCTATCCGTTATGCCATTGAGCGCAAACAAACAGAACAGAAAATCCGCGAACAAGCCGCTTTACTAGATGTTGCCACCGATGCAATTTTTGTGTGTGATTTAGACAAGAAAATTTTATTTTGGAACAAAGCTGCCGAGAGCCTGTACAGTTGGAAAAAAGAAGAAGCTATCAATAAAAAGACACGAGTTCTCTGGCATGAAAAGCATGTGTCTCAAGTTGAAAAAGCACTCAATATTATGATGAAAAATGGCTCTTGGGAGGGCGAGTTACATCAAAAAACAAAATCAGGTAAAGAAATTATTGTTGAAAGCCGTTGGACACTAGTGCATGAATTCGGTAATAAAGCACAATCTATTCTAATTGTTAACACTGATATCACACAAAAAAAACAACTAGAAGCGCAATTTCTCCGCGCCCAGCGATTGGAAAGTATTGGCACTTTAGCCAGTGGTATTGCCCACGACCTAAATAATATTCTTGCCCCGATTCTGATGACAGCCCAACTGTTAGAGCTACAAATTCATGATGAGCGTTCTCGGCGGCTATTGCAAATATTGATTATAAACGCTAAACGTGGGGCTACTTTAGTTAAGCAAGTATTATCTTTTACTCGCGGAATGGAGGGCGATAGCACTATATTGCAATTAAAGCATTTAATAGTAGAAATTCAGCAAATTATTAGAGAAACTTTTCCCAAATCCATTGAATTTTCCACTCAAATTTCGCCAAATCTTTGGACTGTATGCGGCGATGCTACCCAATTACATCAAGTACTGATGAACTTGTGTGTCAATGCTAATGACGCTATGCCAAATGGAGGAACTTTAAAAATATTAGCGGAAAATCTCTTAATTGATGAAAATTATGCAAAGATGCATATAGATGCTAAGGTTGGTCACCACATTGTTATTACTGTTAGTGATAGCGGAATTGGTATTCAAACAGAAATATTAGATCGGATATTTGAGCCGTTTTTTACTACTAAAGAACTTGGGAAAGGTACTGGTCTTGGTCTTTCTACAGTACTTGGCATTATTAAAAGCCACGGCGGTTTTATCGACGTAGTAAGCGTTCAAGGAAAAGGCAGCCAGTTTAAGGTATATTTGCCAGCACAAGAAACAGCAGAAACTATAGAAGAACAAGAACAGGGATTACCTTCAGGACAAGGAGAATTAATTTTAGTTGTAGATGACGAACCTGCAATTAGAGATGTGACAAAAACATCTCTAGAAAACCATAACTACAAAGCAATTACAGCTAGTGATGGTATTGAAGCAATAGCCTTATATGCAGAACATCAAGATAAAATATCTCTTGTATTAACTGATATGCTCATGCCGTCAATGGATGGGATAACTACTATCCGCACCCTGCGAAAAATTAACCCAAATGTCAAAATCATTGCTGTCAGTGGACTGACTTCGCAGGATAAAGTTAATACAGCTTATGACATGGGTATCAAAGCCTTTTTATACAAGCCTTATACAGCTAGCCAATTATTGCAAACTATTAGCACAGTCAAAAATAATTAGGAGTTGGACATTGGGAATTACTAATTTATTTTTCAAAGTTGAGAGTTATAATTTAGGAATTCCTAACTCTTCACTCATAACTCTTAACTATTTAATTACCCATGACTAAGGATGAAGTCTTAGCGGCTAATGCGGCTTTTTATCGAGCTTTTGAAAGAAAAGATATTGAGACAATGAGTGCAGTATGGTCACAAGGAACTGGTAGTTTTTGTATTCATCCTGGAAGTAATATACTGCGAGGTTGGAAGGAAATTCGCACCTCTTGGGAGCAGATATTTAAAAACACCGCTTATATTGAAATAAACACAGATATAATTGCTACAGAAATTACTGAAAAAATTGCTTATGTTGTGCTGAGAGAAAATGTGTTCCAAGTGGTAGGTGGGAGAAGACTTGAAGCACAATCAACAGCTACAAATATATTTCAGTTCCTTGGCGAGAAGTGGTATTTAGTACATCATCACGGTAGCCCAATTTTGCGGTGAGGTGCGGGGGATGGGGGATGGAGGAGCAGAGGAGGCAGGGGGAGAATAACTAATGACCAATGACCAATGACTAATGACTAATGACTAATTAACTCCACTGCATCTCGTTCATCGTAATTTTGTAAGTAAACTTTGACAACTTCTTCTTTAGCAGTAGGTAACTTTTTGCCAATAAAATCTGGGTGGATTGGTAATTCTCGGTGGCCCCTATCTACCAACACAGCTAAACGAATCACTTCTGGTCTACCGTAGTCGTTGACTGCGTTCAAAGCAGCGCGAATCGTCCGTCCTTTGAAAATTACATCATCCACAAGTACAACGGTTTTCCCCGTCAGGTCAAAAGGAATTTCGCTTTTCGCTGGAGTCCGCAATCCAATTTTGTCGAGGTCATCTCGATAAAATGTAATGTCCAAAGCGCCGACTGACACGGCTACACCTTCGAGCGTCTCAATCTGACGCGCCAACAATTCGGCTAATAACGCACCTCTTGTATAAATACCAAGAAGCACCAGTTGAGACAAATCGCGCGTCCTTTCCACAATTTGAGAGGCAAGGCGAGTCAAGGTACGACGGATTTCTTCTGACGAGAGAATTTCAACTACTTTGGCAGACATAGTGAGTGATAAGTTAGGAGTGATGAGTTAGAAGTTAAGAGTTTTTATTCTTAACTCCTGTACAGACGGGATTAATCGCGTCTCTAACTTTATATTTATCATTACTTATTTGGAAATATTAAGAATATTGCGATCGCTATCCCTAACCATACCAAAAAACAATATCGCGTCAACTGCAAAGCATTCTGAATGGAGGTTGCAGTAATGGGATAAATAGCATCTCCTAGCAGTGGTTTGTACTTAGCTACCCCGCGATACCAATTTGTACCCCCCATCTGCACACCCAAAAAAGCAGCATAGGCGCACTCACTCCAGCCAGAATTGGGACTAGGATCGTTAATTGCATCCCGACGACAAATTCCCCAAACATGCATCGGTTTACCCGATAACAGCGCCAGAGTCACGACTGTTAACCGACAAGGTAGCCAAGTCAAACAATCTTCCAACCGCGCACAGAACCATCCCAAATAAGTATAGGGTGCTTCTCGATAGCCCACCATTGAATCAAGGGTACTACTGGCTTTATATGCTAGAGCCAAAGGAGTTGGCCCCACAACTGGCACAAAGACACCAACAATTGCATAAAAAAGCGGAGCCATCACCCCATCAGTGGCATTTTCTGCAACCGTTTCTAAAACGGCTCGGGAAATTTCTGTTTGTGAAAGGTTTTGGGTATCCCGACCAACATAATTACTTAAAATCTTCCGAGCTTTTTCCAAATCTCCTGCTGTTAAAGGTTCTAAAACAGCCACTGCTGCGGCTCGTAAACTTCTACCAGCAAAACAACTAGCCAAAAGAATGCTATTTATTACAATTTCCAACAACGGATGAACCAATTTGGCACTTTGAATAATCAAAAAGCCAACAAATCCACTACCAATTATCAGGATAATACCTAGTAAAATTCCAGCTAGGCGTTGCGTTAGAGAATTCTTACACAATTGGAGAGAAAATTTGGTCAGGCGAGAAATTACCCACCCCATAACTTGCACTGGATGAGGCCAATTCCAAGGATCGCCAATTAAGTAATCTAAAAGTGCAGCGATTATTAAGATATAGATGCTATTGCTCATAAGTTACGAGTCAAGGGTCAATATTTGGACTATTGACTTTTGACTAAACCACAAAATTAGCTTCTTCCCCAAGGGCAGCTTGCCAGCTACGAGCATCATAATAAAGGTCTGCCAAAGTAATACTGTATAAAGCTTCTTTGAGCTTTTGGTTGAGTCTCTGCCATAGGCTAAATGTTACCCAATCTTCAGCTTGTGCAGGTGCTGGAGTGTGATGGGGTAAAGGGCTAGTCTCGCCAACAGCTTCTAAAATTTGTCCTATAGATATTTGTGCAGGCTCTCTTGCCAATTGGTATCCGCCGATGCTACCACGAATTGATTTAACTATTGATGCACGACGCATTTCTATTAGTAGTTTTTCGAGGTAAGGAGCTGGGATATCTTGGCGTTTAGCGATCGCTCTTACAGATACAGGGCCATATTTTGGCTGTAAACTCAAATCTAGCAACGCCTTCACACTATAGTGTCCTCTGGTAGTTAGTTTCATTTTGGCAAGCTTTATTGTTTGTCCTCTGTCTTATCTAAATAACCAATGACCAATAACCAATTATCAATGGTTTAGGATCAGTTTTACTTATCATTCTGTGACACTGTTATCATCCTCAGCAAGTAAACAATTTTTCAAGCGTCACTTTAGAAAACTTAAAACTTGTATAGTCTAGCAGTGATTCACTAACTATATATAGATAGTTATCAGGATTGCCAGCGTTATCTAAAATAGATTGTCTTAGCAATATTGGTAATGGGATAACAATTGTGCATCTGAGTGTAATATACTTGGCTAGGTTGAGATAAAAACTAAAGGATTATGTTCCTATTAGCTCAACGTCAGCTAAAATAAAATCGATTCCAACACTTCAAACATTCATTTTCGACCTAAGTTGATGCCTAAACAGAAAAAAATTGAACCCCTACTCGGTGAAGAACTGCTCAAAAAAGTCAAAGAGCTAGAGAGCGAGAGCAAAGAAGACAAAGCTAAAAAGTGCGGCTACTATACCGTTACCAAAAATGGTATAGAGCGCGTTAATATGATGAAGTTCTTAAATGCCCTAATTGATGCTGAGGGTATTCAGTTGGACAGTACACCCAGTGCTAATGGGCGTGGTGGACGTAGTGCTAGCTATAGAATTAGTGTGCAATCGAATGGTAACTTACTTATAGGTTCAGCTTATACAAAACAGATGAATCTGAAGCCAGGAGATGAATTTCTGATCACTTTAGGCAAAAAGCACATTCGTCTGAAACAGGTAGACCCAGAAGATCGGGAAGATGATGAAGCCATAGACGCTACAGCTTAATAAATATAAATGGTCATTAGTCAATTGTCATTTGTCCTTTGTGGAAACCAATGACCAATGACCAATGACTAATGACTAATGACTATATCTGTGGTCGGCAAGATCGGTAAATAGTGGCGAAGTGCCTTGCGCGTAACTGCTAAATTGCAGGTTAACGCAATTTGTTCTCTTTCTAGTAAACCCAAAATGCGATCGGGTTTATCTCGTGCTACTACTGGTAATTGATGCAAACCTCTAAGACTCATGCGGTCTAAAGCTTCAGATAATAGTTCATCTTGCCATGCATAAAGGATTTCAGTAGTACAAATGTCTATGAGAGTTTGACTGGATAAATTATCTGGAATTTCAGTTGGTAAATTTGAGTAAGTTTGCCAAAGAGCAAGGGCACGGTTGATATCTTCCAGAGAGAGTATACCAATTAATTGCTCTGCTTCATCAATTACTAAAGCACTGCGGACGCGATCGCGGATCATTTCTACAGCTGCATCTAATACTCCAAGAGTTGCAGGTAACTTTTTTGGACAGGGATACATAGCATCTTCTACCAAAATTTGCTGCATAATTTCCGCTTGTTCATCTTTCAATTCAGAAAGACCAATTTGATGTAAGTTAGAGTTAGAGTTAAAAGTTGGTTTAATCCTTTCTACTAGCCAAACACTCAAACCCACAGCTGCCATCAATGGTAAAACAATGCGATAGTCGCGGGTCAATTCAAACAGCATTAAAATAGATGTTAACGGCGCTCTAACACTACCAGCTAGCACTGCTGCCATTCCTACCATTGCATAAGCTGGGGGAGCCGCCATCTGATCGCAAATAGCCGGGAATGCCACAGCCAAAATTTTGGCGTAAGCCGATCCAAAAGAAGCACCTAAAAACATTGCTGGTGCAAACAAACCGCCGATGAAACCACTACCTGCACTAATTGCAGTCATCACTAACTTCACCACCAACAGCACCACCAACAGGTAGAGTGGAAACTCCACATCCTGAAGCATTGCTTCTACAGTTTCATAACCTACACCCAGAATTTGCGGGAAGTGCAAAGCAACTGCGCCAATCATCACACCGCCAATAATTGGATGAATTGGCTCAGGAATTTGTCCCAAAAAGGCAAAACCTGGAACTTTGCCAGCAAAGCAGGCTTTTGCTAAACGAATTGATTGAGTATAAGTGACAGAAATTAGGCTGGCCCCTAAACCCAAGCCAAGGTAAAGGGGTAATTCCAAAGGACTGCGGACTTGGTAGACAGGTAAATCAAAAGCAGGTTGTGCCCCCAAACCAATTTGGGCAATTAATGCTGCTACCACCGCCGCTAACAGCACCACACTTACAGCAGAAGTAGCGAAAGATGTCGCTCCCATCACCACCTCTAGGGCAAAAAATACTCCAGCGATGGGAGCATTAAATCCAGCCGCAAGTCCAGCCGCCGCGCCAGCACCTAAAAGCAAACGTTGGCGTTCTTGAGATACATTCAGGATCACAGACAACAACATCCCAAAATTTGCGCCAATTTCTACACTCGGCCCCTCTGGGCCCAAAGAAGCACCGCTCCCCAAAGAAACAGATGCAGCCAGCATTTTCGTAACTGGTCGTAGTGGTTGCTTAATCTCTGTCCCCTGAGAAGCGGCAATAAGAGATGAAAGTCCAGGGCCAAAATCTTGAGTGCGCCAGCGCATCAAGCCAACGATTAATCCGCCAAGGGTGGGAACGCAGGCTAAAGTCCAAGCACCCCAAACGCCGATTTGACCCATTAAATTTTCCAGCATCAACTGATGAATCAGCTGGATTAAATAGTGAAAAGTGACTACACCCATACCCGTACCACCGCCAATGAGCATGGCTAAAAACAGGACAACGGTTTCTGGGGATGGTTGAAAACGATTAATTAGGTAGGCTAAAGGAGTGGAAGGTGTAGGAAAGGCAGGTTGTGACCTTACCTTCCTCAGTTGAGTGAGAGGCAAGAGAGTCATTGAGAGGCGGGGTAAATGTAAGAAAAAATTTAAATTTTTATCTGTTACTTATCATTGTGAGCCATTATTTAGCAACCAGACAAGTAGACTTTATTTGCTGATTTACAAAGATTTAGTAAAAAATGTGATTGTGCGAATTTTTATGGGGAGAATAGTTACATGGGAGACAATTATTTAAGGATCAGCGATGCCTAGTTTGGACGTAGCTGCGGCTAGTGAGGTGGGAGTGAGCGCCAACGCTATTGTTTCTAAAGACAACAAATATTTGTGGGCTGGGTGGATGCACCCACAAATATTAACTAGTAGTCGATTAAAGAAACTTTGCGGGGGTTTATGGTAAGAAAATCAAGTTATTTTCTTTTCCTGCTTCCTTTCACGCGTCATTTTTGGGTAGGTCGAGTACTAGGAGTCATCCTTGCCTAAATCTAGTTATACTCGTGTTGCGACCATTGGCCGTCCTTGGTAGTAATACAATATATGTATGATTTATGGCTAATGTCAGACCATACTTGGAAGTCTGCTAAGTATCGATCCCAATTCAGTATAGCTATTGTTATAGAGCGAGTAAATGGACTAGGCGGACGAGGTAAATGAATATACACACCTTTGATAATCATTATGTTACTTGCCCAATTTGCCAAAGAAATAATACGCCCAAACCAGTTAAAACGCGCATGGGCTTGTTTTGCTGTCCCAATTGCCAGGAACGGCTAGTAGTTTGCCAAAGCGGTCATTATGTGCGCGATCCGTTTACTTGGAGACAATTGATGGTTGCTTCGTCGCTACGTCGTCAAAGCCGACCTTTAGCTAGGATTATCAGAGATTTTGTCTTGCTGAAACGTCCTATGGTAGCCTTGGCTGTAGGGAGTGCGATTTTCTTTAGTGCGATCGCCTTAACTCAAGAAAGGACAAACTACGATCACCAAGGATTACCCACAACAGAGAAAGTTAATAAACCAGGAAATAACTCTCAGTAAATGGATTACTTTGGTATAAATCAAATCCTACTTTGATTTTTGTAATATTATAACTAAATACTTCTATGAAACCGTGTCTTATTGCCCCAAATAGGACACGGTTTTACATTATGTTCGCTGAAATACACATCCGGGTTCAACAGTAAAGTTATTCGGTGGATGTCCACTTCGTAGTACTCCTTAATTCACTGTTTCTGAATAACTTCCTTAGAAGGTTCGTTCATGAGGTGGTAGATTCCTCTAGCCTTTATTCGCTCTCATAAAACAATGTCTTATTCTTAGGCATTATCTTCTACTTATTATAATATTGACATAAATATTCTCCAAAAAATACTTAAATCCAGTCATTTAGTAAGTATCAACACACCGACGGTTAATAAAGATAAACTAGATAAAATAGAAATTAAAAATTCGTAAGCATAAAATAATAACCATTCACTAAATGAATTTTTGATAACTGTCATAATAAATTAAACACTTTTCGATAGTCAACTTGGAGCAGAATACATGGATGCGGATAACTGGACATATTAACTACAAAAGGTACTACCCATGAGTTCTCGCGCACTGCTGTTAGTCAATCGTCATGCCCGCCAAGGAGAAAAGGGTATATCGAAAGCGATTCAATATCTGAAAACACTCGGTTTTGATTTAATTGAGGAGTCTACAGAGGACGCCAAACATCTTGCTGAAGTTATACTTCGCTATCAGCATCAAGTTGACTTAGTAATCATTGGTGGAGGAGATGGAACTCTCAATGCGGCAGTAGATGGTTTAGTTAAAACTCAATTGCCCTTGGGAATTTTGCCTTTAGGAACTGCCAATGATCTGGCTAGAACTTTGGGAATCCCCAATTCCCTCAACGAAGCTTGCAAAATTATTGGATATAGAAATTCACACCGCATCGACTTGGGTTGGGTGAACGGCAAGCACTTTTTTAACGTTGCCAGTCTGGGATTGAGTGTAAAAATTACCCAGCGACTTACCAAAGAAGTCAAACGCCGTTGGGGAATATTTGCTTATGCTGCTACTGCATTGCAAGTGATTTTGGAAGCTAGACCTTTTACTGCGGAGATTTTAATCAATGGTGAATCAGTTCGCGTGAAAACACTGCAAATTGCTGTGGGTAATGGCCGATATTACGGCGGCGGTATGGCAGTGGCTGACGATGCAACAATAGATGACCAAAGGCTAGACCTCTATAGCTTGGAGATTAAAAATTGGTGGGAGATTATACTATTACTCCCAGCGATGCAACAAGGGCGACATATACATTGGAAGAGTGTACGCTCTCTTCAAGGTGAAGAAATAAAGGTATATACTCGCAAACCTCGCCCTATTAATACAGATGGTGAAATCACTACCTATACACCTGCTCATTTTCGAGTTATACCTAAAGCTATAGCTGTTTTAGTACCCCCAGAAATTAGGAGTTAGGAGTTATTCTCTCTCATCTCCCTCTACTAAAAATGTGGGAACTTGCACCAAATGCATCTGAGATTTTCTCAAGATATAAAGTCCTTGTTGCAACGCCTAGCTGAACAACCGTTAACTCTAGGTGATATTTTGGCAGAAACCTCAGAACGGGGGTTCTGCCTGGTAATTACATTATTAATTTTGCCTTTTTTACTTCCTATGCCACCGGGATTAACTGGCCCTTTTGGTGGTGCTTGTTTACTGTTGTCAGTGCAAATGGTTTTAGGGAGGCGTGAGCCTTGGCTACCGAAAAGAATTGCTAATTACAAATTTCCTCGTCCCTTTGCCCAGTTACTTTTGCAAAATTTGGGACGTCTTACCAAAGTGTTACAGAAACTCGCCCGTCCTCGATTGGCAAAAATAGCTCATAATCCTTTGATTTGGCGAATTAATGGGCTTTGTATCTCTTTGTTAACAGTATTACTAATATTACCAATTCCTTTTACAAATCCCATCCCCACTGTAGGTATTTTACTTTTGACTGTTGCCACCATCGAATCTGACGGCTTATTAATTTGCATCAGCTACGGTATTACTATCCTAATTACCTTGTTCTTTGGATTTATTGGTTATGCAGTATGGTTAGCTCCCAGTTTACTGCCATCTATATTTAAATAATAAAAGCCCCCAGCTTTAGGCTGAAGGCTGCAATTTATTAGGGTGCATCTACCATTTATTAATCCGCTTTAGTGATTGCCATATCCGGGAAGATTTAACTTATAAGCAAACTTATTTAATTTTTAAATTAAAAAATATCAGCAATAAAAAAGCCTTCAACTAAAAGCTGAGGGCTATGATTTAATTAAGGTGCATCTACCATTTATTTATCCGCTTTATTGATTGTCATATCCGGGAAGATTTAACTTTGCAAAAAAATATTTTAATTTAAAATCAAAAAATATCAAGAATAAAAAAAGCCCCCAACTAAAAGCTGAGGGCTGTGATTTAATTAAGGTGCATCTACTATTTATATATCCGCCTTAGTTATTGCTGCATCAGGAAAAATTGAGAAAAAATGGATAGCTGTGGAATTGATTTTGTTAGCTACAAAGGTAGTACTGATATTATCGAAGATAAGGTACAGTATTTAACTAAGTAATTCTTGACCAACTTCATAATAATTTTACAATTACCCGAAATTTCCCTTGGATACGCAAAGTTTCTGTTAATATATCTGACTCTATATCCGCAATAGTACGAATTTAGTTTATTAGTTGGGTATATGACTATGAAAGTTAGACGTACCCAACTTGATGAAGCGATCGCAGTTTCTATTAGCCCTTGCTAGTTTTAGTATTGTCGGTGGAAGCTTTTTTCTGAGAAGAAATTTTAGCACTATTAGGGAACCTAAAGTAATAACCGATACATCCCGCTACCAAGAAATTCGTAATCAACTATGGTCTGATAATTACCAAGTAAAACATTTTCCTAATGAGATTCCCACTGATGCCAAAGATGTTCGCATTGCTTACTCTCCCGAATCCCAAGGAAGTAGTTTTTTTCAAATTAGGCTGAAACAGCAACCAGAAAAAATAGAAAAATTATTTTTACAATACAGAAGTAGTGCAAAGCAAAAATATAGGGGTGGTAACACAAACGATCACATAAATCAACCTAATGGTGTGCCGACAACTTTTTTCTATACTAGTGGCTCTCATACAGAATCTTTCCCACCCAACTATGAAATATTGGTATTAAATACAGAGGATAAAGGTAGACCTGGCTTCAAGTGGAATCATGGAAATAGTTACGGCGTTGCTATTAATACCCCTGCCTCAGAAATTATTTATTGGTCTGAAAAATGGTAAATAACAATTTCATTTTGAATTGGAATCGCCATGAGAAAAATCATTATTTTGGTCACGGCCTTCACTTGAGTACTCAATAGTGCTTTTCATCTTTTAGGTATATCACTTTGGGTAGTTAAAACTTTTAGCCAGCATCGCTAAAATTATAATAGTGCTTAAAAACTATCTAATTATGTAGAATGCCAACTGCTTTAATTACTGGTGCTTCTAGTGGTATTGGTAAAGCTTTTGCCCAAGAACTAGCTGCACGCAAGACGAATCTTGTACTCGTTGCTCGTTCCGAAGAGAAATTAAGCCAATTAGCTAAAGAACTAGAAGAACAACACGAAATTCAAGTAGAGGTTATAGTTAAAGACCTCACAGAACCTAATGCAGCAGCAGCTATATTTGATACTACTAAAGAAAAGGGATTAACCATTGACTTATTAATCAACAATGCTGGTTTTGGTTACTATGGCGACTTTGCTGAAGGGGATGGAGAAAGACAAGTCAAAATTGTACAATTAAACATTTTGGCATTGGTAGATTTAACCCACAAATTTCTCCCTTTGATGCGGCAACGTCGTTCTGGAAGTATTATTAACGTATCCTCTATTACCGCATTTCAACCGATACCATACCTTTCTGTTTATGCTGCCAGTAAAGCTTTTATTCTCAGCTTTAGTGAAGCACTATGGGCAGAAAATAATCAATATGGTGTCCGTATTTTGGTCACTTGTCCAGGGCCAATAGAAACGAACTTTTTTGCAGAAGCTAATTTTCCTCCAGCGCTGGCAAGTACTACAGATAAAGTGTATTCTTCCCAAAAAGTTGTTTGGGAATGTTTAGAGGCTTTGGAAAAAGGCTATCCAACTGTTATTAGTTCTGATAGTATTACTCAAATTAGAAGCAAATTATCTCGACTTGTACCGCGCAAACTTTTGTTGAATATGTTAGCAAAACACTTTAAAGCCTAAGTATATGTTTAAGAGTTAGGAGTGGGGAGTTAAAGAAAGCAGGGAATTTAAAAATCCTAACTTTTCACTCCCCGCTTATTACACATATCTTGTTAGTTGAACTCGGTAGCGGTCTTTTTTTGTAACAGCGATTTCCCCAACTTCTAAACGTCCTTTAGAGCGAATGGCGATTAAGTCGCCTGATTTGACTTGAGAACTGGCTTGAGTAACTTCCTTCCAATTGACGCGCACATCACCAGCATCAATGAAATCAACCATTTTGCTGCGGGACATGCCAAAACCAGCAGATGCGATCGCATCTAATCGCAAAGAAGCCTCTACAGTAGTTAATTCTTTTTTCTTTGGTTCCCTAACCCTTAGTTCAGTTACCTCAATTTGCTGAGTTTTCACAGGAACCGATCGCACCTGTTTCAGACTCATTTCCAAAAATTCCACCAACTCCGGTGCAACAATCGCCTGCGCTCCCCGTTCTCCCAAGACAATCACATCTCCCGTCTTTTCACGAACAATTCCCGTCCCCAACATTGCGCCTAAAAAGTCGCGGTGAGAGGCGGTATCAAAGAGGAAATTACCAGCAATTTCTACAGCTACAAGGCTGACTAGAGATTGATCTAAGGGAAGTTCTGAACGAGCGATCGCTATTCTTTGGCGTTCCGCTTGCGGATATCCGCCCCACGCCACTAATTGCACTTCTGTTAATCGGTTAAACACCCGTTGAATTTCTGCCAATTCTGGCGGAGACAGAAAATCAGTCAAAACCACTTCCCAAGTTTTGATGGCTTGCTCTGCTTGGTCAATTACACGAGCTACACTATCTCGATTTTCAACACCTTTTAAAAGTTCTTCTCGTGGCAACATTCTTAAAAATTATGAGTTATGAATTGAGAATTAAGCTTTATAACTATCTTGATTCTAACTTTCTAAAGCGACTGATGTTGAACTATAACACGACATTTTCTCTAGTCTAAAAATCTCTCATGCTTTTCTTTTGATAGTTCCAGTACCCAGAGTTTTAATCTCTATTGACCCCTGATGAATAGTACGTACAATTATACGTAGAGACTAATAATTTTCTTAAATCGGCGTTGACTAAAAACGCATAACCTATGTCTATCGGGACTTTCGGCAATATCTACTCAGATGAGTTAATTACAGCCACTGAGTTGAATCGTCAACCTGGGCGAGTTCTGGACAAAGCTTTAGAACGTCCAGTGACAATTACTCGCAACGATCAGTCTTTTGCCTTGTTGCGCCGGGAGGAAGTGAGTTTTCTGGTAAAGGCAGCAACACAGAGTAAAGCTGTTTTTGAGGCGTTAACTGTCGCCTTCTCTTTGTTACTGGGAAAGGAAATCGGTTTTGAACATCCTTATGGATGGCTGAGTGCGTTTGAAGAAGATGATTTGCAAGACTTTATAAACGAACTGAGTGAGGCTTTTCGGTTGATAGATTCCTCAACTACAGCATGGGAGATAATTGACGCGATTATCCATGAATGGCATGAAAGCGCCGTAGCGATCGCTAGTCTTGAACTGGCAGATGCTTTTAGTGCCGAGACTGATGAAGTAACATTAAAGCCGCCATCTACTCAGAGTGCTGTTTGAATGAGAGTATGTCAGATAACCAACAAGAAAATCCAATAGTGGAGAATGTGGAGCCGCCATTCGTTAAACTGACGGCTCCAGCATTATCTGAGATAGAAAGCACTTGGTTGGTGGTAGCTAAAAATCGTCGGGTGAATCGGGACTGGGAAGCTTTAATGCAGCGCCACCCAGAAAACACACGTCGTTGTTACGAGGATTTATCCACTGTACCAACCGCCAGACAACCTCGGCGTGTTTTCCCTTTAAAGGGCAAACCTTACAAGGGGGCATGGGAATATGAGGTGACAAAAGGGGACAGAGTATTTTATGTTCCTGATCAAGAACAGTTGAAAGTCGTTGTCTACTACGCAGGAAAACATCCAAATCCTTCACCCACACCGTAATTCCTGCAAATAAGGAAGAGTGGCCTACAAATTAAAAGTTCTTCTCGTGTAAATACGCTTCATTCAATACACAGTATTTGTGTCAGCATAACCTTGGATATTTTCTGGATCAAACTGACGTAATATTCGGGTTGCTTGTCGAGTGAGAGTTTCAGTACCTTGAACGGCAACTAAATATTTACCCGCATCTAAACGGTTGCGATAAGGTAAAGCATCACCACCACCTACAAGTAAACCGATTCCGCCACCGACCACCACACCACCCATAGCACCACTAGCAGCAC
Organism: Nostoc sp.; assembly: GCF_035638895.1. Taxonomy (GTDB): domain Bacteria; phylum Cyanobacteriota; class Cyanobacteriia; order Cyanobacteriales; family Nostocaceae; genus Nostoc. Next base: position 24,205 of record NZ_DASQZC010000416.1, on the reverse strand, counting down.
CTAGTAGTCCGCCAACGATGTGATTGCCAACTTCACCCGCCCAGGCAAAAGTATTTAAACCAGTAATCAGGCTGAATGTAAAACCTGCAAAAAAGCCGAATGGTATCAGCCAGGTTGCCATCAGTTGTGCTTGCTTTTTAGCTTGGTCTTTGGGGTCAATTAAGCCAAACTCGTCAGCTGTTTTATATCCTTTCCCCAGGATAGTGCTGTTTATGCCTTGTTCTTCTAAAGCTAAGTAAGCAGCTTCAGCTTGAATACGGTCTGGTAATACGGCAACAAGGTAATTCATTGATTTTACAATTTGTCTAATAGAAGTTTTGCCTTAATTAACAGCGTATCAGTCCTGGTCGAATCATCTTGCATTGGGTAGAGAGACGCGATTAATCGCGTCTCGTACAGGAGTTAGGAATCTTACTCCCCTTCCCTTGCAGGGAAGGGGCTGGGGGTTAGGTCTGTATTAAACTCAACTGCAAACCGCGTAGGCGTAGTCCGCCGCAGGTATCGCCCTTAGCACAAGTTAAATGTACATCCGATCACTTTAGCGAATCTAGTGGCTCACAAAAATTGTTCACGCCTTGCTTGAGGACATAAATCAAAACTGGTGTTGCCAAAATTTTAGGAAATGTGGGCATTCCTTTTAGATGTTCCATCATCTTTTGAGGTGAAGAATTAAGCAAATCTTCCCGATATTCTTGTTCGCAAATGACCACACGCCATTTTCTAGCCAAAGCATCTAACCACTCGGAATTTGCTCTTTCTGGTTGCTGTCCTGCCCGGATAGCTAGCGTCATCGCCGCATCTTCTAAATCTCCATCACAGTCTTCAATCAAATCCAGCGCTTCCATATCGCTGGGATCATCTGCCAATTGAGAGCGAAACTGTGCAATTTCTTGAGATGTTACTTTAGTCATGAGTCTTTAGCAAGGCCAGCGATGCCTACGGCGGTAAACTACGGACACTCAGCTACATCATTTCACAAAATTGCTGTTAAAAATACGTTTTTTTAGCAAAAAGCCTCATTCTTCAATGTAATTATTGAAAAATGAGGCTTTTAGAATTTTTAATTGAAAGTACAGGTCGGCGGAAATAAACTTACCATTTCATTACAGCCAGAAAGCCCAAAATTAAAGCATGGGTGACTTTTGAGAGCCAGTTGCTACCCTGCGGGAACGCTAAGAGCGTAGCAAGATCCCCGTAGGGGTACAAGTCGGCAGAGCCGTCCAACGCACTGGCTCCTTTTGACTTCCCCAAAGGGGCGCTAGCGTAATGCTCTGAGGGTAACAGACCGTTGTAACTGAGCTAAAGCACGGTTGTAATCCAAAATTGCTGTGACTCGATTGCCTTCAGCTTGTGTGAGGTCGTTTTCAGAGTTAATGACATCAGTTTGAGTGCCTACACCAGCTTGGAATCGCAAACGCGCTAAACGTAGAGCTTCCCTAGCTTGTTCTAAAGCGGTATTAGCGGTTTGAACATTCGCCAAACTAGATTGCTGGGTAGAATAGGCTTGTTCTACCTGAAAGCGAATTTGGTTGCGCTGTTCGGCAAATTGAGTTTCTGCGATCGCAATACTAGCTCTCGACTGAGCTGCCCTTGCTCTTGCTGCTCCTCCATCAAACACATTTAGGGTTGCCCTAACTCCGAATGAATAACCATCAGTAACACTGGCATTATCATCGAACTGATCTAGTAGGTCGTAGCTGGCGACCAAACTAACTTGAGGGCCCAACTCTGCAAGGGCCTGCCTACGCTGTTGCTCAAAAGTATTGCGTTGTGCTAGCTGCTGTTGCAATTCTGGACGATTTTGATAAGCCAGCACAATACTTTGTTCTAGCGTTGGGTTCCAAAGACCAGCTAATTGCACAGGATCGGCTGCACTGATATTTACCGCCTGCGGTAAACTTATCCGAGTTGCTAATTGACGACGGGAAATTGCCTGCTGGGATCTACTATTAGTCAAATTTTGTTGGGCATTTGCTAAATTCACTTGCGATCGCAACACATCAAACCGCGTACCAACCCCAGCTCGCTCTAATGCTTCTGCATCACGCAAACTAGCCTCAGAGTTCTGCACAGCCGACTGGGCAATACGTACTTGTTCATCCGCTTGTTGCAGATTGTAGTAGTCAGTGGCAACATTCAGACGGATTGTCTCAGACTGAGTTTCTACAGCCAACTCATTAAAACGTACCTGTTCTTCAGCCGCTCTGACGCTAGCTTGCACTCTCCCAGAACTATAAATGTTATATGAAAGTTGTGCTTGACCAGAAAAAGATGTACTGGGTTGATCTTGGTTAGAAAGTAAGCCATTTCGCCCGCTTAATTCGTCCGTCAGCTGACTACCAGCAGACTGACTACGAGTAACATCCGTACTAATTCCCAGAGTGGGCAACAAAGCAGCTTGCGCCTCGCGTAGAGATGCTCGATTGCGTTCTAGCTCCAATAGAGACACCTGTAAATCCCGATTATTGCGCCGTGCTAGCTCTAGAGCCTGTGCCAAAGTAATCGGCTGATTTCCCTGAAGTCTCACTTCCTCCGGTTTGGTGGGAAATTGCAGGGGATTTGAGCTAGGAATCAGGTTCTGTGGAATTTGCACCGGCCCTGACGGCGCAGGAGTTATGGTTCTCGGCACTGTAGAAGGTTGCACCGAATTCCCTGGTACAGGAATTATGGTTTCTGGCACTGTGGAAGGTTGCACGGAACCCTCTGGTGCAGGACTTATAGTTTCCGGTGCAGTGGGAGTTGGCGTCGAATCTGTCGGAATTGGGGTATTACTCTGAGCAATGCGTAAGCCAGCAGCATTTTGTTGTGAGCAGGTACTTGAAATCAGTAGCAAAGCAGCTGATTTGCTTTTCCCTAACTCCTGTGCACATTGTTGCGCTGACAACAGTTTTGCTGACCTTACACCTGTAGCTGAAGTTTGTAAAAATGTTTGCGACTGAGTAACAGTATTTATCTTTTGAACCACTCGCTGCTGTGCAGAAGACAGGGACAAAATTTCTTTTTGGACAGAAGAGGGTTTTGAAGTGTAGTTGGGAACTACTATGCTCTTTGATTTCTGCCCATAAGCGCTTAAATTACTGTTTTTTTGGTTATTTTGAGCAGAACGGCTGACAGCAGGCTGTTGGGAAGCATTAGAGGTAGGTGTCGAACTGAAAAATCTACCTTTATCTTTCTTAAGTACTTGTTTTATTGGCACAACAGTATTTTCAGGCGTAAACACTGGAATACTGTTATTACTTAAAGGCTTCATACTAAGTTTACTGAAACCGAAAGCAGGTACTAGGGTTGGAACACTAACATTTGCACCATTATGCAATTGCGTATTCACAATGCCCCCAACTAAGTCTTGACCATAAGTAGAAGTCAAAACACTAGGAGAAGAGGCCAGCCGTACCCCAGTTAGTTTTACAGTACCAGCCCAAGTCGGCTGAGTTGTTAAGACTGCTGCTGTCACACCAGGCAATAAGCTATGGAATAATTGCTGTCCTTTCACCGCATCCCTCACACGAAAATCAATCTAGCGGCAGAAAACCTTTCTTCACCACAGAATATAGCACGATACTAAATTTAGGAAAGAATATACTACGATACTAAATTTAGGGTTCGGAACTCTGTTTGTCTTCAAAACGTCTAACAATGCGAGAAAGTTCCGCCTTTTCATCGATACTAACGCGAGTAGGAGCACCGCTAATAATCCGTTCGTAGTTTCGGAATGAATCTTTGATATCGGGCCCGTCAGCAGTAATATTATACTCACGAATGCCCTTATCATGCCAAGAGCCGCGCATTTTAAATACGTTAATTGCCCGCGACATTTCTCCACGAATTTCTACGTACTGTAGCATCAGAATTGTATCGGTAATCGTGGAGATGTGAGAGTCAGTAATGGAATGTGCCCCCAGAAATTGGTCAGTTGTGTTAGTAAAGAAACCAGTAATTTCTTCTTGTTTAGCATAACCTGTCACACCAATTACAAACTGCCTAAATGCATTATTGCTGACTCCTCTAGCTAACGCTGATAGGGAGTCAATAGCAATTCGGGCTGGTTTGAATACAGCAATTTCTGATTTTATAATTTGTAAGTGGTCTTCTAAACCAGTTGATTCGGGATAGGTACAAATTATTTTGAGTAAACCTTGATCTTCTAATTTTTCAAAATCAATTCCCCAAGAGGAAGCATTACGAGATAGTTGAGCGCGTGATTCTTCATAAGCAAATAATATTGCCTGTTCTCCATTCAGGCAGCCATTTTGAATAAACTTACTTACTAGCAGGGTTTTACCAGTCCCTGTGGCTCCTGTTGCCAAAATAATCGAATCTTTAAAAAAACCACCACCGCACATTTTATCTAAAATTTTGACACCAGAAGATACCCTGACATTAGAAGAGCGTTGAGTCAAGCGCATTGCTCCCAGTGGGAAGATGTTAACCCCTTCATTAGTAATCGTGAAGGGATACTCGCCTTTCATGTGAGTTGTGCCGCGTAACTTGAGGATTTCAGTTGTGCGGCGGCGGCGTTCTCCTTCTAAAACGTTGCGAACAATTACTACATTATCGGAAACAAATTCTTCCACCCCAAAAGAGGCGACGGGGCCATATTCTTCGCTACGTTCAGTTGTAATAATAGTGGTAACATTGAGTAGTTTGAGACGGGCTACTAGGCGGAAAATCTCGCGCCTGACTACTCCCATCGCTTCATACTGTTGAAATACTGCTGTTATTGAGTCTATTGAAACTCGTTTAGCTTTGTATTTGCGAATAGCATATTGCAATCGCTCAATTAGTGCAGACAGGTCAAAATTACCAACTATATCTTGTCCTTCAGGATCGGGAGATGCATCCAGAATAAACAACTTGCCTTCTTCAATTAGGCGTGGCAGGTTCCACCCAAAAACATGAGCGTTTTTAATAATATCACTGGGTGATTCTTCAAAAGTAACAAATACTCCTGCTTCGTCAAAGTAGGTGATACCGTTATAGAGAAACTGAAGAGAGAATAAAGTTTTACCTGTACCGGAAGTGCCACTAATCAAGGTAGTTCTACCAATTGGTAAACCACCATGACTAATATCGTCAAACCCTTCGATCATCGTGCGAATTTTTTCTACACCCCCAATTTTTGGTGTGTTTTTTGCTTTTACTTGCTCGGTTTCACTCATTGCTTGATAACAAAAGGGTATTAAAAACTATTTTTTATAACAAGAATTCAGAATTCAGTAGGAATTTTGTCTGTACGATTGGGTGATGTCGCCTCTCTTACGTGTCTTGTAGAGAGCATCTGAATATTGCTTAAAAGCTTACTTCGTACCGCTACGCGCTTTCGTCCAATAGGGGCAAAACTAGTATTAAATATTCTTGCCTTAAAACTCTATCCCTTTACAGGTGGATAATTCTGAATTCTGTATTCTGGCTCCTTCATTAATTATTTTCCTCTTCAAAATCTGCTTCAATCAGTTCTTCATAGAGCAAATCTAATCCAATCAATACTCTCTCCCTATCTGAAAGATCCCCGATAATTTTGCGAACGGGTGGAGGCAAAATTTTAGATAATGTTGGCGTCGCCAATATTTTATCTTCTTCTGCCAGTTGCGGGCTTTTCAGTACATCGATCACTTTTAAAGCATAAACACCTTTAAACTCCTGCTCTAAAATATTTTTGAGTGTTTTTAATGCCCGGACTGAATTAGGGGTATTCCCTGCTACGTAAAGTTTGAGAACGTAGGTTTTTCTGGCTTTATCCATATACATACAAGCTAGTCATGAGAATATAAATACAATATTTGTTTACACATTGTGGGTGATTAACAGAGGTAGCTTGTGCTAAGTTCAACATTGATAATTTTAATTTATCTAGAAATCGAATTTCTGTAGAGTTCGCATAGGTGAGCCAGGATATCTATCAACGTAAGACGATAATCAAGTAACCCTTCATTGCTCCTTCCTTCTAATTTTAGCTGGTTAGAAAATTCTTCAATTATCTCCATGTGAATTTCGATGATTTGGGGCACAGGAATATTCGCATAAAATATAGTATTGATAAATTTATCAATTTTTTCTTTGAGTGTTTTCTCTGTGGTAAAATAGTTTATAAGAATCAGGCTGTAATCTGATTTAAGCTGTCTTAATAATCCTTGTCTTTCTGCTGGAGTCATCTCCTGGAAAAGCTGTTGGCTTTTTTGGATGTGACTGGCAAATACATAGATATAATTGTTTGTGTATGCTTGATTTAAATTTTGTTGCACCAAATTTGGTAAATAGTTAATTTTTCCAGAGGTAGTTGCAACAAGGGGTAGATATAAAAATTGGGCAATAATCGCGTCAATAACTTTCCACACCCATCGGCTCCAACCTTTTTGGTTGTGTAGATCAACTAGATTATCTAAACATTTGTTAACATCAGGTTGCAGAATCAATATCGGTAATAACATTTATTCTTAAATCTTTCTCCTCGATCGCCCTGACCAAGAAACGTAGGCTGATAACTTTGGCTAACGCTTCTAAGGGAATACTAAGTGTGCAGTAAACTGGTGATTACACCCCAAAACAATATTCTATGTTAATAGGTAGTGCTAATAAAGCGTGGCGTAAATCAAGCTACCATTTTAAAAGTTGCAAAAGCCTTGATATACAAAAATTTTGACTTTTGACTTTTGCCTTTTCACTTCCGCCTTGCGCCCCCTAGCCACTCAACAACTTAGTGCAGCAACTGAGTAATAAGACTTAGTAGGTCTTTGATGATGAGGCATCTGTTGGCATAGCAAGACACAGTAGCTAATTTATTATTTGCATATCTATATAGATAGATATATTTTTTTATTTTGCTCCTTGATTAAGATACTTAAACGAACTTAAAGGATTGTCCCATTCTAAATCATTATAATTCCTCAAGGTTCTAAAGCGATTCTTTGGGGTCATAATTGTTTTAGCTGTCGCTATCGATGAGGAGTTTAAATACCAGTAAGACACTGGGGAGGCTAGTTGCTAAAACTTAGAAACGTCGCCTCTTGGAAAAATATAAAGGACGCAAAAGTGCCCGTGAGGGTAAATCCCGTTTTTTTAATGGCGTTGAAATAACCAGAGTTGCTTATATGAGTCTTCTTAGAGGATATGGCTTCAGGCGAAAACACCATCAATATTTGGCAGATGGAAATGCCGGAGGGTTCCAGAGGAAGAACGACCCCAAAAGCCCTATGTTAATGCTAGATTACCCGCTTTATGACTTTCAGGCAACCGTACCTAGCTGCTCCCAAACAACTTCTCTAGCAGTGGTGTTAGAGATTTTTGAGCAAGAGCAGTGCGATCGCTTGGTAGTATTGAATCAACAGCAATCCCCCATCGGATTGCTATATTCTGCCCGTTTAATCCAAAAATTATTAGCACATAGTGACGATAAAAATCTAAATTTACACCAATCACTCTCTATCTGGGGTCAAGGTTTAATTGATCCAATACAGACAATATCAGCTTCTGAGCGTGTAGAGCAATTAGGCTTGCACTTGAGTTATGCCCAAGCCGAAAAGCAGAACTTAGATTGGGCGCTGATTGACTCTAATGGTCAATATTTGGGGCTGCTGGATAGTTCTTGCCTGTTGCGATCGCTGGCTAAGGAACGCATGGCTGGGTTACAAAGTTCTGAGCCTCGCCATGAGTATGGTACTCGTGTGCGGCCGCCAAATCAACCCAAGCCATTGGGACACCAGCCACTAGTGCTGTTGCTGGAAAGACTGCCTTGGCCTTTGATGTTGCAAACGGGTACTGGCGAGGTGATAGCACGAAATCCCGCCTGGTGGGAGCAATTAGGAGCGTTGAAAGATCCAGAAGGAATTAGGCAGCAGGTGGAGGCAATACTTGTCCCTAAGTCCTCCGAAGAATCAGAATATGTTAGCCAACGAGCAATCAATGTTTATCCCAATGGTAGGGAGAATGAGCATGGTGTTGAAGAGGAACTGACTCAGCAAGAAGCATCACCAAATGCTGTATACAGTCGCTGCTATTTGGATAGTCAAGTAGGGACTTGTACTTGCGTTGTCGAAGTGCAAAATGGTCAGGAGCGAATCTGGCAGTTTGCCAAAATTCCCTTAGATAGTCCTGAGTTTCAAGTCATGAGTGCTGAAGCTGAGGTTGCACTCAGCGAGGATTTGTGGTTAATTTTAGCTACTGATGTGACTGAGCAGCAGCAACTTTGCAAAGAATTAGCTGCAAAGAATGCCGATTTAATTCAACTAAATCGGTTGAAAGATGAATTTTTAGCTTGTATTAGTCATGAACTCAAAACCCCCCTAACTGCCGTTTTAGGATTATCGCGGTTGCTGGTGGATCAGCAGTTGGGAGAACTTAACGAGCGTCAAGCCCGTTATGCGGCGCTGATTCATCAAAGTGGACGCCACCTGATGAGTGTGGTTAATGACATTTTAGATTTGACCCGGATGGAAACGGGACAAATGGATTTGACACTGACTCCAGTGAAAATTCAGGCTGTGTGCGATCGCGCCTTATCAGATGCTAAAGCTATCCACACTCAAACTACCAAAGCATCTGCCTCACCACCTCCAAACGCCCGTTCATCTGCTCCCCAATTCTGCCTTTCCATTGAACTAGGTTTAGACCAGATAGTGGCAGATGAATTGCGCTTGCGCCAGATGCTAGTACACCTACTTTCCAACGCCTTTAAATTCACCGAATTATCTGGTGAAATTGGGCTACGGGTGAGCCGTTGGGAAGGCTGGATTGCGTTTACCGTTTGGGATACAGGCATTGGGATTCCTGAACACCAGCAACACTTAATCTTTCAAAAATTCCAACAACTAGAAAATCCCCTGACTCGCCAATTTGAAGGCACTGGTTTGGGGCTGGTATTAACTCGGGCCCTGGCTCGCCTCCACGGAGGAGATGTTAGCTTCTTATCGCGTGAAGGAAAAGGTAGCCAGTTTACACTACTTCTGCCGCCCAGTCCCCCGAAAACAGGCTTTTCGGAACCAGATATGGGAATTGGCGAAGAGGAAGAAACACGATACCAACCGACACGGGAAAACTCAGCCGCCGCTCGTTTGCATGTTACTACGTCCACACAGCATCATCCCGCCAGTTCGCAACGGTTGGTTTTAGTAGTCGAGGCAGTTGCCCGATATATTGAAGACTTGACCGAACAACTAAAAGGTTTAGGATATCGGGTAGTGATTGCGCGATCGGGGACAGAAGCAGTTGAAAAAGCTCGGCGCTTGCAACCAATCGCCATATTTTTGAATCCGTTGCTACCCCTGCTATCAGGCTGGGATGTGCTGACTTTACTGAAATCTGACACTGCAACCCGGCATATATCTGTAATTGTGACCGCAACGGCAGCCGAAAAGGAGCAAGCATTTGCTAACCGAGCCGATGGTTTCTTAAGCTTGCCAGTAGAGAATCACCTTTTAGCACCAGTTCTCGAAAAATTATGTACTTCACCAGCAGTTTTGTCGCAAGGGTTAAACAACAGCGCAATTGTCCCAACTAAAACCCCATTGCGAATTCTCAGGTTGGTGAATCCCCAGTTGGAATCTGTCAATCCCCACCCCTCACTTCGAGAACACCGGGTGATTGAAGTGGATGACTTAGATCAAGCAGAACTTTTGGCGCGGGTATGGCAGTTTGATGTTATTTTGCTAGATGTCGAAAGTACCACCGCCCAAATTTATCTGCAAGAACTAATTCAGCACCCACGTTTGGCGGCTATCCCACTAGTTACTTGCGATGTCGCAACTACTCTAATAGCTTCAAAGATACCAGAGTTATCTGTATTTCCTTACTTAAGACCATTTGCTAAAGACAACAGCAGCCGCACTGAGAAAACGGATGCCTTATTATCAGTATTGGAAATTGCTTCTGGTATTTGCTGTCCTCCTAACATCTTGGTAGTGGATTTAACAATGCTGCGTGATTTACCACAGGCAAGACGCAAGCAACTTAAGGGTTCTCGGACAGCAAAAAATTGCTCAATTAGCAGTGAAACTGCGGAACGGGGGTCTGAGTGGTTCCAAGCTTTAATTCAGTACCTACAAACAGCAGGCTTCAAAGCGGCTATGAGTCCCTGCTGGGCAGAAGTATTACAACAAATTCGCCACCAAAGCGTTGACTTACTGCTAATTTGTTTAGGAGAATCCCCTATCCACAAAGACGTGCTAAAAGCACTGAAAACATTGGGAGATTCACCTGATAAATTACCACCAATTTTAGTGCTGAATCAGCGATTAAATCACCTAGAAACCAGTTTCCAGTTTGGGGTAGCTTACAAGGAAATTGACAACCAGAAGAAGAATGGTTTGGAATCGATAGAAACTGTTATTGGTGCGATCGCTACCCAAATATTACCGCGATCGATATCAATGGAAGACCTATTAAACCAGATTAATCACGCTTTAGCTGTCAACGGTTACAATGGCAAATGTTGATGGGTACTGGGTACTGGGTACTGGGTACTGGGGAAAAATTCTTTTAAGATTGGTTGGGATATAAATCTACATACTTATCTTTCCTAGTCCCCAATCCCCAATCCCCAATCCCCAATCAAGATATATCCATTTTTTCAGTTTTCTTTTTCTTAAAAGGAACTCGAACCAAGTTATAAGCACCCTTGGTTGATAGATTCTTGTAATGATCTGGCTGTAAGTCCATTTGTAAAAACTTTTTCTGTTCGGCCAACAGCAGTACTGAGGCAGGTTTTAGTCCTTTGGCAGCCTGATTTTTGATATGCTCTATAGCCTCTTGGGAAAATCTTAAATAATTTACATGAATGTGGCTGTAAAATACCACGCTAGGCTTTTTGAAGCCAAGCATGATCAATTCTTCATTTGGTTGTTTTGCTTCTAGAATGACCGCAGATAATTCCCTTAAGGGTAATTGACGTTCTCGATCAATAAAGAACGAAGCAGGCGTTAAAACAAAAATTAAAAACGCCACAAACCCGATTAAATTAATAGCAATAACCTGGTTCCATTGGCGATTTATTAATAAAGCTGCAACTAAAACGGCACAAACTAGCCACATTACCCCGGCTATTACTGGTAAACCAGTTCGTTGAATTTGTTCGTGGAAGTTGCTTATAGCTGGATCAGTACCTAATATGTGGGTTATGTTAAACAGTGCTATAGACAGAACTGATAAAAATACTACATTCACCCAACCACTCACTCGGAGAAAAGAGGGGGAAATGGGAGGAGTGGGAGAGGAAGAAACAGGTATTGTTTGCCTAGCCTCTGTATCCTGGAAAAAGTCACTCCACAACAAGGCTACCAAGATTGCTGCTGCTGGCATTAAAGGCAACACGTAGCTAGGGAGTTTGGTAACAGCAACGGTGAAAAAGCCAAAGATGCTAGCAAACCACAACCAGGCAAATAAACCAAACTGTTGAAAACGTTCAAGGGATCGCCAGTGCGATCGCTGCCAAAACTTTAATCTTACTATAGAGAGTGGTAAATACACTGAGTAAGGCGCAAAACCCAGCAACACTACTAAAAAGTAAAAATACCAAGGTGCTGAGTGACCATTAACTACTTCTGTAAAGCGTTCTAGGTTGTGATAACCAAAAAAGGCATTAATATAATTCCAGCCATTGCGCCAAATTACTAAAGCATACCAGGGCACTGATAAACCTAAAATTATCAATACACCCACGAGAAGGCGCATTTCTCGCAACACCTCTCGAAATTTTCCCACGTAAAGCAAAAATACGGCAACAATTAGCCCTGGTAAAACAATTCCCACCGGGCCTTTAGTCAAAATTGCGCCAGCAATCAGCACATAAAAAGCTAAATACCACTTATTAGGGAATGGAGAGGTCGCTTCGCTCCGGGATTGGTGATTAGGGGTTAGGGATTGGGAAAATTCCTCCCCACTACTCAGTCCACTGCCTCCAGTTCCCAGTCTCCCAGTCCCCAGTCCCCAGTCCCCAGTCCCTCCCTTCTCTGCATAACCTAGAAAGAAACATAACAAAGCTGATGCCATACATCCGGTGAGCAGCATATCAGAGACACCAGTTCTCGCCCAAATAATAGTTTCGGGATTGAGTGCCATGAGCGCTGCTGCTATAAAAGATGTTTTGTAGCGGCGAGTAGGACGTGAAACTTGCTCTAGTTCGTCTTGTTTAGCGAAATACCACTGTATGGTATAAAAAACTAAACAAACTAAGGCGAATGCTGCGATCGCTGAAGGAAGGCGTACTGCCCACTCATTCACCCCTATAATTGCATAAGCGATCGCCTGACACCAGTAAATTAAAGCAGGTTTATCGAAACGAGTGTCACCATTGAAAAATGGGGTAATCCAATCACCTGTGACGAACATCTGGCGGGAAGCTTCGGCAAACAACGGCTCTGTCTCATCAATCAAGCCAATATTGCCCAAATTCCACCCAAAAGCTATCCAGCCAATCAATATCAACCACAAAATTGACACAGTTACACCAAGGGCTGGATTCTTTGCTATTTTGTTGAACCACTGATCAACAGTGTGCTTAACACTCAATTTCATGCTCATTAGTCAATAGTCAACAATCACTACTCAATAGTCGTTGATTATCTATATTTTGTTCTTCGGAGTTTTGAATTCAATAATATTACACTTTTTCCTGTTCAGTAACGCCAGTTGTTCTAAGTCGCCAAAGAAACTTCTCCAACACACTACTGGTCTATCCAATTAATTTTGCGGGGCTGCTAGATCCCCGACTTCTTCAAGAAGTCGGGGATCTGAACACCACTAACCTCTCAAAACTTTTGGGACAGGCCACTACTAGTCTGTCAAATACATTTTGACGGATATGAAGACATTTGAGAAACAGAAAAAACTCTTTCCCACTCCTTATTCCCTACTCCCCACCTTTACCCGTCATTTTTCGGTTGACACAGTACTACTACTCAATATCGACTATGGACTCAGCACTAGTTGCCATTCTCTATTTTGGGAATTCCATTTAGGTAATTGAGTTTCGCCGACAATATAGGGGCCCCAATAACGACGGGAACCATCTTGTGCGAAAGCAACTAAAATATCTCCCTTCTCCAGCTTTAAATTATTTTGAGGTAGAGATAAAATCAGTCCCTTTTCACTACCTTCTTGCGGAGCAAAATCCCAATGTGCCGGGACATCATAGTTAGCCTGTTTAGTCCCAGAGCCTTTTGCGAGCGACTGTCGCGCCAGTAGAGCCAACCGTACAGGCTGATTTGTTTGATTGCTCATTCGCAAAGTTCCTTGATCCTTACTTTTGCTAGCTGATTTATCACGCTCTGCCAAAATATTATTATGTTCTACTTGATTGCTTGAGGTAGTTGCTGGAGTTGATAGATTAGCGGAAATACCCTTATCAGGTGAAACAGGTGTAGATAAAGCCGTCTCCCACTGAGTAGTTTCAGTCGGCGGTTGTGAAGATGTATCTGGGTTTGTAGACTCAAGGGATACGCTCACTCCAAAGCATCCCACCAGAGCAGCAAGCAGTCCCAAGCAAAAAACTGTAATACCGAGGTTACGATATACTGAGAACTTCATATTGATAGTTATTAGAAATAAATATTTTGTTTAGGCTTGACCAAATAGTAGCCTATTATCCCAAAAGGGAATCATAGAAAGTAATCTAATATAAACTTTCCTACAATTAGCGATACCAATGTATTATAAATATCATTTTGATGAGAAAATATTTGGAGGAAATAATTTCCCTGATGTTTGATAAACTTGGGGTAAAGATACCCATCGCTTTGTGTTTTGACCGTAGGCTTGGATAAAAACAAAAAAATTAGATACCGAGCCAGCCAATTCATTTGTATAAAGAAAAATAAAAACTTCGTGAAACCACTAGCGGCCCTAACAAGGCGTTTTTTGCCAAAACCTTAGATAAATCTAAGATGCATATTTCATCTTGCGTTAGAATAAGCAGCCTTTTAAGGGGCTATACTTGCCTAAACATGATAGGATGTGCAAATTTGAATCAACGCTGAAAGCCCAGCAGATATCTATAATATTAACAAACAAGCTGAGGCTAAAACCAATATCCTCTTTGAATCTAGAGATATTTCAAGATATCTTGACTTTTCCCCAAAAGTCTATCTGATGCAAAACACTCGTCTCAATAATTTATTCGATGCTATTGCTACACGCTTGGGGCAATGGTTTTTAAATCCTTGGCGGCGACTATCGTTGCTGATAATTAGTTTTTTGTTCGGTTTTTTTCTGGGAAACGCAGTTTCCACTACAGCTGGTCAAGAGGGTGTGTTGGATATCGTAGTAGCTGCTTTTTTAGTACTGTTGACGGAAGTTACTAGTAGGATATTTTATAGTCCCAGGTTTTTGTCAAGGCGATCGCTCTTGGTAGACTCACTAAATCTCCTGAAAGTTGGTTTCATCTACAGCCTGTTTCTCGAAGCCTTTAAGCTGGGATCGTAGGGAGATGGAGAAGCAGCAAGCAAGAAAAGCAGCGTTGGCAGATAGGTTAAGGGCAAAAGCTTTTGGGATCACGCCGGAAAATGTCGATGAAGTGATCGAAAGGCGATCGCATTTACTAAAATCTGTCTTACCAGCTTTTAGCCAACTCTGCCAAACTACTCTTCAAATCGAACCCAAGGAAATGTTACAGGTGTTGTGGGACTTGTGGCTGCCTTTGGGAATCAAACTAGCATCGCAGCGCCAACAGTTAAAACGCCCCCTAATTCAAGGAATATTGGGAGGACAAGGCACTGGTAAAACCACAATGTCTAAGGTTCTCAGCTTGATTCTCGATCAATTGGGATACCGGACTGTGAGTTTATCTTTGGATGACCTATATAAAACTTACAGCGATCGCTTACTTTTAACACAGCAAGATCCCCGCTTGATTTGGCGCGGCCCACCAGGAACCCACGATGTAGATTTAGGTTTAAATGTACTAGACCAAATCCGCCAGTTGCAAAATCCTGTGATGGTTCCCCGCTTTGATAAATCTGCTTGTGGAGGTGCTGGCGATCGCACTACTTCAGAAATTGTCACAGGTGTAGATATTGTACTATTTGAAGGTTGGTTTGTGGGTGTACAACCAATTAACGCAGATATATTTGATACTGCACCGCCGCCAATTGTCACAGATGAAGATAAAGCATTTGCCCGTGATATGAATTGTCGCCTCCACGATTATTTACCACTGTGGGAGCGATTAGACAGCTTAATTGTGCTATATCCAACTGATTATCGCTGTTCTTTGGAGTGGCGCAAACAGGCGGAACAGCAGATGATTGCTACGGGTAAATCGGGAATGAGCAATGCAGAGATAGAGCGATTTGTCAATTATTTTTGGCGATCGCTTCACCCGGAATTATTCATCAAGCCGTTGGTAAAAGATGCGACAGTGGTTGATCTAGTGATTGAGATTCATGCCGATCATAGCTTTGGTGAAGTTTACTGCGGATTAATTCGTAATTCCTAATGGGGCGTTGCATAAATACCTCGTCTGCTTGTTCGCGGATTTTGCAATCAAACGGGATCATGATTGCCCTGCTCAACCTCAAGTAACTAATTCGTGGGGTTGATAGCCCTACCACGCGGGTATCTATATTCCGAGATGTCAACTTGATTCTTGGCGTTAGACAAAGTGCAGAGTGGTAGAAAAAATTAAGCGTTTTCCCGATCTCCCACTCTTATTTTCTCATCCAAAAACTTTAGCTGCTGATATATACAGCTAATCTGCGGTAAATCTACACTTGCTGCTTGCGCTTTCCGTAATGGATTCCCGAAAATTGCTTCTACTTCCATAGGTCGCCTTTCGTCGTAGTCAATTTTCATACTGGTACGATAAGGCTTCATGTTCAAGGTGTAATCCAGCATTGTTTGAATAAAGCTATCAGGAATGATGCGTCCGCAACTTTTCGACCCTGCTGTAACTTCATACATCAACTGTTCAATTAATTTGCGGGTGTGGACATAGGACATTAACTCATCTGTTCTAGCGTTGAGAATTACAGACAGTCCATTATAAGGAATATTCCACACCAATTTTTTCCATCGCCCTAGTAATAAGTCTTCAACTAATTCTATTGAGATACTAGCACTAGTAAAGTCATCGGCAATTTGCCGCATCTTATCTGTAATCCCAGTAGGATCATAGCCAGAAGCATATCCCCCTACGATAATTTTTCCATAGTCGAGGTGGCGGATATGTCCTGCTCCGACTTTATTAGAACAAAGAAAACACAACCCACCAATAATGCTGACATTGCTAACTATTTTGGCAACTTCTTCTTCCAGCGCCAGTCCATTTTGCAATACCAACACTACCCCATCATCCCTGACGAGTGGCGGTAACATCTGCGGCAATAAATGGTTTTGTGTCGTCTTTAGTGCTACCACCACCACATCGCATTGTGGCATTTTTTCTATATCATTGTAAGCATTGACTTGAGTCAGGGCGAAATCACCATCTTTTGACTCAATAACCAAACCAGATTTACTCACATATTCATAATCACTCTTGAGCAAAAAGTGGACATCTAAACCAGCTTTTTGCAGTTTTGCACCATAAAAACCACCTAATGCACCAGTTCCTAGAATGGCGTAACTACGCTTGTACATTTTGCTAACAAAGAGATTTTTCAATGATCATAGAATACGTTGTATACATAACTTATTTTGACTTGATTAGAACGGGTTTCCTTTTTCTTTTCTTTGTCGAAGCAAAGCTTCTTCGTACCACTCTAATTCATCCAAAAATTGACCAACTCTCTTCGTCAAAGCCGCTTCTTGTGAAGCACCTGCTTCAGAAAGAGACTCCCCAATTTTAGAAATGGCAAAAATACTTGAAATAGTAGGCATTCCCATCTCTGACAGAAAAGCGCGTAACTGTATAGCTGCCCGCACTCCTCCAAAGCTACTAACTGAGTAGGAAACAATACCAGCCGGACGGAAAAAGTATTCTTCTAGATAGTGAGCCATCAGGTTGCTCAATCCTGGCTGAATGGAATGGTTATACTCTCCCGCAACAACTACAAAACCGTCTGCTGTTCGGATATGCTCTGCTAGTTCTTCCATCTTTGCAGGAGCCTGACCTTTGCCATACTCCTTATACATCCGGTCTAAGATGCCAAAGTCATACTCCTTTGCATCTGCAAAAATCACCTCATGGTTTCTTTGATTAAGCTGATCAATCATGAATCTGGCAGCTTTAATGCCCTGGCGATCGCTCCTGTAGGAACCATAGAAGACTACTGTTTTGAAGCTCATGATGAATAATTTTTAACAACTAAATGCTTAAAGAGTTCAAAGTCTTGCCACAAGTCGAATTTAGCATCTGCTGGCTGTAATATGCGTAGCTTGCCTTGCGCTTCACTATCTAATTTTCTTAGAAGTTGCTCGATATGCCTGTGGTTTATATGCGTTGCTCTTTTTCAGATGTAAGCTAAAAGCACACAAAGATATGAGTTAACATCCTATGCAACAGTCCACAAGAGGCAATTACCGGGATTTTTGGCGGCAGCTTGTTACTTTAGCTGCAATCTTTGGTGCTTTTATTATCAACGTAGTATCGAACATTTTTCCGCTCAATGGACTCAGTATAGGGGAAATTTCCAATACTTTGTTTAAAAATGTCCTGATTATCCCTGCTAATTACGCCTTTGCTATCTGGGGGCTGATTTACCTTGGGTTATTTGCTTTTGGGGTATACCAAGCTCTACCTGACCAACGAGATGAGGCTGATTTACGTAAAACAGCTTATCTATTGGTTATTGCCTGTGTTGCTCAAAGTATCTGGGTGTATCTGTTTTTGTCTCGGCTTTTTGCTCTTTCTGTAATTGCAATGCTCTTGATTCTGTTGCCCTTGATCGGTGTTTATTTGCGGTTAGAAATTGGCAAATCGCGTGTACCTCGGCTGAAAAAATGGTGTATTCACTTTCCGATCAGCATTTATCTAGGCTGGATTAGCGTAGCGACCATTGTCAACGTAGCGTCTGCCTTGTCTTTTCATGGGTGGAACGGTTGGGGGATTTCTGCTGTAATCTGGACTCTCGTCATGGTATCTATAGCAACAGCAGTTGCAGCAGTTATAGTCATCCAGCGTCGAGACATCGCTTATACAGGAGTAATACTTTGGGCATTGGTAGCGATCGCACTTAAACACTTTGATAACTCAATGCTCAGAAATGGTGTGTTAGTTTTGGCAATTATCCTAGTTTTGACCGCTACGATTAACAGGTTACGCCCCCAACAAGAACATATTTAAGGGACTGACAAATAAAAAAATATCCCATCCCTGCGGGACGCTACGCGTAGCAAGATCCCCAAAGGGTACGCTTTTAGGGCAGGGGGAGGCAAAGTCGTGGTGAAACTACGTAATAGATGCTTGAATATAAAAATCAAACAAAAAACTAATTATACCCATGTCGGAAATTGAAGATTTAGGAGTGAGTGTAGAAGAGTATTTGGATGGATTAGCAGCAGGCATTGACATTTTGGAATTGAAGCGGTTAGAAGCAAGTGGAATTCCCACGAACCTGGCTTTGGAAGTGATAGCGATCGCTCAAAAGACGATAGATGGCACAGCCACTCCTGAAGAGATTGTCAGGGGACTAATGATTCTAACACCATCGCTTAGACAGCAAATTGAATAGTTCCTAAAATTGCTACATTAATTCACTTTGGATTGTCGTCTTCTATCAGTGCTTCTATGAAATTAATTTCTGTTTGCGTTGGACTGCCGCGTGAAGTGACTTGGAAGAAAAAGTCTGTGACAACTAGTCTATAGTGAGTGAAGGATGATAAATATTAGGTTCGATTTTATAGACTCCCAAAAAAGAGGCGATCGCTTCATTAAATTGCTTGATTGCTGCTTCTTGATTTATCCCTTGTCCTACCAGTCCATTTTCTAAGCATAAAGCAACCCAATAACCCGCACTCTTTCGCAAAACTGTTGTGTTAAAGTCCATAAAGATTTATTAGTGAGGGAATCGCTGAAGCAATCTATTTTAAATATTCTTTGTTAGATAGATAACTCTCTATATTCTCTAATATTGCCTTTAAATAAGAAATAACTCTTTTTTGAATTTCCAACAATTCGTCCGCAGTAGCATTCCTACCAACCTCCTCAAATGATTTAAAACCATGTGCCAAATCATTCCTATTAGTCTTAACTGTTAGTAAATCGCTACCGTCTTTAGTTTTCTTAGCATTTGTTTTACATGAAAAACCATACGCCTCAGATGTTTTTCGTATTTTTCTTGCATCAATATTACCTGAAAATAATTTCTCTTTATCAAAACTGCTAGATATTATATCATATGAAATATTGTTTATACTCTGTAAAAGAGTATCAGTAGAGTTGTTATCTTTGAAGTTATTAATAATAATTTTTTTAATTTTATCTGTGGCATCATCAAAAGAAGTATTTTTATTTTGAAATTCATCAAAAATTGTTGTAATTGCATTGCGCATCGTGGATTCAACTAGATTATAGAGCAACAAAAATCCTGTTGCTTTAAGAGTTTTTTCTAAACCATTGTTTATTGATTTAGTTTTTGTATTTTTAGCATTGCCCATGCTTAATTTAATTGAACCTTGCTCTAAATTCTTCAAAAATAAAAAATATCTACTAACTTCTTGAGCGCGTTCATCAAAATCTTGAAACAATGTACTTTTCATTAATTCTCTAGAAGCTGATCGCGAACATAATGAATACGCTTAGTAACCTTATTTTGAGAACTACTTGCGTCAGATTGAGTACAATCTTTAAATGTTTTAGAATCTAGAAAAGCATTTGATTTTGGGACTAGATTCGGGTTTTCTCTTAATGCTAAAGCAATACCTACAGAGATTGATTCAAACTTGATTCGAGTTGTTGGTTCATAGCGATTTTTTATTTTCCGATAAATATGTAAAGCATTAGGAAAATACTTTCCCACAAATTCTAACATTAAAAAAAACTCATTTTTCATTGTCTCAATATTTACAGAATTAGATTTATTTTCTTGTTCTAAATAGTCATCCAAGAACTCATGAACTTTTCTACCAGAGTAATTTTTATAATTATTTAAAAATGCAAAAAAACGTAAGACAAATTCTTGTGGATCTCTTTTATCAATTTCAGGTTCAGTAAAAGAGCATAAATCTCTAAATCTTTTATTTCTTGATAGTTCTTCAATTAGATCGAGAAACTTTCCTGGTTTACTTCCCCTGCGTTTCTCCATTTCATTTAATTCAACACTACCACTATTAATTCTTTCAAAAAGATCCCTTCTGACTTCTTCATCTGCTTCTTCTGTTAATTGAATCATTCTAATAGTAGTTCTGTTAAAACGCCTTTGGCGTTGTGCCGGCAAATCTTCAAAAGTAAACCCATTAAGAGTTTCTAATTTTTTCAGATTATTTAATTTAAGTTGATTTTTAATAAACCTTGTTAAAGTACGAATACGTTGTGTACCATCTATAATTTCTAACCGCGCTAAATCTTCTGATTCTGATATGTCAGCAACAAAAATATAAGGTATTGGTAAACCTAATACTACAGATTCAATAAATTTTGATTGCCTATCTTCATCCCAAGCCATTTCTCGTTGATAATCTGGAATAAAGAATTCATTTTCATCTTCATCTCTGCCATCTAAATACTTTTGAACAATTACTTCTATAGGGTATTCTAAGGTGTTGTAGTCAACACGCTTTCTTTTTTCACGAATTTCTTCTTCAGCCTTTTCTTTGCGTTCATCTGTAATTTCTAATTGAGTTACCATAACTTTACAATTTGTTTTCGTTAAAGTTTAATATCGGATATTTTTGTATTATTTTAACTAATCCGACCAAGTTTTACTAGTGAGATAAGTTAAAGGTGAGTCTCAAAAAAAAACACTCTACCTAATAATTATACTAAACCCTAACTTTATCAAGCTTGGGTATATTTTCACCATGAATCATATCATTTCCTAAAGTCAAGACTCACTTTAGCTTAAATTATACTAACTGCTGTTTTTGTCTACTTACAGCCAGAGTTTTTTCACCAGTCATATCTGCAAACAGTTTAACTTCAGCATATTTAATTGGATAGGAATGAGCCGTAATTGTCCAGCCATCTTTAATTAAGGCATTTTTAACGGCATTATGGTAGATATCTTTTGCTGGCACTTTTACCCAGATAATAAAAATTAGGTGGGCATTGCCCACCCTACTTTACTTACTAACGCAAACTACTAGCTGGCATACCCAATATATCCTCAAGCCTCGGCATATCTTCCAACGCAATCACGCGCCCTTCATCCTCAAAACCAGTAATTTGATCAAAGTTCAAATACCGATACAAATCATCGGCAAAAGGATGAATTCTACTCGCCACAATATCTAAGTATTCCTGCACTGTGGGAAGCCGTCCCAGCAGCGCACAGACTGCGGCTAATTCTGCTGAACCAAGATACACTCGCGCATCTTTACCCATGCGATTATTGAAGTTGCGGGTAGAGGTAGAAAACACTGTTGTGCCATCAGCAACTCGCGCCTGATTACCCATACACAAACTGCATCCTGGCATTTCTGTACGCGCACCCGCAGCCCCAAAAACGCTATATACACCTTCTTCTTTTAATTGGTGTTCATCCATGCGCGTTGGTGGTGCAATCCACAGGCGAGTTTTCACTTCACCTGCACCTTCCAAAACTTTCGCTGTTGCCCGGTAATGACCAATATTTGTCATACAAGAACCGACGAATACTTCTTGCACTGGATCATTAGCAACTTCCGATAATAACTTAACATTATCGGGGTCATTGGGAGCAGCAACAATTGGCTCTTTGATTTCGTTTAAATCAATTTCAATTATTTCGGCATACTCAGCATCGGCATCGCCTTCTAATAACACGGGATTTGCTAACCATTCTTCCATCTTTGCCACACGGCGCAACATGGTACGCGGATCGTGATAGCCCCGTGCTATCATATTTTTCAGCAGCGCGACGTTGGAACGCAGATATTCAGAAATTGTCTCTACACTCAGCTTAATTGTACATCCGGCACAAGAACGCTCGGCGCTAGCATCGGTGAGTTCAAAGGCTTGTTCAACTTTTAAATCTGGCAAACCTTCTATTTCCAGAATTCGCCCAGAGAAAACATTTTTCTTGTTCTGTTTCTCTGCTGTCAGCAAACCTTTTTGAATTGCTACGTAGGGTATGGCATTCACGACATCGCGCAGGGTGATACCTGGTTGTAATTCACCTTTAAATCTTACCAAAACTGACTCTGGCATATCTAAAGGCATCACACCTAAGGCGGCTGCAAAAGCCACTAATCCAGAACCGGCAGGGAAGGAAATACCCAAGGGGAAGCGGGTGTGAGAGTCGCCGCCAGTTCCCACGGTGTCGGGTAGCAGCATCCGGTTTAACCAAGAGTGGATGATACCATCACCGGGACGGAGGGCGACGCCGCCACGAGAAGCAAAGAAATCGGGGAGTTCGTGATGGGTTTGGATGTCTACTGGTTTGGGATAAGCTGCTGTGTGGCAGAAACTTTGTATCACTAAGTCTGCACTGAAACCAAGACAAGCGAGTTCTTTCAATTCGTCGCGGGTCATGGGGCCTGTGGTATCTTGAGAACCAACGGTGGTGATGATAGGTTCGCAAGATGTGCCGGGACGCACACCAGGTAATCCGCAAGCTTTACCTACCATTTTCTGTGCTAGGCTGTAGCCTTTGCCTGTATCAAAGGCTTGCTGAGGACGGGTGAAGACTGTGCTGTGTTCTAAACCGAGTGCAAGACGAGTTTTGTCGGTGAGGGTACGTCCGATAAGTAGGGGGATGCGTCCACCTGCGCGGACTTCATCGAGGATGGTGTCAGGTTTGAGGGCAAAGGTGGAAATGACTTCGCCTGCAACGTTAGTGATTTCGCCTTTGTAGGGATGGATGGTAATTACCATGCCAGTTTCGAGTTTGGTGACATCGCACTGAATAGGCAAAGCACCGGCATCTTCAGCTGTGTTAAAGAAAATAGGCGCGATCGCACCACCTAAAACATAACCCCCAGCGCGTTTGTTTGGCACAAAAGGTATATCATTTCCCATGTGCCACAACACCGAGTTGATGGCAGATTTACGCGAGGAACCTGTACCAACTACATCTCCCACGTAAGCTACAGGATGCCCTTTTTTCTTCAGTTCGGCAATGGTTTGTAAGCTTCCCGGTTGCCGTGACTCTAACATCACTAAGGCGTGTAAAGGAATATCTGGGCGAGTTGTGGCGCTTTGGGCGGGTGATAAGTCGTCGGTATTGGTTTCGCCTGGAACTTTAAAAACGGTGACAGTAATCGCTTCTGGTACTGTGGGGCGAAGGGTAAACCATTCAGCTTCCGCCCAAGAGTCAATCACCCGTTTGGCGAAAGGATTGGTTTTAGACAACTCTAAAACATCGTGGTAAGCGTCATACACTAAGAGGATTTTGCTTAAGGCGTTGGCGGCATAAGCGGAAATGGGTTCCTTTCCTTGTCCACCCATTACTAAAGGTGTTTCAGATGAGTCTGAGACGGATACGGTGGGCCATTGCAGCAAATCGATTAAAGCTTGCACATTGTAACCACCTATCATTGTGCCCAGCAATTGCACCGCTTCTATGCGCGAAACCAAGGGACTAGTGATTTCCTTTTTAGCAATCGCGGTGAGAAATCCAGCTTTGACATAAGCTGCTGGATCAACACCAGGAGAAACGCGATCGCGCAATAAATGTAATAATATCTCCTCTTGACCCTTTGGCGGATTTTTCAGTAATTCACATAATTCTGAGGTTTGCTTCGCATCCAATGGTAAAGGGGGAATACCGAGTGCTGCTCTTTCGGCAACGTGTTTACGATATTGTTCTAGCATTTTTATATTCTCCATTGGGATGTTCTATCTTTAATTATGAAATTTTTAGGCAATACTTGGCTATAAGAGTTTAGCTTACTTTTATGATGAAAGCCTTACTAGTAATTGGTTATTAGCAACTTTTTTTATACTGAAGGTATAGTTTGAAAAGTATTAGGCGAATAGAATTTGCTACTACACAAACAAAGTCCAACTCCGTGGACTAAGAGTAAATCAAGAATTTTTAACCCACAAAGGTGGGTTTTGTATTTCGACTCCGGCTCCATCGAGCGAAATCGAGATGCTCAACACAAGTCTGTATAGCCGCGACTTCTAGTCGCCAGGTGTAGTAATAATGAATTAGATTGATTGTTGGTTTAACCAAGCTTCTAAATCAGCAACACTAGAAAA
>NZ_DASQZC010000415.1:0-3020 GCF_035638895.1 Nostoc sp. | reverse complement strand
TATTTACTCAAGAAAACTTTTTTAGTAATGATAATACAAAAAAAGTGCTAACTCCTGAAGTTGTATCTCGCCAAGGTATGACTTTAGACCAGTTAGGGCAATTACTAGCCAGCTATGGCGTTAAAGTTAATGTTTACCACGCTGCCGACACTAGTTTAGAGCAGTTCCGCAAACAAGCGGCAGAAAACTTAAAACAACCGCAAAACTTTGTTTTAGTAAACTATTTACGCAAAGAAATAGGTCAAGAGAAAGGTGGGCACATTTCTCCTTTAGCAGCATATAATGAGCAAACAGATAGGTTTTTAATTCTTGATGTCTCTCGTTACAAATATCCACCAGTTTGGGTAAAAACAGCAGATTTATGGAAAGCAATGCTCACAAATGATGCCTCAGTAAATAAGAGCCGTGGCTTTGTATTTGTCAGCAAAAGCCTTTGATATATTGAAGAATTCAGGAATCAGAATCAAGACGCGACGCTACGCTATCTGCTTTTTCGTTCAAAATACCCAACTGAATTCTGGCTCCTGACTCCTAAATTCTGTTTTGATAATCTGTTTATTGAGTTCATAAATCCTGCGATCGCCTATCTTCGATATAAATAATGCGAGCTAATTATGGATACCGTAATTACACCAGAAAGAATCGAGTTACCACCTGGCCCGGTGTTGAAGCTTTTGGGAGGCTGGAAAGACTATCAAATATTAAGTCAGCAATTAGGCGATCGCTCCTCACCTCGCATTAAATATCGAAGAGGAGAAATTTTACTGATGGCACCCCTACCAGAGCATGGAAGAGATGCGAGTTTACTGGCATTGATCGCCTCTCGTCGGTGATTATTTCCCAGATTTACCCCATCGAGGGA
Source organism: Nostoc sp. (assembly GCF_035638895.1). Lineage (GTDB taxonomy): Bacteria > Cyanobacteriota > Cyanobacteriia > Cyanobacteriales > Nostocaceae > Nostoc. The sequence continues at coordinate 2,158 of NZ_DASQZC010000415.1, read as the reverse complement.
TTCCTACTAGATGGTAAACCAGAGGTGAGGATACGCCAGGGGCGAAATTCTAAAAAGTCTACCAAACGCCACCTTTCATTGAGAAGATTTCAGAAAGCTTTGGGCGCTGCTCCCTCAATGGAAGCTTCCGGCGATAGCCGTAAAGCCAAAGTAGTAGGCGGTTCAGATTTATGTCGTAAATCTCTCTGGCAGTGGGTTTTTACGAGGATTGAGCCAAAGCGATCGCGCCTCAAAAATGATATTGGCAAAACATTGGGTGAACAGTTAGATACTGAAAAAGCGGCGGGTCGTCCGGTAAAACTTGTCAGAAATCGCATTGCAGCCAAAGGAGCGCGGTTGTTATTCAGAGAACTAGTAAAAATTCACTTCATGAGTGATTCTCCAGATTAAATTACCTAGAGTGAAAGTGCTGTGAAACATGAGAATTAAGATTTTAAAACGCAAAGGGGCGCTGAGGGAAGCGCAGAGGTTGGCAGAGCAGTTAATTCTCTGCGTTTCTCTGCGTCCCTCTGCGTAAAAAAAAGGATATAAGCTATGACGACATTGGATGCCCTAAAAAACACATATCAGAATTTTTTCTGTATATTTGTGTAACTTGTCTTCAAAAAACTAGCTGTTAGACGTTTATAATTTGTGGTTTGATTTTAAGAGCCGTGGGGATAACCCAAAATCCACCATTCCAAAATCGCTCATGATTGAAATTGACGGTTCCTACGGAGAGGGAGGCGGACAAGTTCTTCGCACTTCCTTAAGTCTAGCGGCCATTACTGGCGAACCCATACGAATTTCAGGCATTCGCGCTGGACGCAAAAAGCCAGGATTAGCAGCACAACACTTAACAGCAGTTCGGGCTGCGGCGAGAATTTGCAATGCCCAACTACAGGGTGATGCTTTGGGTTCAATGCTGCTGGAATTCATCCCAGGTAGTGCTGTGCAAGCTGGAACTTATACCTTTGATGTTAGTAAAGCACAAGTTGGTGGTTCTGCGGGTGCGATCGCTCTAGTTTTACAGACAATTCTCTTACCTTTGGCACTAGCATCTGGCAATTCCCAAGTCACACTAAAGGGTGGAACTCATGTAAACTTTAGCCCGACAGTGACGTACATTGAGCAAGTTTATCTGCCAATATTGCAACGCATGGGTGTAGAAGCCCAAGTCAAGTTAGGCGCTTGGGGATGGTTTCCCAAAGGTGGCGGAGAGGTACAGTTGCAGGTAGATGGCGGTGGTAAACTCAACGGGATTAACTTGTTGGAACGGGGAGAATTACAACAGGTGCGAGGGCTAGCTGTGGTGACAGAATTGCCTTCGCATATTCCCCAACGGATGGCGAATCGTGCCGAGAATTTGTTACGCGAAGCCCATTTGAAAGTTGCTGTACACGCTTTGCGAGAAAAAGGTATAGCACCTGGGGCAGGTATTTTTTTAACTGCTGAGTATGAGAACAGCTTGACTGGCTTTGGTGGATTTGGGCGATTACGGTTATCGGCGGAGACAGTTGCAGAAATTGCTTGTCAGCAACTCCTTGAGTTTCATAAAACCGGCGCAGCAGTAGATGAACATTTAGCAGATCAGTTATTATTGCCAGCAGCTTTAGCTTCACAGGAAAGTCATTACCGGGTGGCTGAGGTGAGTAGACATTTAACGACGAATGCAGCCGTAATTGAACAATTTGGGTTGGCGCAGATTAGGGTAAATGAAGCCGAGAAAATCGTCTCGGTAAAGAGTTTGACTAGATGAAGTAGAAAAAGCTTTAAGAGATTGCCTTATGTAAGAGTCTTCGGTTTACCCACATCCGCTATGACGATATTAACCGTGCGGTGTGCGCTGCATAGAAATTTGCCTCATTTCCAAGAGTGGAAATGAGGCAAAGGCATTTTTATAAGCGGAGACAGAAAACTTTTGATAGTTTATTTAAGAGGATTTGTAATCAAACTTTTAACCTGCATGGTTTGTAACAATCAGCGACCAACGAATTTACAAGGCAATGCAAATGTAGTTGAGAGTGAGTTCAGTTGTTTCTTATACTTGCTCTTTAGTTGAGTATATAACAGAGCGTTTGAATTTACCTCTGTCAAAGGCATATACTTAGGTTAAGTCAGTTTGCGATCGCAAATACAAAAGATTAGTCATTGGGCGTTGGGCATTCGTCTGATAGAG
>NZ_DASQZC010000414.1:0-2654 GCF_035638895.1 Nostoc sp. | reverse complement strand
ACAAGTTAAGAGCAATGGAGGTGCAGCCGGAGTTGACAATCAGTCAATGGAAGACTTTGAGTCCGATCTTAAAAGAAATCTTTATCGTATTTGGAATCGAATGTCCTCTGGCACCTACTTTCCGCCTCCAGTGAAAGCAGTTCCGATTCCGAAGAAGTCCGGAGGCACCAGAATCCTGGGTGTCCCAACGGTTTCTGATCGAATCGCGCAAACTGTGGTAAAGCTCGTTCTCGAACCAAAACTGGAAGCCATCTTTGACGACAATTCCTATGGATATCGCCCTGGGAGATCGGCCCTCGACGCCATAGAAATTACCAGAAGAAGATGTTGGAAATATGATTGGGTAGTGGAATTTGATATTCGTGGGTTGTTCGATCACGCATCTTGATACTCCTCTCAATAACGAAGTTTGTTGAAGTTGCCATTTTTGAGCGCCATGAACTGCTTGATTGTGGATGCTTTGTTTGGAAACAAATAGAGACCTGTAGCCTTATCTTTCTTCACAGATATCTTTCCATTATGAATGCGGTCATAGACCCAGTATTTTGTAACGCCAATGCTTGACGCAATCTGAGGCACAGTAAGATATCCGGCTATCGTTCGTGGGTGCGATTGGCTTCTCTTCACCATAATTCGATGATTCAGTCGTATGATCTTGACAGTGCTTTCAAGCACAGTTTTCCGCAGTGGAGAGCGGAACCCTTGCTTTGTAAGTGTATCTGCTATTTCAAGGTCACTCTTGCCAGCGGTGGCCATCTTGATAATCGCATTTTCCATCTCTGCGGCATTAGATAGCTCGGCCAATGACCCCACGGTAATAGGAATGTCGGCCGTCGTGGTATCACCACCTTTCCAAACAATCCGCGTGCGAACCCTATCACGACCGATTCGATGGATTACTACTTTATCAATCAAGCACCGAAGTAAAGCCTTCCGTTGTTGTTGAGAAAGGAGGTTCTGCTTCCAGATTTCGGGCATCTTCTGCCCAGTATTATCAAAAGATTTTTTCATTTTCTGTGTGATTATTTGCGGGACAGAGAGGAGATTGACTTCCTGTTCGGCTTTATCCTCTGCCTGTTTAAGCTCAAGGAGCGCACTTTCCCAGCGTCTTTCCAGTTCAGCGGCTACAAGTCGATTGTCAGGGTCAGCTTGATTGAATTGCCGCTCGGCAAATCGAGCCTGATAACGAAGCCTTTCGAGCTGTTGCTGCTTTGCTCTTTCGAGCTTTCCTTCGTCCCTTTGCTTGGCGTCCATTGCCGCCTGATACATATCAATCTCCACTGGTGATAGCGCTTCAAAAAAAGCCACAACAACGTAATCATCGATAGGGTCGGCGGGGATATGCTGGCAGACACGAGTGCCATACTGCTGCCTTAGGTAGTTGCAGAGGTATCGAGTCCCGGCTTTATATTGAACAACCAACTTATGACCACATTCACCGCAATAAACGATCCCATGTAGCAGAGCTTTGCCCGTGCGCGGAACTCCCCGTGTCTTATTTCGATCATATTCGGCATGGTTATCTTTTAGCATGGCTTGAATCTTATCAAAAGTCTCACGGTCAATATACTGCGGGTACTTATTTTCAACTTTTATTCGCCATTGCTCAATAGGAAGTTGTTTTTGTGAATTATTCCGAATGGATTGACCGGAAGGAACGGCGCGTGATCGTCCGTAAACGAACATGCCGGCGTAGGCTGGATTTTTTAGTGTGCTGATGATCGCTGCGACCGACGGCTTTTTCCAAACGATATCTCCGAAATGATTGCGTCGTGGAATTGTAAGAGCGTTGTCATTAAAGTTACGCATGGTCTTGTTTGCAGATCTTACTTTCAAAAATGTTTCGAAGATCAGTTCTATCCGTCTTTGCACCTCAACATTCGCCTCCTTGCTGACAAGTCCATGTTTATCGCGTACAAGGCCGACTGGCAATACAAGTCCCAATTCTCCTCGTTGGGCCTTACTGATGATTCCTGCTGTTAACCTGCCCTTCAGAGTATGTAGTTCCAGCTCGGAGATTTGGCCCTTCAATCCAAGGAGAAGGCGGCCGTTTGCTGTTGACGGATCGTAGACGCCATCACGATCCCCGATCAGGCATCCACGCATCCCGCAGATATCAAGCAAAGGGTACCAATCGGAACAGTTGCGTGCGAGTCGGGTAACTTCATAGGACAAAACAATCCCAACCTGTCCCAATGTTACCTTGGTTACGAGATCTTTAAAGCCTTCGCGCCCTTCTGTTGACGATGCAGTGATTCCAAGATCACGATCAATAATTTCAATGTTTGCTTCCGGCCATCCCAAGTCCACCGCTTTTTGTTTGAGGGCGTATTGCATCTTCAAGCTTTCCTGGTTCGTCAAAACCTGATGAGGACTCGACTGCCGAATATATATGATCGCCATTTTGCTTATGTGCCCTGGTTTGACCAGTTCTGATATGCTCATGGATCACCTCTTGGAAGATGGATGTGAAGGTTTCGATAATTTCCTGCTGGACTTTTGCTGGCATCCGGTGCCAGATTTCAATTGGTTTTCTGGGCATAATCCCTCGCATTCCTTTGCGGCTGCCAAGAATTCACTGATTGATGTGAAACTTAGCTTTGTCCCAACTGTGGGTGGGTTAATGCCGGAAAGCGTAGTGGCTTGAACAGGGA
>NZ_DASQZC010000413.1:0-10674 GCF_035638895.1 Nostoc sp. | reverse complement strand
AGTAGCAACTAAAGTTACGCAGTTTATCCGCCAGTTAAAAATTCCCGGTATTATGGGGGTACGTGTCTACGGTCGCCGGGCTGGGAATAAAGAGCCTTTTTGGAACTATGGCGTTGATATTGAGCATCGCCAACGTTTAGTCCCAGAAGCAACCCCAGAATTTGCTGCTACTTCTAAATACGTTAACGATTTAGTAACCTCTGAGACTAGTGAGCCAATTTTGCGCCCCGACTTAACCACAGAAGAAGTTCAAAGTTTTGTGACAGAAGTTGCGCGAGATTGGATGACAACGACGAGTGCAACCGCGAAAAAATTCCTGTTACAAAGCCAGTTATTTATCGAAAGCGATCAGTCAGCAGAACAAAGCCCTGATGTTCAAGGACTTAAGGTTGCTTTAGTGTGGGGAACGCTGGGATTATTGCTTACACTTCAAACTGATTGGGTGTTGGGTCGAATTATTGCAAGTACTACGCCGACGCCAAAAGTAGCCAGTGTCTTACCTTCATCATCTTCTAGTGAAAAGGCATCTTTAATATCTGGGAAAACTCAGAGTGAGAAAACGACATTTTTTACCAGCACTTCCAAAACTAAATCTTCTCCAAATCAGAGTTCTGTATTTAATGCTTCGGAGTTTACCCAAAGTGATGATACCCCGACAAATAATTTGGCAGCCGCACCACTGAAGGAAAAAGCAACCGCTACTGCTATTCTTTTAGCAGCGCGATCGCAGATGCCAAGTTTCAATGTCAGGCAGTTAGACGAGCAACTAGCACTGTATAAACAGCGTTTGGCTAGAACTGGTACTCCACCAGATGTGTTGATTATTGGCTCCTCCCGCGCTCTCAGGGGAGTAGATCCCGCAGCACTTTCTAAAGCTTTAGCGACTCAGGGCTATCCAAATCTTGATGTATTTAACTTTGGAATCAACGGTGCTACTGCACAAGTTGTAGATTTTGTGATTCGCCACGTACTGGAAGCATCAGAACTGCCTAAAGTAATTATCTGGGCAGATGGGGCCCGTGCCTTCAACGGTGGACGTGAGGATATGACCTTTAAATCCATCGCTGCATCGGCTGGTTATAAACAAGCATTCCAAAAAGCCCCAACAACTACCAATAGCAGCGATTTACCCGAAAATCCGGTAAATTCGGGAGAAGAAAAGATAAAAGAAGAAAAACCGGAGATTGGTGCCTATGAAGCTGTGAATCAGTCATTAAATCAGGCTCTAGCATCTCTTTCTGCTAGCTATCCAAACCGTGACCAAATTAAAAGTTTACTGCAAAAACAACTGCTTATAAGTGGTCGGAATCAGACGGTTGGATCACAAAAACAGCTAATAGACGGTACTTCAGATGAAATGACTTCCCAGCAAGCAGTTGATTTTGATGGCTTTCTACCTTTGTCGATTCGCTTCAATCCTGCAAGATACTATCAAAAACATTCTAGAGTTACCGGAAATTACGACAACGACTATAAATCTTTCCAAATAGAAGGACAGCAAGATGCTGCCTTTCAAGAAGTGCTTCAGTTTGCCCAGTCTCAGAAAATTTCCTTAGTGTTTGTCAACATGCCTCTCACGGCAGATTATTTAGATCCAGTGCGTAAACAACATGAGCAAGAATTTCAAGAATATATGTTGCGTCTAGCTACTAGTCCCAACTTTATTTATCGAGATTTGAGCCAACAGTGGCCAAAAACAAATGATTACTTCTCTGATCCCAGCCACCTCAACCGCTTTGGAGCATACGAAGTTTCCAAAAAGCTGGCTAATGATCCGATGATTCCCTGGCCAGTGAAGTAGGGGAATGGGGAGTGGGGATGAGGGAGCAGAGGGAGCAGAGGAAGCAGGGGAAGAATAACTACTAATTATTGCTCAATGCCCAATGCCCCATGCCCCATGCCCCATGCCCAATGACAAATGACAAATGACAAATAACTAAAAAATGAACTTTATATCAATTTTTTATGGGCTGTTTTTGTTGAGTGTGTTAGGAATTTATTGGTCTTTAGCACAACAAAAATTGCGATTATGGACGCTGCTAATTGCTAGCTTGGTTTTCTACGCATCTTTGCAGATCCAGTACGTGCCATTACTATTAGCATTGACATATATTAATTTCCGTGTGGGGCTAGAGATTGGTAAAAATACCTCACCAGGAAAACATTCTCTTGACTGGCAAATTTCTAATGAAGAGTGGCAATTTGCCCAAGGTGACTGGAATCGCCGTCGTTTAAAAGTTTTGTGGCTAGGGATAGTTCTAAATGTTTTACTGTTATTAGGTTATAAGTATTTTACTCCTTTATTCAAGTTTGTTTTTAATGTGCAAACAAACTCACCCGATAGCTCTTTTAAATTAATTGCACCTTTGGGAATTTCATTTTTTACCTTTGAATGCATTGCCTATTTAATAGATGTTTATCGCGGTGCCCCTGCTACTGAGCAGTTTCTCAAATTTGCTACCTACAAATTATTCTTCGTAAAACTGATTTCAGGGCCAATTACGCGCTATCACAACTTAGCAAATCAATTCAATACACTAGAATTACCCAATAGCGATAGAGTCGCCCAGGCGCTGTGGTTGATTGCTAGAGGCGCAGTCAAAAAAGGCATTTTTGCAGACCACCTTGGTATTTTTGTCGATTTATGTTTTGGTAATTTACAACGGGCGGGTAGTACCGATCTCTGGTTAGCTACATTTGCTTACGGTTTGCAGTTATATCTAGATTTCAATGGTTACGTAGACATCGCCCGTGGTAGTGCTATGCTTTTTGGCTTGGTTCTACCTGAGAATTTCGATTTTCCCTACTTCAGCACCAATATTTCAGAATTTTGGCGGCGCTGGCATATCACTCTAGGAGATTGGCTACGTAACTATGTCTACTTTCCTTTAGGTGGTTCCCGTCAGGGTTTAGTCCGTACCTGCTGGAATTTATTTATTGTAATGCTAATCGCTGGTATCTGGCACGGTGCTGCTTTGGGTTATGTAGTTTGGGGCATATTGCACGGGTTAGCCTTGGTGGTTCATCGACTTACAGATACTATGAGCGATCGCTTTGAAAATCTAGAACAATTCTGGCAAAATCCTCTGGGTATCTTTGTCGCTTGGTTATTAACCCAACTAATGGTTTTTACATCTTGGATTTGGTTCCGTCTACCTAACCTCGAAGACTCTTCTTTGGTAATTCGGCATCTTTGGGGTTATCCGGCTGACGCCCAGTTTGCTGAAAAAGTCTATGTAGATGCCTTAAATATGAGCCAATCTCAACTCACTTGGGTACTTGTAGCTATAGCTGCCCTTATGGCTGTAGTCTATACCTTCAACCGAATACTGAAGTTAGAGTTCAACTGGCCTCTTAAACTTGTCTTCGTTCCCATCTGTTTCTACGCTGTTTGGTTATTAGCTCCTGAAGGCAGTTTGCCCTACATCTACTTTGATTTTTGATAAAACATAAGACAACTTACAACTTATTATTTCTTTACAAATCAACAGAACTTAAAATTTTTCAACAGGCTATTTGTAAAGGAATGTAAAGGGAAATAAATAGGCGATCGCGTCATTGAAAGTTATAGCTAGTTTGGTGTTGAAACGGCTGACAAAGCCTTAATTTACTACTTTTATCACGATTGGTTATAGTAGGAAAACTTTACAGTTCGATGAGCTTGTTAAAGAATTTTGTTACACAATATTAAGGCACAGATCGCGCCAAAGTAAATTCATGTAGACTGTAATTCAACAGGCTAAAAGACAATCTGCTTGTTCGATTTTTAATAACAACATATAGCACTTATAAAACAATGACCACAACCTTACAACGGCGCTCCGACGCTAACGTATGGGATCGCTTTTGCGAGTGGATTACTAGCACCGACAACCGTATCTACATTGGTTGGTTTGGTGTACTGATGATCCCAACCCTGCTAGCTGCTACTGCTTGCTTCGTAATCGCTTTCATCGCCGCACCTCCAGTAGACATCGACGGTATCCGTGAACCTGTTGCAGGTTCATTGATCTACGGAAACAATATCATCTCTGGTGCAGTTGTTCCTTCCTCCAACGCTATTGGCTTGCACTTCTACCCAATATGGGAAGCAGCTTCTTTAGATGAGTGGTTGTACAACGGCGGCCCTTACCAATTGGTAGTTTTCCACTTCTTGATCGGTTGTGCTTGCTACCTCGGTCGTCAGTGGGAACTTTCTTACCGCTTAGGTATGCGTCCTTGGATCTGCGTAGCTTACAGCGCACCTTTGGCTTCCGCTACCGCAGTATTCTTGATCTACCCAATCGGTCAAGGTTCTTTCTCTGATGGTATGCCTTTGGGTATCTCTGGAACCTTCAACTTTATGATTGTGTTCCAAGCAGAACATAACATCTTGATGCACCCCTTCCACATGTTAGGTGTGGCTGGTGTATTCGGCGGTTCATTGTTCTCTGCAATGCACGGTTCTCTAGTAACTTCTTCCTTGGTGCGTGAAACCACCGAAACCGAATCTCTTAACTACGGTTACAAATTCGGTCAAGAAGAAGAAACCTACAACATCGTTGCAGCCCACGGCTACTTCGGTCGTCTTATCTTCCAATACGCTTCTTTCAACAACAGCCGTTCACTGCACTTCTTCTTAGCAGCTTGGCCTGTCGTCGGTATCTGGTTCACCGCTTTGGGTATCAGCACGATGGCATTCAACTTGAACGGTTTTAACTTTAACCAATCAGTAATTGACTCCCAAGGTCGCGTTATCAGCACCTGGGCAGATGTAATCAACCGCGCTAACTTGGGTATGGAAGTAATGCACGAGCGTAACGCTCACAACTTCCCCCTAGACTTAGCTGCTGGTGAAGTTAGACCTGTAGCGATGACTGCTCCTGCTATCAACGGTTAATTCTGAAGATTTAGCTAAATAAAAAGCGCCCTCCAGAAATGGGAGGCGCTTTTTTTATATAAAAATTTACACAGATAAAATTTTAAAAAAATATCTGGTGTATTTGGGTACAATTACTAAATTGTTACTCATCTATATTAGTAAATGCATTGGTATAAATAAAAATAATTATCAAAACTGTAAGCAGTGAGTAAACTAACTACTGACGGTTCTCTCCAGAGTTAATATTCATTGTATTTCCACTGACTACAACTCTGAAATTTTAGTTTTTGTCTCAATTCAATATAAAATCTAAAACTTAAAATCCAAAATCAACATGGCAAACCTAACTCCTAATTCTAGTTTTAGTTTGACACTGCGCTTGCAGATTCCCAATCGTGTAGGAATGTTAGCATCGATAACCCAGGCGATCGCAACTACTGGCGGTAATCTCGGTCAAATTGATTTAATCGAGCAAACCCGCAAAGAATCCACCCGCGATCTGACTGTGGATGCTGCTAGTACCGAACATGCTGAAACCATTGTGCAAGCAGTGAAAGCATTGCCAGACATCAAGTTACTCAGCGTTTACGATCGCACCTTTAATTTGCATCGCGGTGGCAAAATCAGCATTACTAGCAGAATTCCCTTAAGAAGTGTGTCTGATTTAGCAATGGCTTACACACCCGGAGTTGGTCGAATTTGTACAGCGATCGCTCAAGATCCAGAGGAAGTTTACAAGTTAACCATCAAACAAAACACTGTTGCCATTGTTACCGATGGTAGCGCCGTTTTGGGATTGGGAAATCTCGGCCCAGCAGCAGCCCTACCAGTCATGGAAGGTAAAGCAATGCTGTTCAAAGAATTTGCGGGGCTAGATGCTTTTCCCATTTGTCTGGCCACCCAAGATACAGAAGAAATTATCCAGACAGTCAAGAATATCGCGCCCGTCTTTGGGGGTGTGAATTTAGAAGATATCGCTGCACCTCGCTGCTTTGAAATTGAAAAGAGATTGCGCCAAGAGTTAGATATCCCCGTTTTTCACGATGACCAGCATGGTACAGCCATTGTCACCTTGGCAGCGTTGTTTAATTCTCTAAAGCTGGTACATAAGTCCTTAGCAGAAATCAAGATCGTGATTAATGGTGCTGGGGCGGCGGGAGTAGCGATCGCTCGGTTACTGAGGAAAGCTGGGGCAGAAAAAATCTGGATGTGCGACTCTAAAGGAATTATCTCAACCAGTCGCACCGATTTGACAGAAGAAAAACTCGAATTTGCCGTGAAAGGGCAGGGTACGTTAGCGGGTGCAATGCAAGGGGCAGATGTGTTTATTGGAGTCAGTGCACCGGGAGTTTTGACACCAGAAATGGTGCAATCGATGGCGAAAGATCCAATTGTCTTTGCAATGGCAAATCCCATTCCAGAGATTCAACCAGAATTAATTAGTAAAGATGTAGCTGTGATCGCTACCGGTCGCAGTGATTACCCGAATCAAATCAATAACGTTTTAGCTTTTCCTGGGGTATTCCGTGGTGCTTTAGATTGTCGGGCCCATACAATTACCACCACAATGTACTTAGAAGCCGCAAGTGCGATCGCTTCTTTAGTTAAGCCTTCAGACTTGAATCGGGAACATATTATCCCCTCAGTCTTTGATGAGCGCGTCGTCACTGCTGTTGCTGCTGCTGTACAACAAGCAGCGCGTCAAGAAGGTATCGCTCGAAATTAATTCAAATAATGACTCTTATGGGATGGGTATCTCGCCCCTCCCACAGCACATTCTTATACACAATCTCCTATAGTGAAATTGCCAAAACCAGCAAACCATTTTGGTTAGTCCCAATCATTCTATGATTTCGGTTGTACAGCTTGCCTAACAAGTTGTTCGTCCAAACCTAACGCTTGAGCTATCTGTTCAATACTCAATCCTAACGCCCATAGCTGAGGTATTGTTTCTAGCTTGCCTTCTAGCTTGCCTTCTAGTTTGCCTTCTAGTTTGCCTTCTAACTTGCCTTCTAGCTTGCCTTCTTCTTTGCCCTCTTCTTTACCCTCTGCAAAAACTTCTTGGTAAAATTTAGTTTGCTTTAACTCACTTAATCCGAACATTTTTCTCATCTCCTCCCGGCTCAAGCGCGGCAATTTGTAGATTAATATCGTTTCTATCAATTGTATAATTTCCCTCTGTTGGGCGGCATTGAGAATTTCTTTTCGGGCGCTGTTTACAATCTCTATAGCTTTCGTTGTTGCAGTTGATTCTGGTTCTATGATTAGTTTGACTGTCTCAATGCCGATTGATGATGGGGGAATTGAGCTTAATTCGTTGAGGTAAACGCGAGTCAATCGTTGTGAGTTAAGTAATTCTGCATATCTTTCTGTATCTCCACTATCAACGCTGCGATTGGGAAAGATGACAACACCACGCCAGGTGTTAGTTAATTCAGTTTTGTCGAGATAGTTAAAGATTTCGGCGAATAAACGGGAATAAATTTTTTTATCTGGTTGAAATTGCACCTCAGCAAAATAAATGGGTAGTTCTAGAGTATTGGGTAAAAATACACCATCAATTCTAAATGCCAGTTGTTTGACTTCGACTGAAGAAAATTGGTAAGCACTGGCTAGTGATGGCGGTTGGTTAATGAGTTCAAAGAATGTGCTGGGGAAGCTTTGAAAGATGCGATAAAAGATACTGTCGGTTTTCACTCTAGACAATTGAAGCTAGTTTTACAGTTGATAAGCATATTTTACAGTTTTGCCATCACTCAATATGATTGAGGGCTGGCGAAACACTCGTCCCCATTTGGTGATTGGATTATAAATAAAGCAGGATCATCCAAAACACCATCATGTCAACTGTTTGTAATGAAGTATCAAGTTGGGGAAGAGTTTTTACGAGAACTGCCACTAATTTTGGCGGGGCCAATTCTAAAGCATACTGAACCGGAGTCAGTGACGGTATGGGTGGCACTGAAACAGTCTTGTCAGGTAGAACTCAAGGTTTATGGCACAACAAATGATGGTGAAGTAGTAGGAAATTGCTTGTTGGAGGGGGAATACTCCACAGTTGCTTTGGGTAAGTATCTTCACATTGCTGCTATAACAGCTCGGTCTATAGAGGGGCATCGTTTAACTAATAACCGCATCTATGCATACGACCTCCAATTTACTCTCGCTCACCATTGCCTGCAAATGCAACAAGCATTACGCTCAAACTCTTCTCCTACAGTCAGCATCAGCTACTTTGAGCATCAAAAACCAACCTTTGTTCTGCCGCCAAAGCGTCTGCAAGATTTGCAAATTATTCATGCTTCTTGCCGTAAACCTCACGGTCATGGATTTGACGCACTGCCGATTCTCGACAGTTTGATTGAGGCAAAAGCAAATCAACCACAATACCGCCCCCACCAGCTATTCCTCACCGGAGATCAAATTTACGGCGACGATGTAGCAGAACCGTCGCTGTGGGTTGCCAGTACTCTTGGTGATGCCCTCTTGGGTTGGGAAGAACAACTTCCTGTGAATGCAGTATACTGCACTCCCCAGCAGCTACCCCCTGGAGAGCGAGCTGATGTTGCAACAAATCAAGCTGGATTGACCGCAGGATTACATAATAAAGCTGAGAAAGTCAACAGCCATCTTTTCAGTCTGGGTGAATATTACGCTACTTATTTACTAGCTTGGTCGCCAGTGTGCTGGCCCGCCGCATTTCCCGAAGGACACCAAGTAAAGCGCGATCGCAAAGCTATCAAGAACTGGAACCGACAAGTCCGGCACTTGCGACAATTTATTTATACCCTTGGGAAAGTGCGCCGCGCCCTTGCCAATATTCCCATGTACACCATCTTTGATGACCATGATGTTACTGATGACTGGAATTTGAACCAAGCTTGGTGTTTGCGAGTACTAGGGCGTCCCTTGGGGCGAAGAATAGTCCAAAATGCATTGTTAGCCTATACGGTGTTTCAAGGTTGGGGCAATACACCTGAGCAATTTGCAGAAGGTAAACCAGGTGAAAAGCTGTTGGAGGCTGCACAAGCTTGGTCAGCTTCTCAAGGGAGGGATGCAAAGGCTGATGAGGCGATCGCTCATTATGTAGGTATGCCAGCTAACGACCCCCACACAGACTTACCTATTTTAGTTCGAGATGGTGCAGTGTTCATTTTGGATCGACATCCTGAAGCAATCACTTGGCACTATATAGTCAGGAGCGATTGCTATAAAATAATTGTGCTGGATACGCGGACTTGGCGGGGTTATCCAGCCGATCAAAAACCAATTGCACCACCGATGCTGCTGTGTCCAAAAGCCTTTGAGCAACAACTAGTTTTACCTTTACAAGAAATAGTTGAACAAACTCAGATTCAAACTACATTTGTGATTGCGCCCACGAATGTATTTGGACTACAAGTGATTGATTGGATTCACCATTGGCAGTTACAACAGGAGAAAGTTTTTTCAACAGATGTTGGAGATGCCTGGAACATTAATACTGAAGCACTGGCGAAATTCCTAACCACCTTGTTTGAGGAACGTCAACAAGTGATTATTCTATCTGGGGATATTCACTACAGTTCTGTTGCTCACTTGTCTTATGCACGCACTCATTCCAAATTACAGTCTGTCTTAGTGCAGTTAACCGCTAGTGCATTGAAGAATGAAGAGATTTTGACGCGGCTCATTCATACACGATTGAAACATTGGCTGCTACCAGAAAAGGTGCGACATTGGATAGGTTGGATTAATCCACCCAATATGGTAGAAATTTCAGATAAACAATTACAGCATAATCGCCAGTTGCTGACTAACTCTGAGTGGCATTGTGTGCTGGAGTGGATACCTCGAAACAGCGTTCAGACTTCTCGCTTCAAAGCAGATATATCATCGTTGATAGCTCCCTGGAAACGAGCCGAAAATGTCAAATGGAAATGGTTACAACCCCTGATGTTTTGGAAATTTCGTTGGGTTCAGGAGGGGCGAGAAGTAGTTGGATTTAATAATTTAGGTGTGGTTCACTTTGAGTTAGTAGATGGGAGTAGTTATTACAAAGTTATTCAAGATTTGTACTGGTTTTCTTCTTGGTATCCAACCCAAGTTGTTTACAGCCGTTTTGAGAGCCAGTTAACGCCTAATCAGTCATTGTTACCATGACCCCGTAAGATCCCCCCAACCCCCCGTAAAAAGCTACCGTGTATACACGCTCGAAAAGTGGGGAAGGGGCTAGGGGTGGGGTTCTGATGTTCCCAACTAAACTTTTGCTTCCAAAGACTTGAGTAACTCTGTATTCACACCCGATTCACGAGTCAGGGCAACTTTGCCAGTGCGGGCGACTTCTCTCAAACCAAATTTTTGCAATACCTGCACGATCGCTACCATTTTACCTGGATCTCCTACAACTTCTAAGGTGAGAGAATCTTCCGCCACGTCCACGACTCGCGCCCGGAAAATCTGAGACAGTTCGATCACTTCTGAACGATTGCTGGTAGTAGCATTCACCTTCAAGAGCATCAATTCCCGCTCTACACAAGGAGTTTCGGTAATATCCTGTACCTTAAGGACATTGACTAACTTGTATAGTTGCTTGGTGAGTTGCTCGATAACGCGATCGTCACCAGGTACAACCATCGTAATTCGAGAGACTCCTCCTTGTTCAGCAGGGCCAACAGCAAGGCTTTCAATATTAAAGCCGCGACGGGCGAATAAACCAGAAATGCGGGAAAGAACACCCGCCTCATCTTCTACGAGAACTGAAAGGGTATGTTTCATCTTCGCCAACAGAGGCTAGCACAGGATTTGAGGAACGCAGACTCTAGCACCGCTTT
>NZ_DASQZC010000412.1:0-5519 GCF_035638895.1 Nostoc sp. | reverse complement strand
AGATAGTGCGACAATAGCTCTTTTCGCACCACTGAGAGTAATAAACACGCTCTTTACAACTAAGATGTTGAAATAGCATTAAACTGACGCTGCCCCTGTGCTGCTGACTAACCAATGACACAGATCCACCCAGAAAATCTTAGTGTTCTAGAAAACTCGCTCTCCTTGGCGATCGGTGAGGACTTTTCCTTAGAAAATGACCCCGACGTTATTCAGCAGTTGATTGGTGATAAGCGATCGCTGAACACTAAGCGCGAATACCAAAAAGACCTGAAAGATTTCTTCCTGTTCATTGCCAAGAAAGAACCCAGCCGGGACTTAGTGTTAGAGTTTCTTCACCTGGAACAGCGTCATGCTGTTGCTGTGGTTTTCAAGTACAAGGCACACCTCATCAAGAAAAAACTGGCTGAAGCTACTGTGAATCGTCGCCTTAGTGCTATCAAGTCAATGGTTGAGATGGGGCGACGGCTGGGAGTGTGCAATTTCTCCCTGGATGATGTCAAAGGTGAGAAGGTCGAAACCTACCGTGACACAATGGGTATTCCAGCCGAGGACTATGCCCTAGTTATAGCGTTGGTTGACCGCAGTACTCTTAAGGGCAAGCGCGATTATGCCATTATGCGGTTACTTTGGGATAATGGCTTGCGTCGTCAGGAGATAGTCAATCTAAATGTGCGTGACTTTAACGCCAAAGAGAAAACTCTTGCAATCCTGGGTAAAGGCAAGGGTAGCCAGAAGGAAGTTCTTGATTTATCGGAGAAAACTACCGACGCAATCGCCAGTTGGATAAAAGCCAGTAAGAAGAAACGTAGCAATGAACCCCTTTTCACAGTGCTGGCATACCACAAGAATGGAAATAGATTAACCGGAGAGGCAATCAGGCGACTAGTAGACGGGCTATGTAAACAAGCCGGAATTACTAAGAAGATGTCACCGCATCGTGTTCGCCACAGTGCGATTACTACAGTATTGGATCTCAATAATGGCAACTATCGTGCAACTCAGCGATTCAGCAGACACGCCCAAGTGCAGACGGTATTGAAATACGATGATAACCGCCAGCGTTTGCAAAAGCAGATGAGCGACTCGATATCAGAATTGATTTAAGAAATAGGATGAAGTTTGACTGCATCCAGAAAAGCAATTTTTAAAGTTAAAGCAAATAGCTAGTAGGGAAGATTATCAGAAATGTTCACCATCAACCTTTCTCCTATCTTTGAGGGCAACTTGGAGGAGACAAGCACTGAGATATATTTTACTCAACTACTAACTTTTCAAATATTGTCTTAGACCGTTTATTTGATTGCATATAATGTTGTTCCTTTCTTACTAATTTTAATACGTACTTTATTAGAGTTAGAGAGAGACTGAAGACGCTGATTAATTTCATTCGTTGAATACTGTCTAAAACTTTCGTAGTCATATTGCTCAGACCCCCATTCTCGAATTCTTGAAGCATTGAAAAACCATCGAGAATATTGTTTCAAAAATTTAAGGAGCAGCTTAGTAAGCGCATCGTCCTCAATGCCAGTTATGAGTGGTGTGGTTTCTTTTAGCGTGATACTCTCACTTAAAGTTTTTTTTTCAAAACTGGTATTGACCCTTGTGAGACATTTTCCATTTCAATGGCAACCATACCCTCATTAAAGGCTCTTTGAAATAAATCTTGATTGCCTGAGTTTTTATAACCCAGCCCATCATAAAAACCCTGAGTAAACGCAATTGCTGCTTGGTCTTCAATTGGTTGATTCATACCAATTGTATAATTAATATAATTTTGCAATTGCCCCCGTCACACAGTTAAATCTCTACTTGGTAAGAAATTAATTACTAAGTTTCTTAATTTGTTATTTAGCTTGAATCTTGCTAATGACCTTAATCTTTCTCAGCACATAAAATTTATAGCCAAGATTCAACAGACAATGCTCTTACTTGCTGAATCCTCTGAAAGTCGCTGTCGGCTGACACAACAGTAAGACCGTGGTGTTGTAGAGCTACAGCAGCAATCCAAAGGTCATTTTCATCAAAACCCAAGTCTGTCACCTGAGTTTTTCTACGCTTGCTTTTCTCTTTAGGGCCAAATTGTCTCATCAAGGCTGCTTTGAGTTGACCGTAAATATTAGCCGTGTCCTCTTTCACACTGTAGATGTGGATATCTTCAAGAAATTCTGTCAAACGAGCCAGATTAGTTTCCCTCTGAGCAGAATTTTCCATCATGTATGTAAGTTCTCCCTGCACGATTACGCAGGTGGCGATGTTTAATTCTCCAACCTCAGCTATTCGACGAATGACGTTTGGTTCGCCGAGGATGATAGCGCTACAGTGGTTTGTATCAAGTAGGTACATTACTCAAAAGGATTTAAGTCATAATCGAACTTGGCTTTGCCACGAGTTGCGTAAACAGACTGAAGACACTCATCGAAGTCATCGCCTTCCCAGGTTCCGGCGTGTCTGAGGATGGAACGTCCAGAAGCTGGTCGATACGCTAATTGAGGGCTATCAGTTGGGTTGGATTCTTGTCCTTGCTGGGTATCAGAACCTGTTGTTTCTGCCGTCATCTTCGGGTGTTCTGTATCTTTTTTGACTGATTCAAGCTTGGTCTTCAAAAAGCGTAGAAAATCAAGAGTTTCTTCTAGAAGTGACTCTGGAGAGGATTCAATTTCTTGGAACAGGATTTCTTTGATAGTCATAAAAATATTGTTTCTGTTGTAGGGAAACCGGGAATGGCTTTATCTTTCATTATCACAAACGCCTCAATCAATCTAATTTAGAATTTCGCCTTGGCGTAAATTCGCCAATTAGCAAATCTATATTTTCACCTTGCTGCCATTTCACCCATACAGCCATGAGAAAATCTACCAATTCGCTTTTATCAATCTCTACGCCACGTCTTTTTAGTTTGAGTAACTCCTCCTCTACATCTAAATCTGTTGAGCGTTTCACATAGTAGGTGCGCCCAATCCAAGCATCATCAGACCGCTTTCCAGTTGCAGGTCTGCCACGTTTGCGTGGTTCATCTTGAGTTGGTGCTGGCGCAAGTGGTGTTGGAGTATGTGTCACGTTACTCTCTGTGGTTGCTTCTGACGGTTGTTCTGGCTCTTGTTCTGGTTCCTCTTTGGTTTCAAATAACTTTTTAAAAGGGCTAGGCTTGGTCATGACAATATCTCCTTGCCCACCTGTTGATACTCGCGCCATGCTATTTTGCTGCTGCGGTCTTTTACTTGATAGACTGGCAGCCCCTCCAGTGCCGCTTTTTCATAAACAGCAAATCGTCTAATCCCATGTTGAAATAGTGGTATTCCCTCTGCCTCTAATGCTTCGCGTGCTTGCTGTCCGGTTAAGCGGGGGGCTGGGGGAATGATTGTAAGCAACACACGATAGCGATCGCTGCCCAATGATTTGAGAGTGCTTACAGTTTGCAACAGTGCATCCATCGCTAAAGCATCAGGGGTAGTAGGCAAGATTAATAAATTACACCCATCTGCGAGTGCTTCCAAATCTTCGTGGCTTGGTCTAGCGGCTGTGTCAATAACTACATGGTCAAAATTACGGCTGTGCATAGGAGCTTGTAGTAAATCCACAACTTTAAAGGGTAATGCCCCTCGCTTTGCCCATCCTGTAGCACTGTGGTTTGGGTCGCCATCAACTAGCAAAGTACTGCCTAGCTGAGATAGAAAGCAAGCAATATGGATGGCGCTTGTTGTTTTGGCAACACCTCCCTTGAAACTGGCAAGGGTGATTATCACGAGATGTACTCCAGTAAATGCTGCTAGTTTACTCTTAAAATGGCGAAAATTTGTATTTCTTTATTTATAGAATGTTAGCTTGGCGACAATATAACATTTCGCCAATTCAAAAATATCCTAAGTAGCAACCGTGGCATCACCGTGCCAAAAAAGGTTTTTTGTACGCTAAGAAAATTTCAAGTGTCTGAAACGACAATTTTTCGTTCAGACTTGATCAAAACTAGCAGCACAACCATAGTTATTTCACAAAAATGATGGGAGAAAGCACGTGTTGAAAAGCCTGCCCATTATTGGTTTCAGCCTTAGCGTACAAATTATCTCTTTTGGCACGGTGACGCCTTGTACAGTGACAAATTAAATAACGTTGAGACAAATTCGTGTCATTGAGTTAACCCTTACTGACTCTAAGCTTGAAACCATTCGTGTTGATATAGCTTGTAAGGTGATTTCTGATAAAAAAAATACCTATGTTAACGAGTTTCGACTTCGCTCAACTCTCGACCACTCAGTTGGTTGAGCGAAGTCGAAACCAACGGCTATGGTAAATTTATTACTAGAATTCACCTAAGTTCGCTGTGCTAATTCTGGGCTTCACTTTCTTAAAGTGCAAGCATTACAGCCTCAATGACAGTAATTTGGCATCACGACAAATAAAAAGTCACTGTACAACATTATTGTCAACGTCTAACTTCTCACCTTTGTCTTGGCCTTGCGATGCCCTGTTGCCACACAAATTAGCCCTAGAAAACTAAAGGCAACGAGGGGGCTATTAGCAGGTTCGCTTACAGTGGCGGGGACAGGAGTAATGATCAGTTGTCGAATATCACCAAAGCCTGTGGATTGAAAAACACTTTGAGTATCCAGACCAGAAATCGTTGTAATCGAACCTCCGATGGCGTACAATTCACTTCTGGCACTGTTTAAACTCGCTACGCCAGTCGCGTTCAACGCGATAGTGACAACTGAGTTGTTGTCTTGTGCTGATATTGTTTGTGACCCGAAACTGATGCCCGAACCAAGGTCAGTGTAGATGTCGGTCAAAGGGAAGCCCCCCGCTTTTAAGGTGGACACAGGCGTAGACACGTCAAAGAGAGTGTAGGCTTCGGTAGGGTCAGGACTTTTATAACCATCTGCTGGGTCAGAGATGCGAAGGAAGGCGCTTGCGATCGGCTTTTCAACGCCTGAGAGATCGAAGACAAAAAAGTTATTGTAGTCAAGAGGGTAACGACGACCTACAATGTAACTTTCATTTGTTGGGCTATGGAAACCACCGCTGCTATACCAACCAGAGTCTATGGCGTTGAGAGTAATAGATTGTGCAAAGGCGCTCTTGGGTATACAACTATTAACACCCAGGATGACAAGTGGTATAGCAATCTTACTTAGAGCAAATAAAAAGCGATTCATCCTTATAGTTCCTTTGCTGCTCGTGAATGAACGTTATTACAATAGACATCTCCAAAATATAATATTTTGTACCTTCCTGCCGTTGTACGTCTGCGGTGATTGCGGAGAATGATGTACAGTGACTTTTTATTTGTCGTGATGCCAAATTACTGTCATTGAGGCTGTAATGCTTGCACTTTAAAAAAGTGAAGCCCAGAATTAGCACAGCGAACTTACAAGCTATATGGTATTGAGCCGAGATATGAGTAAAAACCTGCAAGATGGTCTGGAAACTCCTACTATATATAGGGTTCAGCCATTTTTAAGTAAAATTGGCAGGATAACGTAAATCTTGGGTATGTATCGCTACAAAAACTAGAGTATTTA
>NZ_DASQZC010000411.1:0-56614 GCF_035638895.1 Nostoc sp. | reverse complement strand
CAACGGGGCGGTGGGGGTCGCTTACTGTGAGATGGAACGGATGACTGATCAGACGTGGAATCTACAGTTGATTGCTATCCGACCCGACCGCCAAGGACAAGGACGTGGTGCGATTCTGCTACGCTACGTTGAGCAAACATTGATGGCACGCGGTGGGCGTGTGCTACTAGTGGAAACTTCAGGTACGCCGGACTTCAAGCGCACGCGAGCTTTCTACCGCAAGTGCGGTTATGAGGAGGAAGCACGGATACGCGACTTCTACCAAGCGGGCGCTGACAAAATCGTTTACCGCAAGGCGTTGTTCGCTTAGAAGCAATAAGCGCCCGCTTGATGCGATCGCTGTAACAGATCAATCTTCTACATAACTCTAGAAAAATAAAATTTAAAGACAACTTCTAAAAGTTATACAGGTTTCTCCAAGCTGACTTCTTGTCGCCCATATTTCAGGGCAGTGTCTTTGTGTCTTTGAGTGGTTCACCTGCATCATCATTAGCGATCGCTATATTTCTAATATCTATCAGTTCGGTTTCTGAGCGATCGCGTAGTGCAACCTGCTCAACGATAAATTTAGCAACCAACGTGTTCACTCTGACGACCTTGATGATAAGTAAGCTGTTGCGCCTTTAATTTGCACTAATATTTTTTCAAGATGATTGTGGGGTGGGCATCCTGCCCGCCCTGATAATGCAAGTTATATACGTAACAGCTTACCAAAAATAACTGGAATAAATAAGGATGAATCTGACATAGTTTTTCTCCCTACTGTTCTTGATAGTTCCAAAGTAGTCCACCATCCACAAAGAAAGTGCTACCTGTAATGTAATCAGCATCATCAGAACCTAAAAACGCTACTAAAGAAGCAACATATTGCGGTTGACCCAGGCGACCAAGGGGAATATTTTTTAACAAACAAGAGGGGTTAATTCCCCATCCCCAAAGAGAATTGCTTGTAATGAGAAAGGGGTTTAAATCCCCATCTCGAAACTTAATTGCGTTAGCGACGCGCAAGGCGAGTCCGCGTTAGCGACGCAGGAGCGTCGCGTCATTGCGAATTGCGAATTGTTTAATATTTTTGTCAATTTTACTAAGAGGAACGTTAATTGGTTAATTGTATAGCATGAGAATACTTAACAATATTAGCTAACTCTTGTAACTGGGTGATGGCTTCTGCACCCTCCAGTTTCATTAATTCGCGATCGCCCCATAACTCCATCCAAGTAATCCCATAATCAGACACTAAAAACCGAATCAGGTGCTTGTCTCCCAGGCTAACCATAAATGAAGCACTCTGCATTTGATCACCGCATGTATAACAAGACGCAGTATAGCCACGCCCGTCAAGGGTAATTGTCAAGGCTTGCAGGTTCATTACCAAATCTTGAATGAATTCCTGATGTTGTTGCGCTAATCTTAGAAACACTTATTTTCTCCTACCACTCCAGTTATGTGGTTGCTTTTAAAATTTCTTTAGATTTACATATGATGTAATTTGCTTGCTCAAAGTTCGTGTTTTCGTAAAGACGTGATTAATCTTAATGTTCTGATTCTAAGTAATAAGCTAAACTCCCAAAGCCGTTTTAATGTTTTGGACAATTACCTGGGGTGGTTGTGCAATATCCATAGATATGGTTCCTGATGGTTCTTCAAGAGTATTAAACTGGCTGTTGAGCAGTTTTTCGCTCATGTAATGATTGCTACGCTCTTGCAACCGCATTTGAATCAACTCATAAGACCCTTTGAGGTAAACTAGTTTGATGCGTTCGCTATCCAATACCAAAAATTGCCGATAACTGTCTTTTAGAGCAGAACACGCCAGCACCACATTGTTATTTTCTTGTAGCCAATGTTTTATCGCTGTTTGCAAATCTTGCAGCCAAGGTGTCCTATCAGCTTCACTCAGAGGGATACCCCGCCGCATTTTCTCAACATTCTCTGGTGAGTGGAAAGCGTCAGCATCGCTAAACTCCCAGTGTAACGATTCTGCTAGCAGTTTTCCTATAGTGGTTTTGCCAGAACCGGATACGCCCATTAGGATAATAATCATTGACTGCTTAATCATATTTTTCTTCAAAAAAGTTAAGTTATTGAAATGGAGGCTGAATTTAAGACTCCTTTCCATACAACAAGCGTCTCGTAGAGAAGCGTAATGAAGCAATCGCAAGGGTTGGGATTGCTTCTCTTCTCTACGAGAGGCTGCGCCAACGAGACGCTCCGCGAACGCTCCGCTCGCAATGACTGTAAATATTTTTGTCCAACTACTTACAAAGCTTAAATTCTCAGCATACTGAGCAAGATTCAAGTAGGATTCCTATATATATTATTGATATTATTGAAAGTTGTTTTAACTACTACTGAACGATATAAAAACTCTACTTCTTTAGACATAATTAATAATTGTTACCAGTGGTGGAAATATTTGTGCAATGGGAACCTGATGTCCTCTTAAGTGATATTTCCACGCCAAATGAAGATGGCTATGCTCTGATTCACGAAGTGAGAACACTTACGGAACGAGGCAAAGTAGTACCAGCGATCGCTCTAACAAGCACTGTAACAGAAGATATGTATCAACACGCACTTTTAGCTGGGTTTAGTCTATGTTTTGCTAAACCCGTAGTTATTGATGATTTTGTTGCGGTGCTTGGCATTTTAGCAATTACTAATAATCCTCATCCTCATGGTAACTAGTTTTAATTAATGTCTTAAATATAGCGGTTTTCGGTTAAGTAAGGTACAAGAACTCTACCGCCAACCCTCTCCCCGCTCTTCTCTACGAAAGGCTGCGCCAACGAGAGGGGACTATGATGTACCTCGTATGATTAGGAAACGCTATTCGGTAGAAATAATTTTTATTAAAAGACTACTAAGAAATTTAATAAACGATAAAATTAATCTCACGAGTTATCAAATGTATATTTTAACTCAATTAGTTTTGCTTATGAGTAGCGGAATTATTAATATTGCATTTATTCTAGCTTCTTATTTATTGGCAATGACTTTGATTTAGGAAGCTTAGGTTGTTTATTTAACTTGTATTTAAACTATTATTATATACAAGGCAAGTAAGTAATCTGATCTAAAATATAAACTTAATCTGCTAAATTATTGCAGTGCTAAACTTCATCCTATGACATCTAATCAACCCTTTGATCAACCTACATCTGAATCTATCGGTAATGATGCGTTCGACGTAGAGCAGCAAGACATTATTGCAGATGCTTTATTTCCTGTCGTTGGTATTGCCGCCTCTGCGGGTGGATTAGAGGCGTTTACAGAGTTGCTCAAATATTTGCTTAACGATACAGGGATGGCATTTGTGCTGATTCAACACTTAGACCCCCAGCATAAGAGTCTGTTGAGTGAGATTTTGGGAAGAGAAACTCAAATGCCCGTTACTGAAGTGCAAAACGGTGTGAGTGTAGAACCTAACAATGTCTACGTTATTCCACCTAACACTAAGATGATATTATCTAATGGAGTATTGAAACTCACGCCGCGAGAGAAAATTCAGGGTAAATATATGCCTGCTGATGCGTTCTTTACTTCATTGGCAGCAGATCGAGGGTACAAAGCGATCGCAGTGGTTTTATCTGGAGCGGATGGAGACGGTTCACTAGGACTAACGGCAATTAAGGAAGCCGGAGGTGTGACTTTTGCTCAGTGTGAAGACACAGCAAAATTCGATAGTATGCCCAATACTGCTATTGCCACCGGGAATGTTGATTTTGTGCTGCCGCCTCAAAAAATCGCCGAGGAACTGATAAACCTCAGTCGCAATCCTTTTATTTGTGAATCATTGCCAGCGATCGCGGTTGAGAAGTTGCCGCCCGAACAGGGTGATGCCCTTGCGACTATTTTTATGTTGTTGCGATCGCTAACTAACGTTGACTTTAGCCACTACAAGCCCAATACTCTCGATCGCCGAATCCAACGCCGAATGCTGTTGCATAAACTAGAACGCTTGCAGGATTATGCCCAATTTTTGCAAGAAAATCCGAGTGAAGTCAAAGCGCTCTATGAAGAAATTCTGATCCACGTCACCTATTTTTTCCGCGAGCCTGAAGCATTTGAACTGTTAAAAGAGCAAGTGTTTCCCACTATCATCCAAAGCAAATCAGTAGAGTTGCCGATTCGGATTTGGGTAGCTGGGTGTTCCACAGGTGAAGAAGTGTATTCGATCGCCATTTCCTTGCTGGAGTTTTTGTCGGATAAAATAACCAAGCCGCCGATCCAGATTTTTGCCACAGACATCAGCGAGAACGCGATTCAGAAAGCAAGATCGGGCATTTATGTAGAGAATCAAATGATAGAAGTCTCACCGGAGCGCCGCCGCAGATTTTTTAATGCCATTGAAGGTGGTAGTTATCAAATTAGCAAAGCTGTCCGCGAACTGTGTGTGTTTGCCCGACAAGACTTGGGTAGCGACCCCCCTTTTTCTAACTTAGATTTCATTAGCTGCCGGAATGTACTGATTTACTTGGACGAAATCCTGCAAAAACGGATATTGCCCATCTTTCATTACAGCCTCAACCCGACTGGCTTTTTACTGCTAGGAACTTCAGAAACCACAGGTAAATATTCAGAGTCGTTTACTGTGATTGACAAAAAGTATAAAATTTATGCCAAGAAGCTAACCGCAGTTCGTCCAATTCTTTCGTTTGTTCCCAGCAATTATCCGATCGCAAAAGCGGACGAATCTAAGCTGACCAATGAAAATTCATCAAATGAGTTTGATTTAGACAGAAAAACTGACCAACTGATCTTGAATCGCTATGCCCCAGTGGCTGTAGTAATCAACAACAAAATGGAAGTGCTGCAACTTCGGGGAGAAATCGATCTCTACCTAAAAGTTTCACCTGGAAAACCGAGTCTCAACTTATTTAAAATGGTGCGCCAAGGCTTGCTTGTAGAGGTACGCACCACAATTTATCAGGCACAACAGCAAAAAATTATAGTTAAAAAGCAAGGGTTACGAATTAAAGAGGGTGATCTTTCAAGAATCATCAATATTGAGGTGATTCCATTTAAGGCTTCGACTGACGAAGAATTCTACTTTTTGGTTTTATTTGAAGAAGCCCCACCCACGGTTAACAATCTCAACACGGGAAATCCTGAGAGCCAAGAGCAGCCAGACTTAGAGAGAGAGATGGTTCAGCTAAAGTTTGAACTCGCAAACGCCAATCAAGAGAAGGCTGCGACTCAAGAGTATCTGCAAGCGGTGATCCAAGATCAAGAGCACATCAATCAAGACCTGAAAGTTGCAAATGAAGAAATCCTCTCCAGCAATGAAGAGTTGCAAAGCACCAATGAGGAGCTAGAAACTGCCAAAGAAGAGATTCAGGCAACCAACGAAGAACTCAACACAACCAATGAAGAACTTCGCTCTCGAAATCTGGAATTACACCAAGCTAACAACGATCTGACGAATTTGCTTGGCAGTATCAATATTCCCATTTTGATATTGACTTTAGACTTACGGGTTCGACGTTTTACGCCGATGGCGCAACGGCTTTTCAATTTAATTCCCACCGATGCTGGACGACCTTTGAGCGATATCAGAGCCAATCTGAATATTCCTGATTTAGAACCTCTAATTTTGGAAGTACTTGAGACACTCACCACCAAAGAATTAGAAGTCCAAACCTTTGGGGGATATTGGTATAACCTCCGCATCCGTCCTTATCGCACCACAGAAAACCAGATTGACGGAATAGTGTTGGTGTTAATAGATATTGATGGTCTTAAACGCAATGCAGAAAGCTTAGAACAAGCCCGAAATTATGCTGAAGCAATTGTAGAGACGGTACAAGTGCCGTTAATCGTGCTTGATGCTGATTTCCGGGTGAACAAAGCCAATCGCTCGTTTTATGAAACATTTCAGGTTTCACCATCCGAGACAGCGCAATCTCTAATTTTTGAATTAGGGAATGGTCAGTGGAACTTACCTGGACTACAACAGATTCTAGAAGACATTCTTGCCAACAATACCACCATTCAAAACTGGGAGGTTGAGCATCATTTTGAGCAGATTGGGCAGAAAACGATGCTGCTTAATGGTTGGAAAATTCTTCAACAGGGAGAGGGCCAAAAGATTTTGCTGGCGATTGAAGATATTAGCGATCGCAAGCAGTTTGAGTTAGAGCGATCTAAGCTTTTAGCACAGGAGCAGTCAGCCCGTCAAGAAGCGGAAACTGCCAACCAAGCTAAAAATGAATTCCTGTCGAACCTCTCCCATGAACTTCGTAACCCGCTCAATACTATACTTGGTTGGGCGCAACTCGTTCGCACCCGCGATTTAGGTGAAGCAGCAGTCAATCGTGCCTGGGAAGTGGTGGAGCGGAGTGCTAATGTGCAGGCTCAATTAATCAATGATATGCTGGATCTCTCACGAATTACGAGTGGAAAGCTTCATTTAAAGACTCGTCTAATCGATCTAGTTCCAGTAATGAATGCCGCCATTGAGTCTATAGAATTTTCCGCAGAGGCGAAAGGCATTGAAATTGTTTCACAGTTGAACTCGGCAACAGTTGTCGGAGATTTTGACCGTTTACAGCAAGTTATGTGGAATTTACTTTCTAACGCGATTAAGTTCACTCCACCCGATGGGCGAGTGGGAGTTATGCTCGAAGCTGTATATGGTCACGCCGAGATTAGAGTCAGCGACACAGGAATTGGCATCTCGGCAGACTTGCTGCCGTATGTGTTTGAGCGCTTCCGCCAAGGAGATTCCAGCAGCAGTAAAACGACTCAGGGGCTTGGATTGGGCTTGTCAATCGTCCGTCATATTGTCGAACTTCACGGTGGAACAGTTCAAGCGCAAAGTCCAGGACAGGGACGAGGAACCACAATTATCATCAGGCTGCCTCTGCGCTCAATGCCGCCGCAAATTACACCGCCAACTTATTTAGAGCCAAGCATTTTATCTGAGACTCCAAACTCATTAGATGGTATAAATCCACCCCTTACCTTTGAAGGGTTATGCATCTTGGCTGTAGACGATCAAAGGGATAGCCGCGACTTAATCAAGTGGATGTTGGAAGAGTTCGGGGCTGAAGTAGTGGTTGTTACATCGGCAAGGGAAGCGATCGCGGCTCTAACTGAATCTCCTGGCAAATACGATGTGCTTCTAGCAGATATTGGGATGCCAGAGGAGGATGGTTACACTCTAATTCGTCAGGTTAGAGAGCTTGAGGCTGAAGCTGGGGGACAAATTCCAGCAGCAGCAATCAGTGCCTATGTCACCGAGCAAGAGCGGCAAATGGCAATTGATTCTGGTTTCCAAATGCATCTAGCTAAACCGATTCAGCTTAATGAATTGGTATTGATGATTGCAAAGTTGAGTGGACGAGTCATAGATAATTCGTAATTCGTAATTCGTAATTCGTAATGGGGTACGTCCCGCTACGCTAACGTAATTTGTAGTGCTGAACGAAAGTCCTCGTGTTCTGAACGAAAGTAGTTGTGTGTACACACAAGTCTTGTCGCAGCCATATCTTTATTAATAAATCTCGCACTACGTTTCTATCCCGCCTCGGAATGAATTCCGAGTCTCAGAGCCACTGAACTTTAGTTCTGGGCGGGATGTCGGTAAGTGTGACAGTTTAACTCTGACAAAAATGTGGGTAAAAGAGTTGAAACGTATGTGGACAGCACTTGTGTGTACACCGTAGGCAATCGGGGAGGGTTTGGGGTGGGGTTATTTTATGGTAATTTGGCGGACATGATATTATTTAGCACTGCTATATAGCAATCCTAAATGAGTTGTGAAAATCGAGAGACTCAGATCCCCGACTTCTCAAAGAAGTCGGGGATCTTATTTATTGTTCATGAATGATTTAGGACTGCTATATATTATGTTTGAATCAATGTTTGAATTACGTATAAATTGTTTAATCTGCATCTAAAACATTTAAAAGTTATAGATAATATTTAACGTTTTTACTTAAAAAGATACAAAACATATTTAATTTATTCCATTAAAACAGAAAGTATCAACTGTGAATTGAGGAGTTTTACGCATGACTGCAACCTTCATGAAAGTGCCTAAGTTTCGCAATATTCAATGGGTAAGCTTTATTGGTGGAGAAGGTATTGTACGCAGCTACACACCTGAATCTGGCACATGGACGTATCTTATTGAGATGGTATTAGGGCTAGAGCCTGACTTTGGCAGAGTTGGTGCAGAAACGATGATACTCCTCACCGAGGCAGATTTGCGGACGACATAAGCAGGCTTTTTACAGGGCTACAACCTAGTATTCCTTAAGGTTTTGGATTTTTATAGCGATAGTGATTAAAGAATGTTCAGCCTCCAGCTACTCCGGCTGATCTTCCTCCATTGCGGCAATAGATCGTTTCGTGGCCAAGCCATTAAGAATAATATCTCGAATTAAAGACACCTCTTTATCCAAATTCATTGCATGATCTTCATATTTTTTTACAGCACTAGTTAAATTGTAGTTTCTCATCCGTTCTGCCATTTGACGCGAGAATGTAACCTTTTCCTCCATTGCTCGTACAGCCGACCACAGCGCATTTTCAAGATTCTGAGTTTGCTCTGCTAGGAACACATTAGCTGTAAAGGAATGCCCCGTGTGACAGCGAAACCGTAGCGGCTCTCCTTTGCCAATTTGCCAGAGGGTGCCGTTGCATTCAGGGCAGGTGTATGTCGTTCGAGTCCCGATCGCTTCTACACTCTCCAAAAACTCTTGGGTATTCATCTGCTGTTGTGCAATCTTGGATTCAATTTCGATCTCTTTGGTCATGGGGTATGCCTCCTCCTTGGCGGCGGGTTCTTTTGACAACCGCACTAACAAGTCTGGGATTTCTGCAAGCGGCAAGCAATAATCGACCTTCACATACCGCAAGGCGCTCTTTGCCATGCTGGGGTATTCTGCTTCCTTCGGGTCTTGAACGATCGCCACTCCGCCCCGTTTCTTGATTGCCTGCAACCCCACCGTGCCATCATCAAGATAGCCGGTGAGGATCACACCTACTACCCTTGTACCATAAGCGTGGGCGGCTGAACGAAATAACGTATCGATCGCGGGGCGAAAGCGGTTTTCTTGAGGCCCACGCACGACACGCATCAAGCCTTGGTTGACCAACAGGTGATAATCGGGCGGTGCAACATAGATTCGCCCGGTTTGAATTGGCTCTCCATCTGCCGGGTGAGATGCTGGGAGAGAGCCTACATCTGTAAGAATTTGGGGGAGAATGCTGGGCTTATCTGCTGCAAGGTGCTGAACAATGAAGAAGACAGCATCAATGTCAGCAGGCAGAGCGCTCAACATTGCGCCCAGCGCTTTGAGTCCACCTGCGGAAGTACCAATCACAATAACGTTCTGTTTAAGCATAAATACCTTTTCTTAGTGAATAAAAGCAGGTCAATGTTATCTAATGTCTTCTGAATAATTAAACATCTCCTGTATGAAGATACGTTAAACCATATTTAAGTATGAGAAAGATAAAGGTTTGGCGCAGCGTCTCGTAAAGAGGAACGAGCGTCGCGTCTTGATTCTGATGAACTTTATTGTTTATGTATATATCTGTACAACGAGAATAAAGTTGGATACTCAGAGTGGCTAAAAGCCCTGATTTTCCGTTTGATATTGAACAGGCTTGAAAAAATAAAGTTGGAAACTCTAATCCAATTTGTCTTCTATCTGGTCTTCGCTGCAAATAATAAAGTTGGAAACTGTCACATAAGTATAAGTACTAATCTGTGCCAGACAATTGAGCTTTTGGCTGAGAAGATAAAGTGTGATCGCACTCACTGTATATCTACAATAGAAAATTCCTTCCCATCACTATCATTTGGTTCAGATTCTCAAAGCTCATCAGTTGAACAATTCAATGCCTTGGCAACCTCGTTTAACTGTTCTGGTGTTAATCTTGGCATTTAGTCAAACTTACCAAGTCTGTACAATTGAAAACCAACCTAATTTTTTATATTTGCTGAATTACAGCAATTTGCTATCAATCGTGCCACAGAAGGAAATAATCAAAGCCAGTGATATAATTCATTCTACGATTTATTTTGTGGCGGGTTTGGTCGAAAACTGCTGTAACTGCGGCTTTTTTGAGTCTTTCTATCCGGCGTTGGAGAGCATCTGCATGTCGTGAATCCCCAAGGAAAATATAGCCTACTCTTGCTTGGCTATAATGTTCCAACGCTTGCTTAGGGTAGTTAATCGCTGCATATATTTGCCCTAAACTATACTGAGCTAGTGTCCAATCTTCCATATCTTCTAATCCCTGAACTGAGTCGATTGCTTTGAGATAATGGGCTTCTGCTAGACGAAGAAGCCCAGTTTGCCAGTAGAGATCGCCTAAAGTACGGTGAATTAAGGGCGATTGCTTTCCTCGTTGAATCAAAGATTCTAGAATCGCTATCGCTTCGCTAGTTAAGCTATAGGTTTTGTAGACATTGGCAGGCAATTTATAGGCTGAAATAACAGATTCAGGCAAAACATAGTTAC
Source organism: Nostoc sp. (assembly GCF_035638895.1). Classification (GTDB taxonomy): domain Bacteria; phylum Cyanobacteriota; class Cyanobacteriia; order Cyanobacteriales; family Nostocaceae; genus Nostoc. Next base: position 46,133 of record NZ_DASQZC010000411.1, on the reverse strand, counting down.
CGTAAAAATTCGCCAAACTTAAAGCAGAAGCTTCGTTAGTCAAAGGTGTGGGAGAAATTTTGGCAGCTTGAGCTTTTACTGAAGCGGCTTCAGATTGATGTAGGATAACAAACTCTAGGTTAGAAGCCTTTTGCTCACGATTGGGGGCACTATCTTGCTGAGAAGATTTTCCAGTATTGGTGCGTACAATCATAGAATAAGGTATCCCAGCCTCTAAAGGCTTACCAGCATAAATTATCTGATTTGTCTTGGTTTTGGTTCTCCACATTAAGCCTTTTGTCCCTATTACCTCAACGCTATACTCTGTGACTCCAGATACTGGGTTCCAGTGAAGTAAGGGAGTAGCACTCAGCAACAGAGCATGGCGGGGAGAAATTAGATAGGGAATAGAAGCATCAACTCCACCCAATGTTTCCGCAGCTTGAGAACCTCTGGACTCTGTATTTGACCAGTTAATACAAAGCGAACCCATACCTGAGACTACCCCTGTTCTCACAAGCACAGGGTTACTCACTTCAGGACACTTGAGATAAACTCTAACTCCTTTGTCGGGAAAAATTTGATCGCCTTGATATAACTCCGTTGCAGAGCGAACAGGGAGCCAATCCGTTCGTTTTTCGCGTTGAACTCTCACTTTCCCTGTACCAGAAATAGATTGGATGCGGGCAGTTTGGGCAATCGCAGATAAAGGTAGCATAATGATTGCAAATGCCAAGACTATAAATTTTGGCGTTTTCCCGTGATGAATCATTTATCTGTCTCCTGGGGTGTTAAGCGCTTTTGAGCGATAGCAGCCCATTCATCTTGTTCAGGAATGGTAATGTTGGCATACTGATTGCAAGTTTTCCACTCTGTTAGCGCTGCTTTTTTATCTTTTTGAGCTTCCATTACTTGTGCAAGGAGGCAATGAGGAGCAGCAATTTCATAATTTTCTAGCTTAGGCTTAGGAGATTTTAAGTTAATTGCTTCTAATAACTTTGCTTCTGCATCTGGGTAGTTTCCCTGCTTGAGCCTTGCCCAACCAAGATTTTTGAGAACCGCATATTTAGTTTTCGCATCTAAGGGTTGTTTTTTATCTGTATCTAATGCTTTGAGTAATAAAGAAACCGCAGCAGTATACTCTTTTTTCACAATGTTGAGTCGTGCCAAATTATTAGTAGCCGCAGGAATACCTCCTTGAATCGCTAGTTGATATTGGGGGCGAGCTTGATCTATCAGTTGTAAGTCTTCGTAAAGTAAGCCCAATTGGAAATGTGCTTGAGCATCATCAGCATTGAGTTGAATTGCTCGTTTAAATTGTTCTTCAGCACTACTCCAGTCACCGATTCTACGATTTTCAATTCCGGTATTGGTATAAAAGGTTGTGCCAATTTGTGGTAAAGATTGGCGAAGAATAAAGAAGATACATACTACTGTCAAAGAACCGAATGCACCTAGCTCATGCCAATACTTTTCTGGGACATTAATAGCTTTGAGAAAGCTTTTGAGGGCTTCTTGTCCAGCTTTTGTCAGTGCGCCACCTGCTACTAAAAGGGTGAGAACGCTTTGGGCACTGACTGTAAAGGCTCCAAAGGAATCGGGGCTACCTGTGAGAAAGCGGGGAGCAATATCACCCATTAAGCCGAGGGAAACAGTGAGGAAGGTAACAGAAACAGCACTCCATAGCCAATTGAGGCGATCGCTCCACGGCGTTGTGGGAGCTTTGAGAAACCACCACCAATAGGTTTCTTTGGGGCTAAAGCTGGCTCTCCAATCAGCAGATTGGGTAAAAGGTGCGATCGCTCCTGCTTGTTTTCTCAAGGTTTCATCAAGGTGGCTAAGTTTTTCTAAGCTTTCGCCAGAAGGAGGGGCTAATTCTAGTGAGTTTTTGATGATTTCTAGTACAGCCTGTACGCGATCGCGCATGACTAGCACTTCCAATACGAGAGCAGGTATAGATTGATTCTCTGCCGCAGTTTCATTTACAGGTGTTATTGGCGATAACACATCTGGAGAATTATCTGTGTCTCGTTTCTCAGTTTCTACATTTAGATACAATTTTTTAGTATCAGTAGGCTGTTCGGTATCCTCAGATTTAGAGGGAGTGGCAGATGGTGTTACTGCCTTTGCCGCTTGCAGCAATTTTTGTAAAACAGTAGCATACTGTTCAATTGCCTGTTCTAGGGTTGTTGGTGAAATGTTGGATTGGGGCATAATCTACAATCCATTGCCAATGAGGATGAACGGTGCCCAGTAGTAAGGATGGCTGAGATTGCGAGAGATGAGTGTAGATTGTTCGCTTGTCCCCGGTGTAAACTTCACGCTACTTCTCTGACCCTGGGTATCGCTGCTTAGGTTTTTACCTGTGATCATAGTGATCTGAGCTTGCCGGAGTGCTTCAGCTTTGGTCATCTTGCCAGTAGAAAGATTCTGGTAAAATTGTTGCATCAGTTGGCTAGTGCTGGCATCATTAACTAGCCAAAGGGAAGCAATCACCGCCTTAGCTCCGTTGGTGAGAAAATAGAAGCTAATGCCAGACATCTCAATCCCATCAGCATCTACACCACCTAGGGCAGTTTCACAGGCAGAAAGCACTACTAAATGGGTATCCTTCATATAATTTTGCAGATTTTGAATTTGTTCGACTGTTAATTTATCCCCAGTGCCGGAGAGAAGAAAGGAATTTTCAGGACGACCTGCTTCAAATTTGCCGTGAGTAGCGATGTGTAGTATCTTATTGCCTGTTAAATTATCTCGCAAAGCTCGGAAATTGAAAGCTTCGTTAAGCAACTTCAACCCTGGAAAAATACCGACCTGTTCATTTCCTGACTGCTGAACAATCGCATCTAATTCTTGTGGCACATTAGACAAGGGATTAAACCCCGAAAACCCTTTGGATACACCCATTGCCAGAACATTGTTATCTTGTTTGTTAGGGGGAAGGCGATCGCTAACATTGGTTAACCCTGCATTCAGAACCGTTGAAATTCTATAGCGTTGAATCAGATATTGCTGCCCATCAAACAGGGCTGCCATCGGGATGTAGCGGGTGGAACGGTCAAGGGCAAACACTAGATGCTGCACAGTCTTATCCTTGAGTTCGTTTTCTAAGGGTTTAATAAGCAAATCATATAGTTGTTGACTGGTGGCTTTCACCGCAACCATATCGCCAGAACTGGATAGTTGGGTTCTAAACTGAGCAACGGTTTTCCAGAGTTGCTCTTGACTGACAGGTGTTTCAAAACTGCGGAAAACTACTCCTTCTTCTCCTGCCCTAGCCGCCAGAAGGATACGGATTTTGTCTTTTAAGACCAGAGGATAAATTAATACAGTGCCTGGTTCAACCGTGACAATTTTGGCGGCGGTACTGCTCATTTGGGCGGGTTCGAGGAGGGCGGGGTCGCTAGCTAGTCTATCTTGTAGGGTTTTCCGAAAGGCGTTAGAATCCTGATTGAATTTTGTGGTTAGGGCATCGAGTTGGTCGCGCAGTTGGCTTAGTTTGCTACATTTTTGCTGTTCGCATTCGTAAACTTTCGCACCAAAGGCGATCAGTGTGCCAAATTTATTGAGGATGTCTTCTTCAATACGGGCTAAGGCGATGCCTGTGGCTTCGCCTCCTACTCTGGTATTGCGGGTAAAATCGCGTAATTCTTGGATTTTTAATAGTTCCAAGACTTGTTGGGCTTCGAGAACTCGTCCTTGAGAGAGTAAAAGGTTAGCCAAACTGCGATAAGTATTTGCTACGGTTTGTGTATAGGATTTTTGATGTTCGCGGGAAAGAACTCGTAAGTCTCGACGAATGTTTTCTGTGACATTCACAGCTTGTTTGTAAAAAATAATAGCAAGTTCTGGTTTGCGTTGGGCTAGCAAATCACCAATCGCACTTAAAGTAATTCGCTCACCTGGGCGATCGCCAATCTCCTTACTAATCGCTAAAGCTTGCTGATATAATTCTAAAGACTTGCTAAAGTTGTTTTTTAGTTTATAAAATTTACCTAAACTATTTAAATTTATGCCTTCGTATTGACGATCTCCAATTGCACGAGAAATTTCTAAGGAATGATTTAGGGACTTTAAGCTTTTGTCATATTTTTTCAAATATAAATAAGCATCACCCATCCCATTAAGAGTATGTCCTTCTTCTCGTCTGCTACCAGCTTGACGATATAAAGTTAATGCCGATTGATAATATTCTAAAGCTTTAGCATATAAATGTTGTTGGGCATAAACATAGCCAATGCCACTGATAACAAATCCTTGCAACTTAGCTTCATCAATACTTTTTAGCGCAACCAAAGCTTGTTGATAATATTCTAAAGATTTTGAATATTGCCCTAATTCAATATAAATATTTCCTATTCCTTGTAAAGTGATGCCTTCTCCTCTTTTATCATTTAAAGTTCGACGAATTTGTAAAGCAGTTTGATACTGGTTCAAAGCATCGGCATACTTACCTAAGTTGTAGTAGGTAAAACTCATATTATCTAATGTTCTACCTAATTCAACAGGATCATTTAATTGCTGAAATATACTTAGTGCTTTTTGATAGTATGATAAAGCTGTAGAGTATTTGCCTAAAGAATCATAGGCAATCCCTAAATTATTCAATTGATTTGCTGCTAGCGCCTTCTCGCCTAATTCGGTAAAAATTTTTATAGCTTCTTGGTGAGCAATAATCGCATCTTTATATTTGCCAGCTTTGTAATAAGCACGTCCCAGAACACTATATGTCCGCCCTATGCCTTGACGATCATTAAGTTGATCCTGCAACAATAAAACTTGTTTATAACTATTAATTGCAGCATTATATTTGCCTTCCGTATATTGTTGTACTCCGTGATTTAATAGTTGATGCGCCTTAATTTTAACGATTAACTCTGCCGAACTGTGGTTTGTTTGGAAAGCAGGTTGTGAATATGCTGGAGTATTTCTAATAAAAATCAATCCAATAATTAGTACACAACCTAAACTAATGCAATAACTTTGATAGTGCTGACAATAACCCCGCATACTTTTAAGGCTCAGGATTTTGCAATGAATCTAGTGCTGAAATAACAGTAATAACTATTCAACGTCGCGACGTTTAAGAGGAGGTGGAGGAGATGGATCGTGATTGCCATCTTCTCTGCCTGGTTCTTCTGCTACTAGGCGCATTGCTGTATTGATCAAGTTACGACGGGCAATTTCTAGTCCTGGTTGTGCGTTTGCTTCCCGGAAGATATTAAATGCCATAGGGAGCCTTTCATAAGCTGATTTATAATCTTGCTGAAGGTACTGGCTATAGCTGGAATTATTGATGACCTTGGCTTGCTCAACTTGATCCTCAATCTCTTCAAAAATTTTCAAAGCCAGTTCATAGCTTGCTTTCGCTTGAGCAAAATTTTCCATAGCATCATAAAGTATGCCGAGATTATTTAAAACCCGTCCTTCTTGCTGTCTATCCCTTGTGTCTTCTGATCTAAAGATAGTTAATGATTCTTCAAACGATTGTTTAGCCTTAGTGTAGGAATGTAAATAATAATAAGACAATCCTATAGCATTAAGTACCAGTCCCTCATCTATTTTTAATTGCAGATCCCGAAAAATTTCTATTGCTTGTTGATATAAGGTGGTCGCAGATTCATAATCTTTATTATCAAAACTCGTAGTCCCCTCTAACAATAACTGATTCGCTCTAGTTTTGCTTTCTAGCAAAGAATCTTCTGGTGGCATTTTTAACTCAACTTTCCTATGATTTTACTTAGCCTATCGGTGATCTTACCATTAATTATCTATTGGCTTTACTCACACCAAATCAGTAAACAAAAAATTACATTTTTTAATAGGGCTTGTTTGAGACAATAGATTTTTTCACAATCCATTACCAATGAGGATGAACGGTGCCCAGTAGTAAGGGTGGCTAAGATTCCGGGAAATGATTGCAGTTTGTCCGCTATTCCCTGGTGTCAATCTCACACTGCTTCGGTCTTTGCTGTCGCTGTTTTGATTCTTACCTGCAATCATGGTGAGTTGTGCTTGACGTAAGGATTCTGTTTTGGTTATCTTACCAGTGGCGAGATTTTGATACAAATACCGCATTAATTGGCTGGTACTGGCATCATTTACCAACCACAGAGAAGCAATCACCGATTTAGCGCCACTGGTAAGAAAATAGTAGCTTAGTCCAGATACCTCAATACCTTCTTTATCTTCTCCACCCCGCGCCGTTTCACAAGCAGATAGCACCACCAGATGAATTCCGCCTAAATCAGTTAAGTTTTTCACTTCGGGAATCTTGAACTGATTACCATCTCCCAGTAGTAGAAATGAATCTTCTGGGTTTTGAGAGATAAATTGAGCGTGGGTAGCAATATGCAAAATCCGATAATCAATCAGATACTTAAAAGCATCTTTGGTAAAATATTTGTTGATCAGGGGCAAACCTGGATAAATACCATTGGGATTGGTCTGACTGCGGATGATGCCATTAATTTCGTCTTGAACATTGGGGAGTGCATTAAAATTGCCAACCTTCTCAGATAAACCTAACCCCAGTACATGATCATTATCAATTTTTGGCGAAAGACGATCGCTCGTGTCGGTTAACCCCGCAGTCAAAATAGTAGAAGTATTAAAGGATTCAATTAAATATTTTTTGCCGTCGAACAGCGCAGCCATTGGGATGTAGCGGGTGGAACGGTCAAGAGAAAACACCAAATTCTGAATATGATTACTGTCTAACTCGGCTCGTAACGGTTTAACTAGCCATTGGTAAAGTTTCTGACTCACTTTTTGTAACTCTTTGACATCCCCTGGCTGTTCCAGCAATTGCCGAAACTCCACAACTGTTGTAGCTAGTTCTTTGCGTCCTACTGGTACAACCTTGCTGTTAAAAACAACCCCCTGTTTTCCGGCTTGAGTACCCCAAACTAGCCAGAGTTTATCTTCTAGCACTAAGGGATAAATTAACACCGTCTTGGGTTGGGATTGAACTACTTTTTGGGCTGCAACTGTGAGTTCTTCTTGCTGAATTTGAGCCGGATCTCTTTCGCGTTGTTCCTTGGCTAAAGCTCTGAGTTTGTCTGCTTGTTTGTTAAATTCTGTATTAGCTTGATCGCGTAGGGATCGCAGTTGCTCGCGTTCTGAGCAATAGGGTGGTTTACGTTCGCATTCAGTCAGCTTTAAACCTAGATTCACCACATTATTGTAAGGTGGAACTACACGCGATTCCACCGGAGTTAGGGGACTTCCTTGAGTTTCACCACCTGCTCTAGTATCTCTGGTGTAGTTCCGCAGTTCCTGGATTTTTAATAGTTCCAAAACTTGTTGGGCTTCGAGAACTCGTCCTTGGGAGAGTAACAAGTCAGCGAGACTGCGATAAGTATCTGCCACAGTTTGAGTATATGACTCTTGCTGCTCACGGGGTAATGTACGGATATTCTGCCGGATACCTTCACGCACATTTACTGATTGTTTGTAGAAGACAATGGCTAATTCTGACTGCTTTTGTTTTTCTAGTGTTTCGCCAATGTTAGCTAGAGTAAGCCCTTCCCCTTCACGATCGCCGATATCTCGCTGAATGCTCAGAGACTGCTGGTAGAACTCGATGGCTTTGGCATATTGCCCAAGGGAACTGTAAGCAGTGCCCAGACCCATCAGCGAGTTGGATTCGCCATTGCGATCGCCGATATCTCGCTGAATGCTCAGAGACTGCTGGTAGAACTCGATGGCTTTGGCATATTGCCCAAGGGAACTGTAAGCATTGCCCAGACCTATCAGCGAGTTGGATTCGCCTAAGCGATTTTTAAGTTCTCGATAAATTGCTAACGCCTGTTGCCAAGATTGGATAGCCGCTTTATATTGGCTGATATCAAATTGTTGCTTTCCTTGCTGCAATAGCCTGTCAGCTTCTGCTGTTTTGTCTTGGCTTGTCTGTGCTTGTACTGAGGTAGAGAAGGGATAACTGGAAGTTTGCAGAAGTGAGGGAATAAGCGTCAGCAGCAGTGGCGATGTGAATAAGCTAACCAGCCAGAGTCTTAAAGGCATTGCGGTTAATATCAGGGAAATTACTGATAATTCTACCCTCACTATATCTTAGGTAGAATTTAGATGCTTAGGCTGTCGCTCAGACAATTAACTAAACCACTCTTATAGGTATAGGTAGAATCGAAAATAAAACAAAGGATCGCAAGAGTGCAATTACTAATTTCTTTTTTGGTCAACAATCTCAAACGTCATAGATAACGCCGCCATCTGTTGAACATCAAACTGGCGAATATTTGTTTTTGTTTCACCACGAGTCTCGCTAGCCAGGTCATCTAGTAAACTAGCTACTGCATCTTCTGCCTTCTGAGCCACTTCAGTGGCACTTCTTTGTTCGTTCTTATGTTCCATTATCAATGCCTGTAGCGGTTTCAATGCTTTGTTAATTGGTACTGTACTCGCCACAATCAACACCTCTACAATCCCCAAAGGTTTACCAAAAGATATCTTTCCTCCTGTTTTCATTTCTGCCTCGCTTGGGATTTTAAGTGTTTCCCCTGCTGAAACAAGTGCAGCATTCTTGCTCTCACTCAAGGGAAATAAAATATCAATATCCCCATCAGGACTAAAGATTAATACTCCTATATGCAAATCACGCCTTTCTCGATTTTCAACGGAGATTTGTACGGGTTTGTCAACCTCAATTTGAGCAATCGACTGAGTTTGAGATTTTACCGTTGGCGGAATTCTTGGAGATAAGCTCTTACCCCCACGGATTGTAAACGACTCCGCTAGCAAAGACTGCGTATTTGCACCTGCAAGACTAGCAACAACGTTTAACCGAGATGAATTGGTATTGAGTGTGAGTTTTATCAGTCGGGCTGCTAACAATAACTTAAATTTCGTCTGTAGCCGATTGACTGCTTCATTAATACTTTCATCTTTTGTCCCAAATGAGCCAGGAATCGGCTCAAATCCCAACGAGAATAAACCAATACTATTTACAGGTGGCAAATCTGCGATCGCTCTTTTCTCAAACTCCTGGCGGTAACGAGGTAGCATTTTACCCAAGATGTAATGTACTTCCTGCTCTAGTAAAGGTGCTACTTCAATCCGGGGGAGCGATCGCAATGCCTGTTTTGCAGCTTCACTGTTGAGTGATTTATCTAACCCAATCCGTAATTTGAGATTAGTAGGAATTGCTCGGATTTGTTCTTGTAAGGCGGTTCCCGGAGCAATTTTGATTGCCGAATTAGTTTGAAGTAAGCCAGTTGCATTTAGGCGATCGCGTGACTCTATTTTTACAGTCCCTTGTGCTTGTCGGCGATCGTCCACAATAGTAAATATTGCCCCTTTACCCAAAGCTTCCAAAACTTGGGGTTCTGCACCAGTTAATAGCAGTTTTACAGTCTTTCCTATGATTTCTGTAATCACAGCCTCTGCTGCTGGTTTCTGCATCGGGGCAAAAAACATCGGCTGCTGATCATCATTGCTACCGGATTTTACCTCAATATCCGGCTTTTGCCCACGAGAATTTTGTATAGTTTTCAGAAACTGCTCAGTTTTCGCAGCAGCAGCCACGACTACTTTACCCATCGCCTGATTACTCGTTTGCTGCCAAAGCTGTCGAGTCAGCGAGTATGTAAACACACCTGCATGAACATCACGAGCAAATGCTGCATCAGCTGCTTCCTGATTGCGCTGGGCTGCGAAAATTGCTGCACCGTTAACAATATTTTTTCTACGTCGAGCAATCCATTCTTCCTGAGATAGCTTCAAATCAGTCAGCCAGCGCTGCTGATATGCCAATTCTTCTTGACTAGCTGCCAATCGTGTGATTCTGTCGCCTCGCAATTCTACATGACCGGGGCGCGACCTGATAATTAAATTCCCGCGCACTCCACCGCCAGAGTAGCAACTATCGAGAATGAATGTAGCGTTTTTAGTTTTGCGCCCAAGTGCTTCCCGCAGCAGAAATATAGTGCCTGCGGTAATATCATTAACTTCACCACCTTTCTGGGGATAGCCATCAGGTAAATCTGCGTCAACTGGGACAATGGTTCCGTTAAGATTATCTTTGAATACCTGATTTGGGTCAATCACATTCGAGCCATGTCCTGAGTAGTGAAAGACTACTACATCATCTGGCGACTTAACCCATTGAATTAGGTGCTGCTCAAATTTATCTAGAATAGTTTGACGAGTTGCTTGGCGATCGCTCAACACCAAAATATCATCTGGATGAAACCCAAAGCGATGAATCAACAGTTCTCGCTGAAGATCCACATCATTTACTGCCCCCTTTAACTGATACCACAATCCTTGTGTCTTTAAGTCTTGGGCACTCGTCCCAGGATAGTCATTAATGCCCACTAACAGCGCTCGTTTCCGGCGTGTATCCTGTGCGAGAACCTTGCCATAATGTAAAGCCGCTTGCTGCATACCCAGTTGATTGATACCCAGAACTGTTAGGGATGCACTGAGCGATTGTAGAAACTGACGACGTTTAATAGAAGACATACCTCACTCTCTCAAACCTGAATTAAGGATTAAACAGTATCTCAAAATACAGATTGCCATGTTCTTTAGTCTCCAACCTGGCAATGAATTAGGTAAAATCTTCAGTAATCTCCCCCATTTTAACTGTAATGTCCCTGCACCTCAGATTAGTTAGCTGGATCGCGCCACCTCTGCTACTGGTGCTTTTTCCCTACCTGCTGCCCATTCCCAGTTACATACTCTCTACCTCAGCACAAGCACAGACTAGCCAAGACCCCAAAGCAGAAGCAGACAAACTTTTACAACAAGGAATTCAACAACTTAATACAAGTCAATTTGGGGCAGCACTCCAGTCTTGGCAACAAGCGCTCAAACTCTATCAACAAATCCAAGACCGCCAAAGCGAGGGTAAGGCTCTGGGCAATCTCGGAATTGCTTACTTCTCTTTGGGCAACTATGCCAAAGCCATTGAGTATGGACAACAACAGTTAGCGATAGCGCGAGAAATCAAAGACCGCCAAAGCGAGGGAGCCGCTCTGGGCAATCTCGGACTTGTTTACTCTGATTTAGGCAACTATGCCAAAGCCATTGAGTATCATCAGCAATTATTAGCGATCGCGCGAGAAATCCAAGACCGCCAAAGCGAGGGTAAAGCTCTGGGCAATCTCGGACTTGTTTACTCTAATTTAGGCAACTATGCCAAAGCCATTGAGTATCATCAGCAACACTTAGCGATAGCGCGAGAAATCAAAGACCGCCAAACCGAGGGAGCCGCTCTGGGCAATCTCGGACTTGTTTACTCTAATTTAGGCAACTATGCCAAAGCCATTGAGTATCATCAGCAATTATTAGCGATCGCGCGAGAAATCAAAGACCGCCAAGGCGAGGGTAAAGCTCTGGGCAATCTCGGAATTGCTTACAAAAATTTAGGCAACTATGCCAAAGCCATTGAGTATCATCAGCAACACTTAACGATCGCGCGAGAAATAAAAGACCGCCAAAGCGAGGGTAACGCTCTGGGCAATCTCGGAATTGCTTACTTCTCTTTGGGCAACTATGCCAAAGCCATTGAGTATCATCAGCAAAACTTAGCGATCGCGCGAGAAATCAAAGACCGCCAAAGCGAGGGAGCCGCTCTGGGCAATCTGGGAATTGCTTACTCTCAATTGGGCAACTATGCCAAAGCCATTGAGTATGGACAACAACAGTTAGCGATCGCGCGAGAAATCAAAGACCGCCAAAGCGAGGGAGCCGCTCTCAATAATATTGCCTGGTCACTAGAAAAACAGCAGCAATCAGAATTAGCCATTGTCTTTTACAAGCAATCAGTCAATGTGCGAGAGAGCATCCGCAACAATATTCGCACATTACCCCGTGAGCAACAAGAGTCCTACACCCAAACCGTAGCACATACCTATCGCCGTTTAGCTGACCTGCTGCTCTCTCAAGGAAGACTACTAGAAGCTCAACAAGTTCTCGAACTCCTGAAAATCCAAGAATTGCGAGACTTTACCCGCAATGCTAGAGCAGGTGGCGAAACCTCTGGAATTGCCTTAGCCCGCATCGAAGAAGAAATCCTCAACAAATATGGCACCCTCATCGTCTTTGGACAACAGGTTTATGAATGCGAGCAGAAAAAATGTAGCACCCTCAGCCAACTACGAGATCAACTTGATGTCTTAACCCAAAAATTCCAGCAAGACACTAATGCTTTTCGTAAAACCCTCCAAGACCGACTCGCCAAAGACCCCGCACTCCTTGAACCCGAACAACTCCGCACTACTGCTGCCAAAATTGTCACTGCTGAACCAGGTACAATCCTAATTTATCCCCTGGTTTTGAAAGACAAAATTCGGATTCTCCTAGCTAGTAGAGCCGGAGAAAAGGGCGTGGTTTTCCGCAGCTTTGAAACACCTGTCAACCAACAGCAACTTTGGAAAACGGTAAACCAATTCAGAACCCAACTGTCCAGCCCTGAAGATGAGACAGCCGTCAAAGCCACAAGTAAACAATTATATAACTGGCTGCTCCAACCCTTAGAAAAGGAAATTAAAGATAAAAATATCCATCATTTAGTATTTTCCCTTGACCGTTCCACCCGCTACATCCCAATGGCAGCCCTATTTGATGGGCAACAATATTTAATTGAGCGTTATTCTGTTTCCACAATTCTGAATGCAGGTTTAACAGATGTCAAAGAGCGCTTACCCAACAACAAGCAAGAGATTCGCGTCTTAGCAATGGGAGTCTCTAAAGCCTTTCCTGGGTTTAATGCTTTATCAAATGTCCCCAATGAATTAGCCACAATCATTCAGCAGTCGGGAAAAGCACAACAAGGCATTTTCCCCGGCTCAGAGTTCCTCAATGAAAACTTTACTTTTAGCTCTTTGCGCGACAATCTCACAGGTAATAAGATATTGCATCTAGCTACCCACGGTAAATTTGAATCTGGTCGCCCGGAAAACTCTTACCTCCTCTCTGGTAGTGGTGATAAATTAACCGTTGATAAAATTCAAACACTAGGTAACTACATGGCAGATACCCATTTAGTTGTACTTTCCGCTTGCGAAACTGCTTTGGGTGGAGAAAATGCTGATGGCTTGGAAATGTCTGGTATGAGTTTTTACTTTCTTACTAATGGCGCTAAATCTGTTATTGCCTCGCTTTGGCTCGTCAACGATGCCAGCACCAGCCAATTAATGCAACAATTTTACCAGAATCTTTCTACAGGTCAGATGACCAAAACAGAAGCTTTACGTCAAGCGCAACTCACCATGCTCAAAAGCAACAGCCAAGGCAGCGACAGCAACCGGAGTAGCGTTAATTATAAATTGGGTCAAAGTGAACAATCTATTTCCCGTAATCTTAGCCACCCCTACTACTGGGCACCGTTCATCCTCATTGGTAATGGATGGTAGAGTAAATAGCTAGCAGGAATCATACAATTGTAAAGTTTCTAAAGCAGTTGCGAGGTTGCTATGTGGGGCTGTATAACTGCGATCGCTGCTAAGTTAACTTGCTATCCAAGAGCTTATTCATACACAAAACCCTTCCTATCTACAAAATGAAGAAGAGTTTTGCAACGAGTATTTTATACCTGATGGTTAATTTCAAGTAGTTTGGTCTTGTTTCTCCGACGCTACATTGAAAATTAGTGTAAAACTCATTCCTGGAATCAATCGGTGTAAAACTTGTAGATGAGCTTCCGCATCACTGCGGCGACGAAAACGGGCTAAAATCCGGTGCTGCATATTAGGTAGAAGCCGGATAACACACCAAGGACTGAGCTTTTCGGAGTAAGTCATAAAAATTCTCTAGGTCGTATCTGTACTTTCCAAGACAAAAGCCAGCCTACTGTGATGGTGGCTGGCAAAAAATATCAGAATGATATTGAAATTGGGTTTAAGTCCTACTCACTCTTGTCTGGAAAACAAAACTTTTTCAAGAGTTCTTCAGGAATCTCCTCGAAGTGTTCAAGTAAAAAACTCATTAGGGCAAGGTGGCGTAAATCGTTAGGCATCGGGCGACGGTAGTTGCGTCCCCTAGAAAACCAGCGCCGAACAGTGGAAAGTGAGCGAGAACAAATTTGAGCAATTTCTTCGTAATTTACCTGCCACTTGGAGTAAAACTCCTTGGGAGTCATTCCCAACTCACAGTAACTGTAGAGTTGAATTAAATCTTGCTCTCGCTGCTTCAATGGATGAGGATTCATAAGTTTGTTTCCTCGCTGATTGGTTCCAAATCCTCTTCCCAGGCAATGTCAGCAGATGTCCAAGATGCACTGGGACTGTCTTTGCTTAACCAAATTAGGTAGCACCATGTCCAACAGCAATGATGGGGCGCATAGCTATAGAATCTACCAATGACAATACCCCAGTCAGTATCGCTTTCAGCAGAGAGCCAACGCAAGCGATCGCCATATAAAAATCTAGGTGTATTCGCTGCATCAGGAAAATTGGCTGGAAGCTCAATAGATGTGTTTGGGAATTTTAGATTAATTAAGCCAGGTACTACATCCTGGTTAATGTGTCGGATGAGATTGAGATAATCAGCAATCAACTTACCATTAATGCTACCAGTCAACTGAGAAATTAGAATCGCTGCTAACATTTCTATTTCTTGCTGCTTGAGTTGCATCCAAGTGCTATCAAAGTCAGCATCAGAGTAGTTGCTGAGTTTTGCCAGTAATTCTGTGATACCGAAATCATCTAGAGCTTGTTGATAAGCTCTGTGTTGATCTATTTTGTAGCTAACAGGCTTTAACATGGAAAATGTCTCCTGTGATATGGGGGCCGAAAGCCAGCGTCGTCTCTGAGAAAGTTGATCGCTGGCTTTTGACTTATAAGTAATTATACGCATATTTAGTGTGCTTTTGTGTTAATTTATGTGTTTATGTGCGTTTAAGTTAAAAGCACACAATAGCGCTTATGATAATCACATGGGAAAAGTAACAGTAACTCTTTACATGGAAGAAGAAGACAAAGAAGCTCTGCAACAACTAGCAGATGCAGAGGAGCGTTCTTTGTCTCAAATGGCAGTGTTAATTCTGAAAAAAGCGATTAAAAAAGCGCAAAATGAAGGACAAATCCTTTCAGATCAAGGGAAAGACAAATAATGGGATCATGCAGTATATGAGGTATTGATCTATGTTCAAAGCGTGACCTTAATTTTGCCTTCTGCATCCTCAACTGTACCCAACAGGTTGAAAGAGTCCAAAGCAGTTGCGATCGCTTCCTGAACTAAAGGTAACTCTCGTATCTCTGGACGTAACCCAGCACGACGCACCAATTGCCACCTCTGGGGAACAATATTCTCTTGACGGAAACAATTCACTGCCCATTGAACTCTTCTGACTGCAAATTCTTCTCTAGTTTCGCTCAGTTGAGCTAGAACTTCTGCTGTTTTTGGCAGCCTTTTGAGATGTCTTTTGACCCAAGCACTTGCAGGATGAGCAAGAGAATTAGCGATCGCTGTTCTGCTAATCCAAATAGGGCGGTTAAAATCTTGCTTCAATTGCTGTGCTACATCCTTAACAGTTTCCATTGTTTGATCATCTCTGCTATCCCAATCCACATCTGGAGTGCCATTGTTTGTTTTTGGTGATGGCAAATGCTCCTGTAACCACTTCCGGTCATAGTTGTATAATTGCCCATAAAGTGCTGGAGCTTTACTTCGTAATCGGGTTCTTCCCATGCCTGGATTTGCTTCCATTAATTTCAACCATTGTTTTCGGGATGATTGAATAACATCTTGGTTGAGATTCAATGGCTTTTTACGAGGCTTGAGAGAGGGGCATAATTCTGTTGCTGTAGCCTTAGTATTCGACCGTGGGAAATTCAACTGTAATCTACTTGCTTGACGTAGAACCGTTTTAAAGTCAACTCCAAGATGCTGACCCATCTGCTTTAGGGTCAAGGATGAATCTTCCCAAAGAGCTTTCAAAGATTCTTCCCACACAGAACCATAAAACGTGACCTTAGAGTATCGAAAACAATCTTCTGGCGATTCATCAGGGCCACTTCGACAATAGACAAAACCACAGGTACAACCAAATGTACCAACTGGTTTGTAATTCTGCTGATTGTATGTAATCTGACATTCTTTAACTTGCAGTTTTTTGTAGTGTTTGCATACAGGATTCAAGCATGGCCAAGAAGCATGACCGAATGGAGGTGGCGCTTCTTGTAACTCAAAGAATTCTTTGGCCGTATGACCCAAAAACTTGATGAGTAGCAAATGACGTAGGGGATGGTGAACCCTTTGAGGAAAGCGCACTAATTGGGCGAGCCAGTTATCACGGATCTGTTCATCAAGTGGGCACTGAACCCGATCTAAGATTTGCAAAGGATAGTAATTTTTAAATGCTTTCAATAATTCCTGAATACGAATTCTGCCAGCGTAAGTTACCCAATCTGGATTCCTCATCGCTAAAGATTGGTATTTTTTATGTAAATTCTCTAAGCCAAGAACTATGTGGCAATGCTTCAAAAGCCAATCTACCTCTCTAGCTATGCTCAACAGAATTTGGTGACTAGGATTCAAAGGGTCTATTGGGCAAGGAGATACTATTTGGGATGCCTGTTCTGCGGAAATAAATTCATATATGCGTCTACGATTTTGCGTTAATACACTACTGTTTTCTAAAAAAACTTCATGAGTAGGGCAGACTTCAACACCAGGTAGTTGATGAAGACGATGCCAGTAGCACTCACCAAATCGCTTCTTATCATCTTGTATGCATAAAGGACAAAAGCGCAGATGATCAGGTATCTTAATGATGCCAGCCACAATTCCTAGACGTGCATGAATTTTCGAGCCATTATCCCCACCCATATCTTCCTGAATAAGATGAAGTCGTTCTGGGGGTAGAAAAGGCCTGTAAAAAGGTAATAGAGTGTGATTATTTATGAAATATTCAACTGTATAACCTGAGTTAGGAGGTAAGCCAGCAACAAGTTTATTCAGCTTGCTTGGCAGGTCAACAATTGCGATCGCATTTTTTGTTTGAAATAAATCCTGAACTGTTGATCTTTGGCTAGGATACTGTAATCG
The DNA here is from genome assembly GCF_035638895.1 of Nostoc sp. Lineage (GTDB taxonomy): Bacteria > Cyanobacteriota > Cyanobacteriia > Cyanobacteriales > Nostocaceae > Nostoc. The sequence goes on along the minus strand of NZ_DASQZC010000411.1, from coordinate 29,141 downwards.
GTCTTGAAATCTGGCACAGATGCTGTAAAACAATTCATCTGGATAGGGATCGGGAAAACAACCAAGCATTACACCTTTTTATGAATATCAAATTTTCTGATATGAACTTTCTAGTCTGCACTGCTAATACAATCTTTGGTAATAAAAGATTTCTGAACAGCATCAATTATTTCATTAACCTGGGGTGTTGCCGCCATTTTTTGACTAACACAAGCTCGCTGAATTAATTGCTTACTTGTTGGATGTATATTTTCCTGGCGAAAGCACTCTGCTACCCGTAAAATTTTCCGAATAGCAAACTCATCGTAGCTTTCAGCCAATTCTGTTAATGTTTGGCATGTTAATGGTAGCTTATTGAGATTTTCGCGAATAGTTGATGTTTGACCAATATCTTTACAGAGTCGATTTTTTGTGATTCTTACTAAGTGTCCAGGAGAATTTTTCATGCGTGAGGCGGAAGCTATTAATGCAGATGTCCACTCAGCATCACGCTTTTCCCAGTTAACGCGAACTGTTGGTACAACCTTCACTCTTTTGCGTGGTGGCTTATGTGCTTCCAGCCACTCAGAATCGTATCTTGCAAGCCACTTATGAATGCCTGAAAGTTTATTTATAAGAAATTCCCGATTAGCATTGGGGTTTGCTTCTATCAAAGATAACCATTGGCTTCGATAAGTTTCCAGTTTATTCTGTTCTTGAGACTGAGAATTACTTAAGCTATGCAGTAGCCTTTTATCTATTCTTGTCGGCTTGGAGCTTAGACGGGGTAATGGTAAACCTAAACGAATCGCTTGAGATTTAATTGCGTCTTTGCTAATTCCCAGACGGCGTCCTATCTCCCTGAGGCTGATTTCTAAATCTTCCCATAGATTTTTCAGAGCCATTTCCCATATTGTTCCGTAAGACTCTACTCTGTTATAGCGAAATATATCTTCTGCACAAAGGTCAGGGCCTACACGATAATAGGTGAAGCCACAGGTACAGCAAAACTTTCCTACGGGAGGTTTAGACTTACGCTTATAGCTATAACTAATTTGACACTCTTCTATACATAACTTCTGGAAGTTATCACAAACAGGATTAAGGCATGGCCAGGGCTTGTCACCAAAAGGTTTCCACTTATCAGATAAATTAAAAAATTCTTCAGCCGTGTATCCAATAAAGTGGATGACTAACAAATGCCGTATGGGATGCTTTACCATACCTAAAGCCTTCCTCACTACTAAAATTATCCACGGTAGGGGATTTTTACTTTTATAGTCTATTTCACAGTGAAGTGAATTCAAAAAATCAGAAGAATAAAAATTATTAAATTGTTCTATCATTTTACGTTTATAAACAGTTCCTTTGTGAGTTGCCAAACCTTTTTCAACTAACACTTTAATATATCTTTTATGTAAAGATTCTAAACCTGGGTTTAAATCATTTTGCTTCAGTAGCCAAGCAGCATCACGAGCAATCTTGAGAAGAGCTTCATGCTCAGTATTTGACAGATTAAGCCAACGAGGTAAGGTTGGGCATACCTGTTTCTCTGCTGAGATGAACTCATAAACTTTTGTCTGTTCACGTATGCGTACATTACTTTCTTCTAAAAAAACAGCATGGATTGGACATACCTCTACACCAGGTACTTGATGAAGGCGATGCCAATAGTATTCGCCAAACTGCCTTTTGTCCTCTACTGCACACAAGGGACAGAACCGCATCCAAGTTTTTCTTGGTATGCTTAAGACACCTAAGTGAAAATGAATTGCAAATTTTTTGTCACCTTTCATATGTTCTCGAACAAGATGCACTCGCTCAGGTGGGCAAAAAGGGCTATAAAAAGGTAGTAATGTATGGTTGTTAATTAACTGTTCAACTGTATAGTGATGTCCTTGCGGTAGAACCTTAATAAGGTAATTGAGACGTTTTGGGAAGTCGATAGTGGCTACTGCTTCGTCGTATCCAAACAATTCCCTCATTGTAATTTGAGCATTTTCATATTTCACCCTATCTTGGTACCGAGCACAAATGCTGTAAAGCACTTCATCTGGATAAGGATCGGGAAAAAAACCAATCATACTGCAATTTCCTTTTAAAGATATTCAGTAGCAGATCGGACATAGCCTTCTAGTTTAAGAGCTTCATAAGCACTAATTCTTTTTTTTGCACCAAGAGCTACAACCTTAACTAAGCCATTATTTACTGTAGCTGTGTTACGAGATTTCTTCTGGTTCTTATTCGTTTCAGTATGGGTAGGAATTGAAACATCTGTTAGATTGTTCGCTAATTCTGAAGTAGAAGAGTCAAAAGCTAAATTTTGAGGATTAGTGCTGACATGTTCTTGATCATTTACCAGACTTTTTTTAATTACGGGTGAAGAACGAATTTTACCTATAACTTGTGAACTATTTTGAGATGCTTCTAAGAAAGAATTAAGATCGATAGGATAAACATCCTCTACTCTTTGCAGTAATTGGATGTTACCTGTTTTTAACGCTGATAGAATCGGTTGAGCTAGACGAAGGCTGTCCTTTGCAACAGATCGAATAATGCTTTCGGTTACGGTTTCTTTCTCTGTAGCGATCGCCCGAATCTGCGCCAACATATAAACCTTAACGGCAAAATCAGTAATTCCCTGGGTTACTTCATACAGGGTATGACTTAACTCTGGCTTTAATGGAATAGGTTTTCGGACATACTGGTATCGCCAAAGTGATTCGACAAACAATTCCCACACATCATCCTCTGCCATTCTGTCCCAAACTAGATCGCCTTGACCACTACCGCGACGGATTTGGCGAAACTCGCCACTCAAAATAGACATCGCTTTATAAGTTCCTACGAGAACAACAGGAATACCAATGGTATTGACTAATTGGACAAAGAAATTGAGCATTTTGCGTGAGCCACCACTTTTAGCTTCGCTTAAGTGTTGAATTTCATCGATTACCAATACTCCAATGCAGTGTAGTGAAGCTATACGAGCAATGTTTGGTATCAATTGATCGACTGTAAAGCGATGGCCACTATAGTTTTTTGAGTAATTAGTTCCCAAAAGGTCATCAACCGCTTGGAAGAAATTTAAACACAATCCTTTAATAGAGCCATCAAAAGGGCAATCCAACTTTAGCCAAACAATTTGCATCAATGTAAAATTTTGTCCTTTATAGTGGCTATGAATAATAATTTGGGGATAAAGAGACAAAATTGCTTCCACAGCAGTTGTCTTACCGACACCACTAATACCAATAATTGTGAAACCTGTGGCTGTTGAGCGCAGATGAGTTGAAGTAATTTCACTAGAACTCAGAGTATTGATTCGCTTTTGGAAATCTCTCTTAAACTCTGGTGTTAATGGATTGCGTGCTTGATACCCAGATCGAATCATGCGTGATAAACGCTGTTCCAAATCCACATGAATTGGAAGAGGTTCAACAAATTGCAGTGCGTTCTGTACCAAATGTAAACGCAAGTGATTTGGTAGCGATCGCTCCTTCTGGTCATAACTTGGGTAGCGTGCTAGAAGCGTCATAGCTTCTTCTTCTGCAAGAATTTCTGGTAACGCCTCAATCAAAGGATTATTCTGGTAACTAGCAATTAAGGGGTCACAGTATGAAGCTGCTACAACTGCCCCTTTACCAACCAAGACAGATGGTGTCAAATTACTATTGGTCATTGTTCCAGCTCTTCTCTCTTAATTTACGTAACTTATCAATAGGCTTTGGTGGAGCTACATAACCTTCGTCATCCTCTTCTAATTCAGTGACTGAAGGCATTGGAATTAATTGTCCTGGTTGATCGGAAATTTCTTTAACCCCTAGTTGCCATGCTTGTACTTCTCGTTCGTTCTCACGCTCCAACTTGTGATTTTCCCGAATACCTTGGATGCGCGATCGCTTACTCTGGACAGTAAGCACTTTTTCTGTTTTTTCTTTAGCTTCGGCAACAATCTTATCTACCTGAGCATGGAATGTTGCTTTTTGCTGTTGTTGGCGAGTGGAAGCTGCTTCTTTGGATTGTTTTTGCAGTTCAAAATAGTCAATGGCTTCATGCCAGTCCCGTTCTTGAAAGGTTTTTTGAGTGTCAATTAATTGACAAGGTTCTAATCTTCTACTGTCATCAAGACGCAAATAAATAATGTCAAGTCTGCGTGGATCGTAGGCAATGAGAATCTTCCATCTACCATTTGCTCTTGCTTTGACAAACCACTGTTCTCGTAAAGCTAGTTCACAAGTGTAATTCAAACCTTGATAGTAAATACCTTGAGGGGTAACTGAAGCTTCAGCAAAGGGTAGCAAATTTAAACGGACAATTTCAGGTGCAATTTGGCGTAAGTGACCACCTCGATTTTGGACTCCCCAATTCCAAAGTTCGATAGGGTATGGTTCAACGTATTGCTGAATCATAAACTCGTCCATTCGATACCAATCCATCCGGTGGTGTTGGTTATGGTCAAGTATGCACAAAATAATAAGTTTTCTAAATTGTTGGAGGTCAAGAGTTGCATTAAGTCTATAGTCTTGATCGCCTCTTTCTCGTACTCGATTAACTGCTCCTGGCATCCAGTGAATCATCTTTTCGTTACTTAAACGAAAATTCCGTTCCACAATTCCTTTCCAATCTGCTCGGTAGGGAGGTGTGTTGGATACTCTGATATTTAGAGCATTTACTAAATTATCGGCATTATAACCTTCTAGTTCGCCTCGGTCTGCCAGGATAGCTTCAGGTAGGTGATGGGTAGGCCAATCAGCTTCATCAATTTCAATGCCATATTCATAGCAAAATGCAACTTTGTCGCTCGTTGCATTTTCAAGAGCTAACATAGCGCCTAGCCAACTTGGCCCCTCTAGACTGACACTAAATCCTGTGATGAGTCGGCTAAAAGTATCAATAATAAAGTAAATTACAGGGCGACCAATAATACGGTTTCGGTCTAGGGAACTTACTAGATAAATATCGCCAATGGTAGCGTCAATTTGATAAATTGAGCCTGGGCCAAAGGCCATCTGTGTTGAATTTCCAAGTAATGCTCTATGACGTAAATTAAATCTGCGCTTACCTTCACGGGAAATTTTTTCCTGGGTAATATTCCGTTCTTTTTCATACCAGTATCGGAACTGAGCAAATGTGGGAAGTTCTCTAGCAGGAGGTAGTATGGGAACCAATGCCCCATTTTTCATTTCATAACCGACATGAAAGTGCTTTTCCAATGTCTTCTGAAAAGCATCTTTTAAAGTTCTTTCTTGTCGGTTTTTGTAAAATGATGCGATGCCACGGTAAAATTTTTTCCTAATCTTATCATCAACATTAACCCCAATGGGTATCTCGGTTACTTTTGAGAGCTTACTTGGACGACCACGCTTACAATTAGAAGGCTTTCTTTCCTTACCTTTTGCACCACATCTATCAAAAAGGGGAAGAAGGGCATTTTTTGTTTGTCCACCTTGCCAATAACGCCGTAGATAATTATAAATCGTCTTTTTTATGCAGCCTGTGCGTTCGACTGTTGCTTCTATACGTTGACCGCGATCGCGGGGATTAAAAATTAGCTCAATGTCACCCTCAACTAATGGGCCAATGACTTCCCATGCTCGGTCTCTACGCTTGCAGTGATTCTCTGAAATTGCATTTTCAGGACGAAGCAACTCTGCGTATGGATCAATTTTGAGGATACAAATTTCCTGGGATGCGATCGCTACTTCCAAATCTTTGCATTTTTGCCATTTTGGGAGAGCCTTGGAGTTGTTAATCTCTATTGTCACTACGTCTGTACCGGATGGATCAATCCACAGTACACGCTCAATCTCAATGTCTGTCTTAGTATCTTGCCACTCCAGCAGCATATTCACCAAGAGGCTCATCCTACACCGCCTAATTTTTGGTTTACTGCCAATGGATTTGTTAGGAGAACTAATGGCTCACTAGGATTAATTGATTTATTTATGTCAACCAACCACGATCGGTTGGCAATCAGATGACGAGCAACAGAGAGACCTATACCGGGTTCTAGACCAAGTTTGTCGTCACAATCAGCAGCTATGCTTGCTAGAGACTCATGCTGTTCGACTACTCTCAAAGTTAGGGCTGTTGTAATTCGACGAATCTCAGATTCTGATATGGTGGAGAGGTCTTCAACATTGAGGAAAGGGTGTACCCAATCAATGTTTCTAGCCAATCTTTCAGGAATTTCATGTTCCGTTACAATTCCCCAATTGATATCTCTGGACTGCCAGTATTGACGCTCAATTTCTAACTTTTGTACTGTGCGCTCTGATTGCAAATCTTTAGCGGATTTAATTGTGCGTACATGTTCAGTAACTCCTATTTTCTGACGCACAGTAATAACAAAGTCTGTGGTCATCACGATTGGCTCTTGAGTTTTGGGGTCTTTAGGATGGGATATACCAATCTGTTCAGCGATCGCTAATGTTTCTTCCAGAGGTAGCAGGGGATATTGCTCTCGGATGTCACAGATAATAGGCGACCATTCTAGTATGTAGAAATAATTAAGTTCAAGGTTGCTGTGTAGGTGGTGAACTCGATTGGTTTTCCAACCCTTTATCCTGTTAGCAAGACCTTGGGATGCCACATCTTGAATCAATAGCCAGGGTTTGTACTTAGAACCTACACCCTGCCCACGACCCTCGCTGATAAACCTATCAATAACTGCCTGATTGGTTGTTCTCTTACGTTTAGCCATTTAGTTACCTCCAATTAAAGTGGATATATTCGCAAATGTCAGTCGCTCAAAAATCAAGCAAGTAGTCTGACAACATTGGTTTTTCCTCTACGTTAGGTTTAATCAATCTGCTAGGAATCTTGTCCTGTAAATATTCTGCTTGAGGGGATTACTTAACGTTGACAAGATTCAACCTTCAGTAGATCACCACTGCTGAGTAGCAAATACTTGGTTATCTAGGATATGTAACTTAATTTCAGCATCAGGTTACTGAGGAATAGTTTTCTGAGCATACCACATTTTTTGTAAAATCCATGTGAACTCACAAAACTACTTTTTTAACCTCACGGGAGTACTAAGATATGAGAAACAAAAAGTAATGGTGACTTGAGGCAAACAACTCGCTAATATTTTCTGCCTCCACCTTGCTAGTTAGAGGATAATCTTGTTGAATTGGCAGAGATAAAGATTCAAGAACGGGTTTGCCGTGGGCAGAGGTAAAGAAATTGAACGCGCCACTCCATAGTCGGATTCCGCCCAAAATTTTGTATCAAGAGGATTGTTGGAGTGCTGACTTGTACTGCAAAGCGGCAGCCCAAATTTTTCGCGGAACTTTTTCCCGTGTAGCAATTGGGGAGATTGGTAACTGTCTTGAAGGTTGGCGGGTGAGTACTCAATCTGGAACAGATGCTTACGATCGCAGAATTGAAAAAACTCGTATCTACCGTCAAGCAAATTTGGACTGTATGAAATTTCGCCTTGATGCGGAAGACTGGGAAAAACCAACAATTGAAGAGGAGTGGTGTGTTCAACCAGGGGATGTCGTCCTGAATAAAATTCCACCGCTACGTGCTGCTGTGGCAACTTATAGGCTACCTCGTCATCCAGTAGATGCAAATTGCATTCTTATTAAAGCTGTAAAACCCCCCTTCGGTGTTTGGGTAGCATTTTGTCTCAATCAAAAGCCTTATGAGGCTTACCTCCTCCATCGCCAAAGTGCAGCTATTCTGCCTCGTGTCAGTTTAAAGGTGTTGTCTAATCTGCATATCCCCTTACCATCAGTTGCAGAGGCAAGTTTACTTCATGGGCAGGTGTGGGAATGGAACGACAATATTCTGGAAAATAACGAATCTTTAAGGCGTTTGATTGCTGACGTTGAAGCCTATGTAGCGAATGAACAGCAACAATTAGATGAGTCGGAGGCGGGTTTTAATCAGTCACTATCAACTGGGCAATTTTTTCCGGCTGAGTCTATAAATGATTCTTTAGTGCCAACTCATGTCAAACTATCTCACCAAATGCGACTGTTAAAGGATCAACTAGGATGGCTTTCTTTAGAGAATTTGCTTTCAGAAGATGAAATTTCTAGAAGTCGTCTGTATGGTGATGTGCCAGAACAGGGGCGTTATTTGCGATTAAGCGATATTGGCACAGATTTAAGTTTCTCACAACCAGAAGAAATAGAAACAGCACCTGCGCCTTGGCGGATTTTTCGCCAACCTCTCACTTCTGGGGAGGTATTGCTTTCAATTTTAGTCACTAGCCCACGGGTAGCTTTTATTGATCAAGCACCCACGGACAAAATATATGTCACCGACCATTTAGAAAGGTTACGGTTTCGGGAAACATCAGGAGCTTGGGCTTTGGTACTAAATACTACTGCTATTCGCACCCAGTTACAAGGGATGGCAATGGGAACTGTTCAACAATTTACCCATCCTGGTAATATTCCCAAATTAAAAGTCCCTGATGTACCGTTAGCACTGCGCCAACATTGGGAAAAATTGTTACTGCTACATCACCAAAGACAGCGAGAGTTAGATGAAGAGTGGCAAAATATTTGGAATTCGGCACAAACTTTATTTAATAAAGTTCACCAAATTTCGTCCTAGCCTAGAAAGTTCAATATCAATATGACACCAGCTATTTATGAAGCCATCACAACGGCATTAAAACGCGAACCTTTACCCCTAGACAAAGTATATACACTAGCTAAGGATAGGGGTAGCAATTGGCATCAAGCACAGATTCACCTTTTTCTAGCCTGTATGGATGGGGTGGAAGTTGAAGCAACGCCAGAAAAAACGCCGTTGGTGAGGTTGGGACAACGGACAGAAAAAGAAGAACTGGTAGAAGCCATTATTCAAGTGGTACAGTCAAATACTGGGAAACCTATGTTAGCAGCAGAAATTCGCCGCCAGCTACCGAAGAGGTTTGTTACCACTGAGGAAAAAATCAAAGCTTTGGCAAAAGAGACACCTGTTTTGGAAGTATTCGGGCCAGGGCGTATCCGCTACAAGGGTTAATCAAAGATGGCAAAAACTAAAACGGAAGTCAAGCAAGCACAAGAAGAATCTTCTGGTGTACAGGAGGTATTAACTAACCTTTGCCAACAACAAAAATCAGCAGATTTTGATCATGTAATTTATCTACAAAAAAGCCTAGATAAAGAAGTTGCTGCTATTGTTTGGGGGCAATTTCAAGGTGTAGAAACACCGCGTATTTTTTTGTTGGCATTACCGCCGGGACAGTGGGAAAAGGCAAATGCTAACTATGTACAGGAGTTGTCTTATACCTTACCAGCAGCAGATACTCTAGAAGACCAATATCCTCAGTTTGGGGTGGTGACGGATGGGGAACATCAAGCAGTTTTTGACTTGGGTTATCCCGCTTATGAAATTGACCGTTTGCCAACGCTAAAGGAAATTAACGAGTACAAACGCATTAAGGCTGACCCCACTTATCGCTGGTCGATGAAAATGTACGATCGCTTAATGCGGGGATTTGATGAATTCCATGAACAAGTTTATCAGAATGTGCGGGATAACATCTCTAGTTCTAATGACATTATCCGCGAGGTTACGAAAATTCTGTTTCTAGAGTCCTTTCGCCTACACCATGAGGGGGCAAATTTAGAGTTTAAGTACGATGACCAAATTTTACGTTTAGATCAAATTTTTACCCTGGAGTACGTCCAACAGAAGGGGAACAAGGCAATATCACAAATTCAGGCAGCCTTTGATTACTTTAAGTCTCATGCTGATTATGTGGTGACGGATGACCAAGGAGAATCTCACGCCATTTTTGATGAACAAACCCACCTCAGACTCGCCCAGCCCCGCAACTACGAAACTCTATTAAACCTGATTCAAAATTTGGGGACTGTTACCAACAACCAGGATAAGGTGGTGAAACATCAGGGAACACTGGCAGATATTGCGGCTGATGTCTTGGGGCGGGTTTTGGATGTTTTCTTGCGGGCGAAGTTTAAACCGGAGGGGATGGGGGTTTATTTGACTCCTGCACCAGTAAAGCAAGCGATGCTGGCTATTGCTTTTCACGATATTAAAGAAGAAACGCCGGGATTACTGACGGCGAGGGGAGAAGATGGGAAACCTGCTTTTCGCTTTTGTGACCCTGCTTGTGGGAGTTATGGTTTTGGTTCTGTGGCGATGGGGTATTTAGAACGGGCGCTGCTGGATATTTTGGGCAAAGAAACTTCAATAGATGTGCGCCGAGACAAGCTATTTCAGGATATGTGCCAGTACAGTTTTGTGGGGGCGGATAATTCCCAGGATATGGTGACGTTGGCGCGGGTAAATATGGCGTTGTTGGGTGCGCCGAAAGCGCGAATTTTCCGCACCCATGACTCTTTAATTAGCGAACAATTCCAACCCTGTAGCTACGATTTGATTTGTACTAATCCGCCTTTTGGTACGCCGAAGTTTAGCAAGAATCAAGAAAAGGCGAAAAAGTCTTATGAACAGGCGCGGGAGTTGATATTATCGCGGTTTCGGTCTGATTTGGTGGGAAATAACAATAAAGCTGGAACTTTTACCTATGAACCTTCGGTTTCTGGGTTGGCAATGGGAGGAAAACCGGATAGTAGAGGGGTTTGGAAGCCTGTATCGCCGAGTATCGACCCGGCAGTGTTATTTATTGACCGTTGTTTGCAGTTGTTGAAACCGGGGGGGAGGTTATTAATAGTTTTACCCGATGGGGTGCTTTGTAATTCCGGTGACAAATATGTGCGTGAGTACATTATGGGGAAGAAGGATGAAGGAACGGGGCAATTTTATGGTGGAAAGGCGATAGTTAAAGCGGTGATTAGTTTGCCATCGGATACGTTTAAGCTGTCAGGAACGGGGGCAAAAACTAGCATCCTTTATTTACAGAAACGTCAGGGAAGGAAGGATGAGCCGGAAAGATTTCAGGATGAGCCGCAACCGGATGTATTTATGGGTATGGCTGAGACTTTGGGGTATTTGGTGAAGAATAATGTGGAAGATTATAGCGTCGGCGTGTCAAATGATTTGGCGGCGATCGTTGGTGCTTATGTGAGGGGAGAATAATGGCAAGTATTGTTAGACTGAATGCTCAACGTTTGAGCGACCGCCTAGATGCTATTTATTATTATCCATTATTTCTTGAGAACGAGGATCGTCTCAAAAGTTCATCTATAAAAATATCACACCTCAAAAATATTGTTAAAGAAGGACGGCGATCAATCTATTTTAGCACTGAAACTTTAGAAATTGATGATGCTCCTAATAACTGGATTCCTTTTTTGACAGCAGATGATTTTGGGGAAAATGGCTTTTTTGTTAATTTAAATTCGCGTCGTAGGGTTTCTCCTAAATTTGCTGAACAATATCCCAAAGGTCAGCTTAGAGGTAATGAACTACTGGTAAAAGTAAAAGGGCCCAATCAGATTACTGCATATAATGAGATGCCACCAGAAAATAGAGTTTTAGTGAGTGGCACTATCTGGGGAGCATTAGTTAAAAAAGAGCAGGTAGATCCACATTATCTAGTATCAGTTCTGTCTTGTCCTTATGCTGTAATTGCAAGGTCACGTTTGAGAACAAATCTCAATGTAGAATTTCTTGCTCCTGATGACTTATTGAATATTGAGTTACCTATTCCAGAGATTCGTGAAGCTCAAAACTATATTGGTGATAAGGTGCGGTTGGCGGAGAGGTTGAGGGAGCGATCGCGGGAAAGGGAAGCAGAAGCAAAAAAACTATTTGAAGATGCTATTTCATGGGAAAAACAATTAGAATATAAAAGAAATCATGCTTATGTAAGCGTTGATGACCTTGAACAACGTTTAGACTTAAACTTCAATTCCCCTAATCGTTTAAGCCTTATACAATATTTCAGAAATTCTCAAATTATCCTTGAATTTTTAGATAATATTACTGAAATTTCAGCAATGATTGGTTGGAAAGGATTAACTACTGAACATTACACAGATAAAGGCCCGTGGTTGTTACGAGGAATAGAATTTTCAAATGGAGTAATTGATTTTGATTCTCTAATATCAATTAAACAATATAAATATGATGAACAGCCCCAAATTCATCTTAAGCAGGGTGATATTGCCTTCACTAAAGATGGAACTATTGGTAAAGCAATTGTTATTCCGCTTTTGTCAAATTCTTTAGCTGCTGGTTCTACAGTAGCTCGATTACGTCTATGTTCAGAGCATAAAATTAATAAGTACTACTTGGAATATGTTTTAAACCATCCTGTAGTCCAAATCCAAGTTTTTAGTTTTGCAACAGGTATGGCGCAACCACATATTACCCAGGAATGGATTGCAAGACTACAAATACCAAGATGCAAAGTTGAACAAGAGATAGGCAATAAAATTCATTTTCATCATGAGGCACTAGTTGAATCTGGAAATCTCACCACTGCCGCCAAACTCCTAGTAGAAGCCCTCATCGAAGGCAAAATCACCGAGGAAGAACTCGAAACCGCCCAACAAGCACTACAAAAAGGCGACAGAGAACCAGACAAAGCTATCCTCTCGCGTCTCACCCGCAAAGGGATAGACATCAAAGGCGAACCGCCCCTCTTCCCCGACTTAGACGCACTTTATGAAATCATCGACCAAATAACCAAAGACACAGAGGAGGAATAAACACTAAAGTCAAAATAGGTAAACTCAGCAAATTATAGAAAATCATGAAATGTACAATTGACCTACCCGATACCCTAGCCCAACAACTAGAACAATATTTACAAGATCATCCCGATCAAAACCTAGAACGTCTCATTCAGGAAGCCCTAGAAGAAAAACTAGCTGGTAAAAATCTATCTAAACTACTTACCTTAGCCGGAATAGTCAACGAATCTCCTAAAAATGCCAGCGACCAAGCGGAAGACTCTCCTAATATTATTAATCCATGCTAAGTCCCGTCTCGCAAGTGGTGATTGATGCAGGGCCTTTAATTGCCTTGTTATATGCTAAAGACCCCCAACATAGAGAATGCAGAATTGGCTTTGAACAACTTAGTCAAGCTAAAGTCAGAGCTTATACTCCCATCCCCATTTTGTTTGAAGTCTACAAATGGTTGTTATACACAACTAACCCCAGGACAGCCCAAAGCAGCCTAAACACCATGTTAGAAAGCTTACATCTAATTCCAGTCAACCAAGCTGACCTTCTTGAAATCTCCGCCCTACTGCAAACCATCCCTAACTGGCAGGGAAGCCTGGAAGATGCGACAGTAATTTGGGCAGCAAGAGTGCGTAAATGTCCCGTTTGGACAATTAATTATCGAGACTTTGGCAACTTCCCCGCCTTAGAGTTTTGGAATCCTGACCTCAACTGAGGCGAAAAAATGAAGCTTTCACATTCCACCATTCGCAACTTAGAACACCTCCTAACTATTGGCGAAATTCCCACCGCAGACATCAGCCCCCTAAAAATCGGGCAAAACCTCGGAATGTGGACAACTTCCGCCGATGGTAGCCGCATCATCGCCACCCCTGCAACCGTCCAACTGCTGCAAAGCTTACCCAGCCTCTCAGAAACAGTCGCCGCCCTCCTCAGTTGCGAAGCTGACATCCGCCAAGCTTGGGGTAAAATTATCGCCGCCCGTCTGCAAGAACTGGGAACTCGCCGGGATACACAGGGACTCAGCGAAGCTATCAACACCTTGGGACAAGCATCTGAAACTTTAATTCAACTCTTACCCCAAGCCGCCCTCAGTTCTAGCAATTACATAGAATTAGAACGTACTCTGTTTGACACACCCGCCGAACAAGCCCCAGCCACTCCCAAATTGCTGCGCGTCTTAGGTGCAACAGCCCCCTTAATTGAAGGTAAACAGGGTACACCTGCAAATTCTCTTCAGGATATCGACCCTCTCAACCCGGCGATTAATTGGGTGCGGGGGCGGTTGCTGCGTTTGCCTAGTTTGCGAGATGGGGAGATAAAATTAAAATCTAGTATAAAATCTAGTGTTTTATCTGGCGACTGGGGAGATTTAACCCCAGAGGAAATTAACCCAGATGATACCCCATCTCAAGGAACAATGCGCTGGGTACTCTATCGCCCTTGGGCGTTTCTTTTAGCACAGGTTGTCTTTACTCAAGAAGCCTGGTCAGCAGAACGTGTTTCTGGTAAATTATCCCTAGAATTAGAAGATAGCCAACTTGCCCAATTCGACCAACCAACCCAAGTCTTAGTGGTCATCACCACCGCCGCCGGGGAAGAGGTAATTTGCGGCACTCTCGCTGAACTGCTGCTGCAAGTCTTAAGTCAGTTGGGCGTATCTGTACTCACCGCCCATTCTCCCCAAGACACTTTATATATAGCCTCCCTACAAGAAAGACTAGCCCCAGTTATCGCCGTTTTATTAAAACAGCAAGTCTGGCGGTTTGAAACTGGTAGTAGCGGTAGGCGTTCTGGCTATACCATCCACTCTAATTTTTCTGATAGCTGCTACCGGGTACTAGGTAGTAAATCATTTAACCGCCTGGGCAATTCTATCACCTCAGCCATTCGCAACAGTTGCGACAGATGGGTAAAAGAACGACTCGCCACTGCTGGTAACACCTCTGTTGCCCAGGTGACAACCAGATGAACAAGAAAATATCTATCATGCTTGCGCCTCCCTCCTTCTGGCCAGAACCCCGCGACCCGGCAGCGTGGTTACGCGCATTAGCGATTTTAGCAAAGTCAGAAAAAACCACATTCTCCGGCTACTGGTCAACTTGGGAACAGTATCTAACTAAAACAATTTCCCGCCGGAGTACCCCCGGACTTTTTGGACTAGACACAACAACCAAACCCGCCAAAATCCTTGGTGTGGGCTTGTTAGAATCAACCCCCGACGGTAAAAGCTGGCAATTGTCAGAGGAAGCGCAACTACTGTTAACCATCTGGCGCGAAAATGACCCCCAGAAAACCTTAGAAGCCTTAGCCGTGCATCTGCTAAAAAAAAGTGTTTGGCTGCGCTTGTTACTGCTGCATCTAGCCAGAGGTGATTGGCAAATCAGCCATTGGCAACAACCTATTAAAGTACATTCTCGCCCCACAACTTGGACAGAAGGTAGAGAAAACGCTTGTCTAGGTGCTTGGATGACCTCAGATTCTACCTTTTTTTTTCCAGAAAATAAAAGTAATACTACTGCATTCAAGAGTCAGAAAGGGCACAATATAATTATCAGAACGGAACATAAATTAATTTCACTTGCCCCACTTAAAGCTAGCCTTTACCTGCTAGACAGCCTCGACTGGTTGCGAAATGGGCAACTAATACTGCCGTTACATTTGGCACAACAACCAGACTTAGCTATTTTATCTCCAGTTCCAGACTCTCCCAGCGCCCAACTCCAGATTGCCACCAGCACCCACGCCGATATGAGAGGATTTTCTCCCGTTGAACCTGTGATGCGAACATTTGCCCAATATACTGCGATCGCGTCCACTTTGGAAACTGCCAATAGCTTTGAAAAATGGATGGATGAGTTACTGGGTGCAGCTTTGAAAAAAGGCGCAATTGAACTACACGCCGCCGAACCAGGACAAGCCAGACATGGAAGGGGACTATTTGGTGACAGGCAACGCAAATTAATTAACTGGAGTATTCATCCAGAATTCGACGCTTTATTTCCAGCTTTTAAACCCGTTAACTATGAATAATCTTAATAAATCCATTATTACTCAACCTGGGACTTTGACTACCTATCGCTGGGCTGCTACTGGTGTTTCTTCCTATCCCTTAACTCATCCCATTGTTGGACAAGGAGATTTCTTTTTTAAGTTTCGTCACTTTATCCACCTTATAGATCAAGAAGATGAACGCTTTGCCCATGTCTTTGCCATCATTGCCCAATGGGGTGTAGGTAAATCTCGCCTCGCTTACGAACTTATCAGCCAAATTAACGATACTTCCCCCGGTTGGGCAGTACGCGACCAAGCTGGGTCTTTAACTGATGCCAAACTATTTGATAATGACGCAGACCGCGAACAATATCTTGGTCTTTATATCCGTTACAGCCAAATTGCCAACGAATACCACAACATCGATAACTGGTTTGGCTACGGTTTGTATAAAGCCCTTTTACCCCTAACTAAAAAGACTTTTGATACTTCTATCCAAGCCAGTATTGCCAAAGAAGTCTATGACCGCCTGATTGTTAAAGGTTTTGAAGAAAGCAAATTAGCCGCAGCCTTGGAAGTCGAAAAAAACTACTCAGATGAAATTCTCTATGAAGACTCTTCTCTAGTAACAAATCTCTGTCAAGCTGCTTACGATTATTTAAGCCAATTTGGGATTAAATATATCTTGATTGCCCTGGATGAACTAGAAACAGCCGCCGAAGCTGCCACCTACGATTTAGAACCTGAAGATATTAAACGTCTTGATGGTCGGGCAATTAAACTGATGGGGAAAGCTATCAAAGAAGAAGACCCCCGGCGAAAATTACCTTGGCTGAGGTATGTAGCCTTATGTTCCCCAGCTATTGGTGATGAACTAAGAGAAATCCAGTCTACAGCCCGACGTTTTGAATTAGTTGAACTTTCACAAAATGCATTTGCAGATGTTAGTGATTTTGTCAATGCTCTCACACAACAAGGACGCTTAAGCCAAACCTATCCCGAAGGCTTAGTAGAAGCTGCTTACGCTATGAGTGGCGGTAACTTTGGCTGGTTTAACGTCATTATGGCTAATGTAGATCAAATTTTGCGCGATCGCGGCATTAGTGGAGAAAAAGACCAGCCAACAGTCGCTGCACTGTTTGATGCATCTGTAAAAGTTTCTAACCGCATTAGCGACCATATCCTCGACCATAACGCCATCAATGAACTTAAAGTAGACCGAGTTCATTTACTAGCAGCCAAAAAATTACTGTACGGGCAATTACCAGTTCCTTTAACGCAATGGCAACCAGAAGAACTCAACGCCTTATTAACAGGCGTAAATGAGTACGACGAACCCATCGCCCTGTACTATCGCCAGGTCAACTGGGATGAAGTGGATTGTACTAAAGCCTTACGAGAAGCTAAGTTTGTCCGAGACAAAAGTACTTGGAAATTGAACGGTGTAGATCAACCCCTCGACCTCAGACAACTATTAGCCAACCTCAGCACCTACGCAATTCACGAAAGCCGCAACAGCCAAAATAACTTAGGTAAACACACACTCTTAGTTCCTCTGCAAAGAACTGATTTCGTGCAACTTGTTAGCCTTCTCTATCCCCATGCTGCGGCTGAAGATACAGCACGGGCGCTGTGGCGAGGTTTCATTGGTGAACAAGACTTAGAAGCATCTCAAGCAACACATATCGGCCCCAGTATTGCTATGTTGGGACGGCTAAATTTGCGTTATCGCAAACAAAGCCAAAATTCGCTGATTTTTAGAGATCCAGATTTTAATTCTGCTCACCAATCAGTAATCAAGCAGCTGCAAAAGCAACCTCCAGCAGACAAAGCCATCCAAATATTAACGGGGGTTATGCGTCTTCTGGATCAAAACTGGAAATACGATCCTGTCAACTCAGGATTAAAAGATATTATGGCAATTGCTACTCCTAGTGGACGCACCGGAGGATTAGTAACTTGTGATGCACTTAAACTTCACCCGCAAAGCAGACTCATTATTGCTTGGGTCAACAATACACAAGAACTAGAACTTTTATGTAGTCAAGCATCCACACAATTTCATCAAGAAGGAAAAACCCCAGTTTTAGCTTTGACCTCTTCGCGGGGGTTGGTAGATATTTTTAGTAAGCCATCAACAGATACCCTCAAAAATGCTCATCAATACTTGCTCCTTTATCAGCTATCAGATAGCGAAGAGTTTGTCTTGCATCAAATAGGAATACCCACTTCAGGGTGTGTAGGCTTCAAAATAGATGGACAAGGCTTTACCACAGCTTTTTTTAACCGGACTAACTCCCTGTTACGCCCATTAATGGAGGAAATCCACAAATGGCGGAGAAACCTGCATGAACAAGGAGCGATCGCGTTTCCTCTGCGTCCTAGTGGCAAATTAAAGGATGAAGAAAAGGATTTACTCTTTAGGGCTTGGCGTTATTTACTGATAGAACAAAATTCGCCTCAATCACTGTCACACTTGGATCGCAGTAGTGGTATAGATGTAGAAGCTTTAATAGCTGTTTTAGGGAAACTGGGAATTACCCCCAAAGCGCAGAGGGCTGGTTATGAACAACAAGAACGTGCTTGGTTATTTGATCGGCTCGACGATACAGCAAATGCAGTATTTCCGCCTTTCTTAAAAAGAATTCTCGACCGTCTTTTAGGGGGGCAACCCTGGACTTTAGACGCAGCAGAAAGAGAATGGTTTTGGGGCTACATTTGGGAAGGAGCAAAACCCAAGGACATTTTTATTGAGTGGATGGCTTTAACGTGTGAATTAGATTTCGCTAAAGTTGAGGCAGACGGTACAGGTGGTAAAGATAAAAAATATAGCCTGCGGACTCGCAGTGAATTGGGTAATTTAATTCAAGAAGCTGAGAACTGGTTACAAAATGACTACCCAAAAATTGTTCAGGATATGCAGGTAGTTTTTGGTGAAGGAAAGGTACAGGATTTTTTCGCTCCTTTGGGCAGTAAACGCGTTGGCACAAAAACCAGCACGGCTCAAGCTGCTATTAAACGCGCTAAAGATTCTTTGTCAGCCCTAACAGCCGCAGAAGAAAATCAATACACTAGCATTGCAGTTGAAAATCAGCCGACAATTTTACTTGCAGCAGCAAAATACCGTTTTTCATTACTCCTAGATATCAATTCTGTCTATCGCCGCGACGATTACAACAGTATGCAAGTGGATGAAAACATTAAGACTCTTAATTTTGAGGATGATTCAAAACCCTTGTGGGAACGCATCCGTCGCGCCGAACTTTTCGCTAAATGGGTACAAGATTTTGCAGAATGCATTTGCGATCGCGTTGATTCCCTAAAAGAAGAAATCAAGGTAGAGGTCAAGGAATTATCTTGTTTTCCCGTGTCTTTGTTTACTTTATCTTTAGAAAAAATCCGCGATATCTTAGATGGAGCCTTGCACTATAGCTCTCCTCAAAGTAGTACAGGTAGAAAACAGGTAACAGAAGCAGGAACTCTTGGTCAATCTCTGAAAGATTTAAAAGTTGCTGATGCCACTGAAAGATTACTACAACTAGGGCGAGAAGTTGGGATTGACCTAAACCTTCAGAAACAAACTCCTTTAGGAGAAATTGACGGTTTAATTGTTAGTGGATTTCGCCGTCTTAAGCAAGCCTACGAACAACTTACAGAAAGACTTAGTAATATTAAAAACAGACTGGATAAATTGCAAGATGTTCTAAATGATGCCCCTGCTGATTTCAATTATCCTAAAAACTTACAACCAATTACTAAATTATCGGCGCAACCACTCCTGATTGAAGATGCTTTAACCGACATCAAAGAAGATGATGCTGAAAGCCTCCGTGGTGACTCGACTTATGATAAGCCTGCTAAATTTGGCAACTTTAAACCGTTGATGGATGCAGCCGTTGAATTATTGCTAACCGAACCAAAACGGAGCTTAGATGGTTTATCAGGTCAGGTCTTATCTTTAGAAAACGCAGTCACAGGTTACTACAAGCAACTGTTAAATGATACAAGTTTAGAAGCTATAGAACAGGGTGTGAATGCTTTACTCAAAATACAAGGAAAATCTCCCTATAACAAGTTTACCCTGGTAGAACTGGAAGCAACAGGAAGCTTGAAGGGTGCGATCGCACTTAAAGAACAACGTCGCCAAGAATGCCTAAAAATAGCAGAAAACATTCTTGCTTCTACAGGTATTTCTTTTGCTCGCTGGCAGCGAATTATCACCGCTATTAACTCAGAACGTGACCCCCAATTAGAACCAGATGAAGCGGAGAAGCTTGTTAATCAAGGCTTTCTCATTCGCACATATCGGCTGGGAGGAAAAACATCATGACCGCTTTCGTTTGGTTAGCGGGAACCTTAGCAACCCATCGCCGCCGCCGCATTTTACAAGATGTAATATCTGCTAAACCTATAGAAAATCAACTCCCGTCTTCTGGTTTGTGTCTGCTATTTGGCAGCGATTTTCAGGAAGCCGACGAAAAACAGCAACAACAATGGTACAACTGGACTCAAGAGCCAGGAAAGATACTATTATTAATTCCTCCATTTGAGACAGAAAAATCTTCTATCCCCTGTGAATGGCAAATCCGGCGGCATTCTGGTGTGAGAGCAAAGCCAGATGTACCTTTACTTCAGGTACTGGCTCCAGAAGTACGTTATGAACTTCAAGGAAAATTACAAACTCTCACTCAAATTGGCGGTGCTTGGGATGATTTCAGCATTAATACTGCATACTACCGTAAGCACCCCCACTCTGGAATCTTTGCTATTACTTGTTTACCGTTATGGTCATTAGCTGTACTCGATCAAGAACAAGAACTGCAAAAATGGCTGGAGCAGCTACATAGTATTGCTGGTCAACCTGTTGCTAAAGCAGTAGAGCAAACTTTATTTCAGCCAAAACCAGAACACTTTACTGTCATGCTACACTTGCTTACCCAAAAATTTGCTGATGCATCAACAGCACTCACAGCACTACAAAATTCAACTATTTTCTCTATGGATAGGAAAACCGCCCAAACCTATTTAGCTGACCTGCAATTTCAGGGATTGGTTGAGGGAGCCAAGTTAACAGAACTTGGTCAAGATGCAATTCGTAGCAGTTCCTATTTAGCCTATGCAGAAGCTCTGGAGGCATTAGCTTTATGACACAAACTTTTAACACTCAGGGGCGATCGCTAGCACAAACGCTCGCTATTCAATCACAGGTTAATTTAGCAGGAACAGTTGGTCGTATCCTAAAACAAATTAGAGATATTGAGCGCGTCGCACCGTTTTTTTCTCAAGCGGGTTTAGTGCGCTCAGTTAACCGTCCCAATCCCTTAAACCTCTGCGTAGCAGGAATTGCAACTAAAGCCACAACTACAAAAACTATCGGGGGCTTCCTCTATGCGGCGGCGGCGGTTCGTGTTGATTTAGCAGTTGATAATAATATCATTTCCACAGTTGGTCAGGATAGCACCTGCGAACTCGACGATATCAACTACGAAAACCAATCAAAACGCCTGCAACTTATCGGTGTACGCCAAGCTTATGAAATGGCAGATCGAGCAATGCGATCGGAAAATTTTTACGACCTGATTTTGCTAGACTGTCCCCTGGTATTAGACCGCAGCATGGTGCCTTTGCGAGAAGCAGAGAGTTATGCTAGTTATCGCAGTGCTTTTGATAGTGCTACAACAGCAATTTCTAATTTTTGGTCAACTCACCGCCAAAAACTACAGCCCTGGAATCCCAATGGTACTGCTATTGTGGGCTTGGCATCAGAGCGTTACGGGGCGATCGTTTACATTGCTCAACAAGACTTACGCACAGTAGAAGGTCGTAAACATATCCTCAGTAGTGAGGGAATTGATGCAAATCTAACTCGTCAAATTATCGGTTCAGAAGAAGCGATCGCCGGAATCGGGGAAAGACGCTTTATTTATGGCATTCTCAACAGCTACACCCGCACGGCAGCTTTTCGCTTGAATGTGCAAACACCACGTATGGAACCAAGCGATGTAATTTCTTTAGGCGTACTTGGTTATCACTTCAAAGCAGCACAAACCAATACCCCTCAATTACTGCAATTAATTGGGGATGAACCTCACTGGAACCAAAATAACCTTGATTGCATTTGTTCTCAAGTCATGGCACTTACAGTAACTGGAAGCTCACAAGGGACTCCTTTACCAATCCAGTTGGCAGAAAGAGAACAACAAGCTTTAGATAATTTTCTCGAATATTACAATCAAAGTCTACAAGCAGAAATTAGACGGCGTGAAGTTGAGAATTTATGGTTATCTGATCTAGATGATTTTTCTTAATAATCTATCTATAAAAACGGCAATGAAAAATCAAATTCTAGGCAAATTGGTAGGTAATACTGGCGATCCCAACAATCTCACAATGATTCTCTCCTCTTCGTTTGCTGGTAGACGAGGTGAGTTTGTCCGCATTTGTCACCAAGAACGCCAAGAAGAACCAGAAATTAATGTACTAGGACGAATTAACGGTATCATCCGCAGCAATGTTCTCTACAACTCAGAAATAGGGCAATCCCTTACAGATTTAGAACTACTACCAGGCGCTCAAATTACCGGAGAACGCTTAATTGCCAAACTAGAACTTGTTGGTTATAAAGACCCATATACAGGTCAAATTAAAATTCCGCGCCGGGCCCTTGACCCTGGCGCGAAAGTCGAAACTGTAGACTATCAATTCCTTAGCTCATTCTACGAATTTGATGAACAAACCAGTTTACATATAGGCAACTTAGTAGGTTATGAATCTGGCGACAATATTGTTCCTGTCTATTTAGATGTTAACCGCTTGGTAACAGAACATCTGGCAGTCTTGGCAATGACAGGTTCGGGAAAATCTTACACAGTTGGTCGCATTATTGAGCGTATTGTCACCCTCAATAATGGCACAGTTGTGGTTTTTGACCCCCACGGCGAATATGGTCGCGCTCTGCAAGGTGGTAATTTGCAATTCAATCTTGACTTTAGCAATCTTGATGACCCCCGCGATCGCAAGAGTATTCCCGAAATCCAAGAAAATTTTCAGCGTTTGCAAGAAGCTGGTGCGGGAGTTGTAATTTACACTCCTCAAAACACTACATTCCGCGAGAAATATGCAGGTAAAAATCAAGAATTGGCACTTCAGTTTGACCGCTTTGAAATGGATGATGTGAGTGAAATTCTGCCTGGATTAACAGAGCCTCAACAGCGGGTACTTGATGTAGCCATCCGTTACTGGAAAATAAGTGAAAAAAGTGAGCCAAGAGATATTAACTCTTTACGGTACTACTTAGGAGATGGTTTAGAAAAGTTACGGGAGTGGGAAGAACTTAGTTCTGCCGAAGCTGCTGCCTTGAATAGCCGCAGTGCAGCAGTTGCTTCCATGAAACTGTCACGGGTTCTCAACGAAGCCCAAAGTTTTTATTCCGCAGCCTTAGCTAGACCTACGGATATATATGATATGGTAGGCCGACCCAGTGATAAGCGCGGTAGGCTTGTAGTGGTTGACTTACAAGGTTTAAGCGATACAGCAAAACAAATTATTACAGCTTTGATATCTAGTGAAATTCTCCGCGCTGCTGGCAGTAAAACAGACCGCATTCGTCCCTGTTTTCTGGTTTATGAAGAGGGACACAATTTTGCTCCCGCAGGACAACAAGCAGTAAGTCATCGCATTATCAAAAAGATTGCAGGTGAAGGACGTAAATTTGGGGTTGGGTTTGCCATTGTGAGTCAGCGTCCCTCAAAGCTAGATTCTGATGTAACTTCCCAATGCAATACCTTAATTACTATGCGCTTAAAAAATCCCGACGATCAGAGGTTTATTACTAAAACTTCGGACATGGTGAGCAAAGCTGATATCGAAGAATTACCCAGTCTTTCTACCGGAGAAGCATTGATTTGTGGACGCTCAATTCCTGCACCATTGTTAGTAAAAATCGGTACTAAAGCACTGGTTCACGGTGGACAGTCACCAGAAGTTCTCGATCTGTGGGGACGATTCAATGGCTGATTACCTTCAAAGTAAGATAACGACAGAACTACAAAACCTGAAAACGGCTCAAGAACTGTTACCTATCTGGACTGATAATTGGGGAGTTGAAGATTTCGGTTTGTCAATTCATAGTCTTGGAGTCACCTTCTTAACCCTACTGGGCAATCATCTTGGCTACGTGGGAGTTGCAGAAGTTCCAGCTTTACCACAAGGAAATTATGCTTATGTTGGGGATAATGTGCGCTCAGATGTGGTTTGGTTTGACAAAATTAGTCATTCACCTTTTTTGATTGCTGAATTTGAGCGTTACAGCAAAATAAACGATCAGCCGAAATTACAAAGTAAGGTGAAAAACTTGTTGTTGGCACAGCATCGTTGGTACGAAACCTCAGAAATTTTATTGTTGGCTTACTGGAGCAAGAAACTCATCTCATCCCCTGAAAAGTCAAGTTTGCAGCAAATTATCAATAGAGGATTTGAAACTCAAGCAAAAGAACGGGTGAAAGGCAGCATGAAGGGCCAGTTACTACTGCTGCAATTCGTGATGGAAGAAAATAGTAACCATTTACTATACCTGTCAGACATTATTCTGAGGGTAAATTAATGAGTCGCAAATCCAAATTTTTTATTGCACGCGCTGATCGGCGATTAGGCGATCGCTACGAACTCCTTGAATGTTTAGGAGATGGTACTTATGGTTGGGTTTGGCGAGCGCAGCGTCTAGAAGACAATCAAATTGTTGCGGTCAAAATTCCCAAAGAACAGGGGGCAAAAAATGAAGACCTTGCCGAGGGTTCAGCATTGGTGGGTGCAGAAACTCATCCCAACGTTATTAAAGTGTTTTGGATGGGACGAATTCCTCCAGAGCGCGAATGGTATGCCATTGAAATGGAGTATTTCCCTAGCCTGACTCTTTCTCAACTGCTTGATCAAGGAAAACAAGGATTTGTCGCTAGTTACAAGCGAGTCCTTGATATTTACCAGCAAGTTTTAATGGGAGTACAGCATCTTCACCAACTCGGAATGTCCCACGGTGATATTAAACCCCAAAATATTCTTGTTTCAGGCGACCAGGTAAAATTGACTGATTTTGGCTGTAGTGTGTTACCTGATGATATATATGCCCGGACTCGTGAAAATGGTGGAACAGTTCTTTATTCAGCACCTGAAGTAGTAGGCTCAACTTTAAAAGGGCGTACTGCTGAAACCCTTTTTAAAGCTGATATCTACAGTTTGGGTGTATTAATTTACCATTTAGTCACAGCGCGACTACCTCACGATACTCTCAGTCAAGTTGCTCGGTATACACCTTTTCCCCGTCCTCGTGAGATTAATTCATCGGTTTCACCAACTTTAGAAGATTTTATTCTACGCTGCCTTGCCTTTGAACCAACAAATCGCTGGGAATCGGTCTCAACAATGGCGATCACATTTAGACAAGTTGCTAATACTCAAATAGATTATCAACCCATGCGTACCTTGTCACATCGGCAGCAACCTTCTGAAGATTGGTCAACCCAGGCTTTACGGTTATTAGAAGCAAGAGCCTACTCTCAACTAGAAAATTTAGCACATTTAGAGTTTGAAAGTAGCTCTGACCCCCATGCTTTCTTACTGATGATCACCGCAGCATACAGAGACGGAAGGTATTTTGATTGTCTAAGAGATATTGAAGCACATCCATACTTGTTAAATGCCGATTCTCCTTTAAGAGGCGATCTTTGTCGCATTGGATTAGCTGCATACATGCAAACGCGGCAAATTCATCAAGCTTTTGAAATGGTAGAAAAGTGTTTAGCAATTGAGGGCTTTTTGCCAGACCTGTTACTTAAAAAAGCTTCACTTTTGGGTTTACAGGCAAGGTATGAAGATGCCGCTAAGATTTTGTTATTGTTGAATCGCGAACGCCCAAACTATTCTGCTATCCTTAAACGCCTTGTGTTGGTTTTTGAGCAATTGAGAGATACAGGTAAAGCTGTTGCTTTTTTGCAAGCGTATGCAAAAATACTACCTAATGACCAGTGGGCGAGGCTCAAACTGGATCAACTCAACGCTATCAGAGTTCTTTAACTTTTATATAAATTTCGTCCACAAAGAAAAGTGGGCAAGATGCCCGCAGCACAAGATTGAATAAATTATTTTTTAGAAATGCCTAAGTCTGAGCCATTACCTAAATAAATAGAAAATAGCCGTCATATACGTTCTGGTGAACGCAGTTGATGACGGCTACTTAATTTATTGGGCATACGTAGAGCATTCGTGAGAGATTAAGGTCGAATACCATTTGTCAATAAGCAATAGTACTTAAAATATTGCGAAAAATCGGGGTTTTCAACAGAATTGTTGAGCAGGCGATCGCGTCATCTTGATCGGCATCATTCATTCTTGAACTATCAGTTCAGTACAACAGTTAAGTTAATACCTCATTTTTGACAAAAATTTCAGCATAATTTCTAATTGACAAAAGGTAATATCGTCTTATCATCTCACCAATGTAAGTAGAGAGGGTAATTATTCTTCAATAATCGCTACTAAGTAAGTGTGTTGGAGAATTTCAAGTATGTAACGAAATATAAATTTAGGCAATACCTTAGAAATTCCTTATTTCACGGTTTTGACAAAACTAAACATATATTGGTTTTATCCTGCCTACCTATTTACTTGAGATCAGAATTTTACATCATAGATTCTAAAATTCTGATTTCTTGATCCAAGATCCCATCTGTGCCAGTTGGTTTCCAAGTTTATTCTCTAGTTTCCAAGTTTATTATTCAGTTTCCAAGTTTATTCTCGTTTTACAATATCTACAGCTGATAAGAAGCCGTCAAAGCTACCGCCAAAGCATCCGCAGCATCATCCGGCTTAGGAATATAATCTAAATCCAACTCCCGCGCCACTGCTTCTTGCACTTCCGACTTATCGGCATTGCCATACCCTGTTAAAGCCTGTTTAATTTGAGCAGGAGTAAACTCTACATAAGGAAGACGACGCTGCCCCAACACTAAAATAACTATACCCCGCGCCTGTGCAACCAGAATTGTACTTGACATCCGATAGAAGAATAGCTTCTCGATCGCAACCAAATCTGGTTTAAATTCCTCCATCACGGTGTGTAAATCATCAAACAAAGTACATAAGCGCAGTCCCATTTCTACATCTGCCGACGTTTTTATTACCCCAAAATCCAGCATATTTACTGTAGTCTCTGGTATTTTGTTAGGAGTTTGTATGCAGTTAATTGCCCCAAATCCTAAAATTGCCAGTCCTGGATCTAATCCTAAAATTCGTTTTTGCATTAAATTCACTTTTATCAAGCTAGGGTATTGTTTAACTAGGAATACTGGCAATTTTGACCACTTGCTCTTAGTCTAATGGGATAGACAAATATAATAGTTTCACGCCAAGTGTTTTAAACCAAGTGGTGTAAATTTTCAGTTAATTATTGTTTGTAGCACTGCTGTAAATCAGGTATGTCAATTGGTTTTCTCAGACAAGCCCTCAACGCCCTGCAAAAGCAGTCGCGCTCTCGTACTTCCTATCGGGTTAACCAGTGGTTCAAATGGTTATCCCCTGGACTATCGGTAAAACGTTGGTTGTTGATCAGTATTGGGGGTGTACTGCTGGCGAGTTTGGGGTTAGCTATCTGGATTAAGCTCACGCCAATTTTTTGGACGATAGAGTTGTTTAGGGGTTTCCTGGGAGTAATCACCAACATTTTACCCAACTATGTTAGTGGGCCTTTGGTGCTGCTTGGCGGCTTGCTGTTAGTGCTTTGGGGGCAAACTCGTACTGTAGGCTCAATTACTAAGGTACTAAGAGCAGAAGGCGGAGAGGAACTCATCGATGTCTTGCTGGCACATCATCGATTGTACCGAGGCCCAAAAATAGTGGTAATTGGTGGTGGTACGGGACTTTCTACGTTATTGAGGGGATTAAAAATTTACAGCGCTAATATTACTGCTATTGTCACTGTTGCCGATGATGGTGGATCTTCTGGGCGGTTGCGTCAAGAATTTGGAGTGTTACCACCAGGGGATATTCGCAATTGTTTAGCTGCACTAGCAGATGAAGAAAAGTTATTAACAGAATTGTTTCAATACCGTTTCCGGGCTGGAGATGGGTTAACGGGTCACAGTTTTGGTAATTTGTTTTTAACGGCAATGAGTGATATTACTGGAGATTTAGAACAAGCAGTTGCAGCCAGTTCTAAAGTGCTAGCAGTACGAGGACAAGTACTACCAGCAACTCTCAGTGATGTTCGCCTCTGGGCAGAATTAGCCGATGGTCGCCGCATTAATGGGGAGTCTAGCATTCCCAAAGCTGGCGGTAAAATTGTCAAAATTGGCTGCATTCCAGCTAATCCTCCAGCAGTACCAGCAGCTATTAAAGCACTTAAAGAAGCTGATTACATTATTATTGGCCCAGGTAGCCTTTATACAAGCCTGATTCCTAATTTATTAGTACCAGAAATTGCCGATGCGATCGCTCAAACAGATGCCCCCCGTATTTATATCTGCAATATAATGACTCAACCAGGAGAAACGGAAGGATACACCGTTGCAGATCACATCAGAGCAATTGATGCTGCTTGTGGAGAAAGGCGGCTATTTGATGCTGTACTAATCCACAAAAAATCCCCCTCAGAGCAATCACTCATCCGCTACGCCGAACAAAACTCCCATCCGGTTTTCCTAGACAGAGAAGCCGTAACTCAGCTTGGACGAAGGATTGTTCCAGCTAATGTTTTGTATGAAGATGAAACGGGTGTTATCCGTCACAATCCGCAGAAACTAGCACAAGTGTTGTTGCGGTGGTACGGTAGAGGTCAGCCCCTTAGGGGAATTCAAAATTCAAAATTCAAAATTCAAAATGAAGGAAAATGAAATTAGTCATTAGTCTAAATAAAGGACTAATGACTAATCACTAATTATGAAAATTCTTCTTGCAGATACAGAAGCGACCCTACGCTTAGGTATTACTCTCGGTGAATCTCTAACTCCTGGCAGTGTAATTTTACTAGAAGGTGATTTAGGTGCTGGTAAAACTACCCTAGTTCAAGGTATTGGCAAGGGTTTGGGAATCGCTGAACCTATTGTCAGTCCCACTTTCACCCTGATTAATGAGTATACAGAAGGGCGCCTGCCCCTTTATCACCTAGATTTATATCGTTTAGAACCACAAGAAGTTGCAGCCCTGAATTTAGAAAGTTACTGGGAAGGTGTTGAAGTCATACCAGGAATTGTGGCAGTTGAATGGGCAGAACGATTGCCCTACAAGCCAGATAGCTATTTAAGTGTGAGCTTGACTTATGGGAATGAGGGCACTCGTCAAGTCGAACTCATCCCATTCAATTGTGCCATTAGCGAAGTTATTGCCGCGATTTCAGCTTATCTCCCGACTTAAGTATGAGAAATGTCACTTTCTTGAGAATATGCAATAGGAGAAAATTTTTGCAAACAGTCGAGGGAGAACTCCACACTCGTTCTATCTGCCACTACCACGCTCACCACTGTAAGTCACTAACATTGTTATCTCAACCCAAAATAAATTAAAAAATTTTGTAACAGCAGCTTTATT
>NZ_DASQZC010000410.1:0-12724 GCF_035638895.1 Nostoc sp. | reverse complement strand
TCATACTGCTGGTAAAGGTTCTTTAACTTTGGCTTCTAATGTCTTTGGATCTACTGATTGTAGTTCACCGTGGTTGAGTGTCCAGCAACGATCTGCGATCGCTAACAAATCCCCAGCATCGTGTGTCACTACCAACAACGTCCAATCTTGTTTTAGTTTCGCTAATAAATTTACCAGTTGCCGACGCATTGACCAATCTAATCCAGCTGTGGGTTCATCCAATAACAGTAAATTTGGCTGGCGAATCAATTGCACTGCCAAAGCTAAACGTCGTTGCTGACCGCCACTCAGAGCATAGGGAGCGGCGGAGAGTGATAAATGCTCTAATCCCACTTCGGTTAGGGCCTGTCTGACTCGTTCTGACCCTAACTCAGGATGTCCTAAACGCAATTCTTCTAAAATTGAACCACCGCAAAAGTGACGCTCTGGAAATTGAAATACCAACCCAGCTAATTGTTGCAGCTGTTCGGCTATAAGTTCTTGTTCCCGCCAAAAAAGTGCGCCGCTACTGGGTTCGGCTAGTCCCGACAAAATTTCTAGTAAGGTACTTTTACCCGAACCACTCGCGCCAATAATCAGACCTAGCTGCTGGGGTGCTAATTCCAAGTTGATCGATTTGAGAATCGCTGTTGGGCACGCTGTGGGGTGATAATTTAGATTTCGGAGATAGAGCATTTGTTAAGATTACCAAAAAGTCAGCAAATTACTGGTTAGCTACACTGAAAGCATCTGGAAAATTCAAAGAAAGGATTAACACCTTAATCTAGCAGCAAGAATCATCCACTTTTTCTCCATTGTGGCAGAGTCACCCTTAAAACAATGGCTCTAACCAGCCTGGGAACATGAAAAAATTACCAAAGTCAACCTTTCTATAAGAAAATTTTGTTTGAAGCAGAGCCAAGTTAAAATTAACCATTTTTTGCATTCTAAGTAACACATACAACTATTTCAACCGCAAATATTCTGAGGGTTAAAATGACTAAAAGGTTTTCTTCGCCTCGATTAGTAGTGTCTGCTAGACTCACTAACCTTGCTCAGGCTGCTTTTGGCGCTGCAATCGCACTTAATCTATGGGTAAATCCCTCTCTGGCTGCCGATCCGTTTCGCAATCGTGAACCTCATCAAATTGGCGACCAAACAGAAGCCGCTTTTAAAGCGATTTTCCAACAGGGCAATTATCCAGCAGCACAGCGTTATCTGGAACAAGCACTATCCAAAGAGCCAAATGAACCTCTAGCTTATGCCATGAGCGCATCTTTAGCATACGGAAATAAGGATTGGGCTAAACTAGATACTTACAGCCAAAAAACTCTAGAAACTGGACAAAAACTGATTTCTAGCGATCCATTGCGTGGTAATTTATACACTGCTGTTGGTCATTTTTTAAAGGGAGCAGTAATTATCACCCGTCAGGGTACAGTCAACGGTGTGCCGCAAGCCTTTAGTCGGTTGCGGCAAGTTTATGAATATTTAGACAAAGCTGAAGCAATTTCTGCCAACGATCCAGAACTGAATTTAATCAAGGGTTATATGGATGTATTGTTGGCGGTTAATTTGCCATTTGCTAGCCCAGATCAGGCAATTGGACGCTTAGAACAAAATGCTGCTCCTGGGTATCTAGTAGATCGGGGTATTGCTCTTGCTTACCGGGATTTAAAACGGTATCCACAGGCGCTAGAGTATGTCAACCGGGCGATCAAAACGACATCTGATAATCCAGAAATTTATTATCTTAAAGCTCAAATACTGAAACAACTGGGGCAAAGAGAAAAAAGCCAGCAGATGATCCAGGAAGCGATCGCTAATTTTGACAAAGCACTGACTAAAAAATCTCAACTCCCAGGCGATTTAGTCAAACAAATTGAACGTGAACGCAGCAGTGCTGTTAGCCTGAAGAATCCTTAGTCCCCATTCCCTACTCCCTACTCCCTACTTTGATATGCTTATTTGCAGAGCAGTAATTGAGATACTAGACCAAAATGGAGATTCAGTTCCGCGAAATTAATCCTTTTGATATGTGGATTTGGCTGAAATTCAACACAAATCCTTCTGCGCGTGAAAAGCAGTATGTAGAAGAAGTTTTCAATTCCTGGTTTTATTTGGGTAAATTGGGTGCATTTAATGCAGAGAATCTTCAGGTGCAGGACACAGGACTCGATATCAGTTACATGAATTATGATGAGCAAGGGTATGACAAAAGCTTGCTAGCACTGATGCACAACATTGGTGAGTTTGAATATGAGGGTCAATGGGGACGTTGTTGGTTTGACTTAGGAACCAGTGATGCGATCGCTCTGGATATTTTAATCAATGCCCTTACACAGCTAAGTCAGGAATATGTCACCATTGAAGAATTATACATCGGTGGCGAAAATCCAGATTGGCCTATTGAGGGTAGCGAAAGCCGTCCTCAATCTATTTACGATAATTAGTTACCAAAATGAATAAAGCAGGCGAAATTCGGGTAATAACCTTGGGGCTAATTCGGGATGGCGAACGCATATTTCTTTCTGAAGGCTACGATCCCGTAAAGCTAGAAAAATTTTATCGCGCTTTAGGCGGTGGTGTTGAATTTGGCGAAACCAGCCGCGTCGCCTTAGAACGCGAGTTTCAAGAGGAAATTCAGGCAGATTTAACGAATATTAAATATCTAGGTTGTATAGAGAACCTGTTTACATTTAGTGGTAGGCAAGGTCATGAAATTATTCAGCTTTATCAATGTGACTTTGCTGATCCAAAATTTTATCAACTGGAAAGTTTAGTTTTTTCAGAATCACAAACTCATAAACATAAAGCGTTATGGATAGATATCTCTCGCTTGAAATCTGGTGAATTACGATTAGTACCTGAAGTATTTTTTGAATATTTATAAAGAATATGAAAGTTTACTAAAATTACTTTGCTGTTAATCATGCGATCGCACTCAGCAAAGACACAATATACTGGTTGAGACTAACGCCTTCTTGTTCAGAATTCTCAGCTAAACGTCGATGTAAAGATTTTGGCATCCGTAGTAGTATACCGCTATAGCTATATAACAGTCCTAAATCATTCGTGAACGATAAGATCCCCAACTTCTCAAAGAAGTCGGGGATCTTAGTATCTCGATTTTCACAACTCATTTACGATTGCTATAAGTAGGTGGGCGCTAAAAAATACAACTAGATTAAGAGATGTAAATTGCTTAAAAGCTTATATTCAAAGCGTTTCTGGTGCTTTACATAAGTTTATATAGTTCGATTTAATTATGCCTACTTACTTAGACTCAAAGGGCTGGGTATGAAATTCTTGCCTGCTCAAGCGTCAATCATCTTTATAAACTTCTCTACGATGTCCTACTCTGACAACGGTTACTACTAAGACATCAATGATAAGTGATTAGCCGGACATAACATAATTTGAAATTAAAGTAAATCTTCTTCAGATAGCTGGGCTATTTTCATCAAGGCTTTCAAAGTTCCAACTTTTAGGGACTTCCAAATAAAAAAATATACAACTATTTATTGTGGGGTGGGCGTTTCGCCCGCCCATAGTCAAAGGCGGGCAAGATGCCCACCCTACAAGATTGGATAATTTATTTCTTGGAAGTCCCTTAAATCTTGATTGCGGCGAACAGGAATTGACAGGATTTTTTCTACTTCCGGGTTTTCATAAATATGATGACTGCCAGTAATTCTTTGCAAAATCCAACCTTTATGCTCCACAATCTTACAAAGTTGCTTGCCAGAAATCGATTTCATACAGCAATTTCGACAATTTGATCTGTTGACTCAATTGCATTACGACTGTTGGCAACTTCAAGCCAACCTTCAATAGCATCTTTTAAGTTAGCCATTACCTCTTCTATAGTGTCTCCTTCGGTAATACAAACTGGAAGCGCGGGAACCTCTGCCCAATAGCCGCCTTCTTCTGCTGGATGAATAATTGCTCTGATTTTCATAAACTTGTTGAGCTAGTTTGTGAGAATATGCTAATAACCATACCCATTTGCTCTCAATTGTGGCTGCTTAAATCAATATTCAGAAAGAGGAAGATTTAACTGAGAAGCTTCAGCAAAAAGCTGGTTTTCTAACTCTGGTGGCAAATCAACATTAATACTCACTCTGCTTATCCTTTGTAGGTTTGGTTCTTAATTGATAAAAACTTGAGCAAAACTTATCAAGCAATTGATGACTAATCTTTTTCTAGCATTTAAACAACAGCTGCCTCTGGAATCGCACCTTGCATTCTCCCAAAAGCATCAATCAAATTCTGCAATTGTTGATCTGCTTTAAAAACTCCTAACCCGCGTACCGTCACTTTCCCAGGAGAATACACAAAGCGCGTCTTGAGATTGTCTGGTAAATTCGCCGCTAACAAATTCCAAGCAGGTTCCTCCATCGGCGTTTCTAAAACAACGTGCTGCTTTTGTTCTGGTTTAATGCGACTAAAGCCGAGCTTTTTCGCTAGCTGTTTGAGTTCCATGACTCGTAAAAGTTGATTTGCAGAGACTGGTAAAGTACCATAGCGATCGCTCCACTCGGCTGCAATCTGCTTTAATTCTGATTTAGATTTAGCTGTAGCCACCGCCCGATATGCACTCATCTTTTGATCCAAATCGGTGATATAATCTGCTGGGATAAACGCCGTCAGGTTAAGGTCAATCTGGGTATCCTCCACTTGCGGAATTTCTTGTCCTCGGATTTCCCGAATTGCTTCTTCTAGCATTTCCATGTATAAATCAAAACCAATAGCATCCATTTGACCGGATTGTTCTGCACCTAGCAAGTTACCTACGCCTCTGATTTCCATGTCGCGCATCGCTAGCTGATAACCAGAACCTAGCTGAGTAAATTCCTGAATTGCTCGTAATCGTTGCCGTGCCGCATCAGATAATTGCCGTTGCTTTGGATAAAATAACCAAGCATGAGCTTGTATCCCTGCGCGTCCCACACGACCGCGTAATTGATACAGTTGTGCCAATCCAAAACGATGAGCATCTTCAATCAAAATCGTGTTGACTCGCGGAATATCTAAGCCAGATTCAATAATTGTCGTACAAACGAGGATATCTGCATCGCCATTACTGAAGGTGAGCATGGTTGATTCTAACTCGCTTTCATCCATTTGACCGTGAGCGATCGCAAACCTAGCTCCCGGTAAAACTTCTCTTAAATTGGCTGTTGTTTCTTCAATTCCATCCACCCGTGGAACTACATAAAATACCTGCCCACCTCTGTCTAATTCTTGACGAATTGCAGTGCGGATACTTTCGGAATTTATCGGTGAAAGATGGGTTTTAATCGGTCGTCTAGTTGGAGGTGGTGTAGTAATCAAACTCATTTCCCGAATTCCCGACAAGGACATATACAAAGTCCGGGGAATGGGAGTAGCTGAGAGGGTAAGCA
The DNA here is from genome assembly GCF_035638895.1 of Nostoc sp. GTDB lineage: Bacteria > Cyanobacteriota > Cyanobacteriia > Cyanobacteriales > Nostocaceae > Nostoc. Next base: position 7,337 of record NZ_DASQZC010000410.1, on the reverse strand, counting down.
CATCCACTTGAGTTTTCAAGCTTTTAATTTTCTCTTTCTGATTCACCCCAAATCGCTGTTCTTCATCTACTACTAACAGTCCTAAATCCTTGAATGATACACCTTTACCTAAAAGTTGGTGTGTACCAACTACTACATCTAATTCACCCGTTGCCAATCGCTTTTGGATCTCGCGGCGTTCTTCAGCAGACCGAAAACGGTTGAGCAAACCGACATTTACCGGGTAGGGTGCAAAACGTTCTTTGAGTGTATGGTAATGCTGCTGTGTTAAAATTGTCGTTGGCGCAAGGAGTGCCACTTGTTTACCGGCGGTGACTGCTTTAAAAACAGCACGAATCGCCACTTCCGTCTTCCCGAAACCGACATCGCCACAAACTAAGCGATCCATTGGGCGATCGCTTTCCATGTCGCGTTTTACATCTTGTACAGCTTTGAGTTGATCCGTCGTGGGTTGGTAGGGGAAAGAATCTTCTAATTCCTCTTGCCAAGGCATATCACCTGGGAAGCTAAAACCTTGTTGTTGCGATCGCGCTGCATACAGTCTCAACAAGTCCACCGCCAATTTTTTAATCGCTTTGCGGACTTTATTCTTGGTATTTTCCCAAGCTTTACCAGTCATCCGATTGAGTTCCGGTGCTTTATCACCTCCGGCGCGGAACCGGGATAAAGCACCTACTTGATCGGCTGCGACTCTTAATAACCCATCAGCATACTGCACCACTAAATAATCACGGGTTTCATTATTAATCGTCAAACTTTCCAGCTTGACAAATTTACCAACACCATGATTTCTGTGAACCACATAATCGCCTGGACGCAGCTTATTGGGATCAACCTGCTTAGAAGTAGCTTTGTGGCGCTTACGGATATAGCCGGGAGTCGCCAAGGAATGCTGCCCAAAAAATTCCCGATCTGTAACGATTACTAATCGGTATGTCGGCAGGATAAAACCTTCTAGTTCGGCAAGACCAGAATATTTTAGGGCTATGGGAATATGGTTAATTTGCAGCTTATCTATCGCTTGGTAGTCGCGGGGATTCGGGATAAACTGAGCCGGACAGTCATGTTCTTGCAACAGCGAGACAGAACGGGAAGGTTGAGCAGAAAGCAGCCAGATCGAGAAATTGCGATCGCGTTCTTGGCGGATAGTTTCAGCTAGTTTAGCAAACTGGTGCGGCGTGACAGGAACAGGTCGGCTAGCAAGATTAATCCCATCATTTTCCTCTGACAGTTCCGATAAATATAATGTTTTAAACTTAGCAACATCAGCCAGACACTCATCAAATGACCGATGAATCTTCGGCAATGTTAGGGGAGTGGGCGTAGATTCTCCCCCATTCCCCACTCCCCACTCCCTATTCCCTACTCCCCACTGTTCTTCAGCATTTTCTACCCAGCGATCGCTATGAGCATGGCACTGTTCTGGCTCATCAATGGCAATCAGGGTATTTTCTGATAAGTAGTTTAGCAGGGATGCTGGTTGCTCGAAAGCCAACCCCAAAAAGCGACGACTCCCCTCCAAGAGTGATGACTTCTCAGTGCTAAGTTCTGAGTCAGAATTTAACTCATAACTCATAACTCCTAACTCAGAACTATTCTTCAGTGCCGCCATGACGATGGGAGCAAAGCTAGTGGGGGTAAGAATTAACTGATCAACTTTATCGAGGGCGGAACGTTGAGTTGCTGGGTCAAATTCCCGTATTTGCTCAATTTCATCACCAAACCATTCCAGGCGGACTGGAAACTCAGATGAAACTGGGTACACATCAACAATATCGCCCCGTCGGCTCCACTGTCCTTCTGTTTCCACCAAAGGTACTCGTTCGTATCCCAGGATAGTTATTTTCTCACTGAAGGCATTCAAGTCTAATTCCATTCCCCGCTTCAAAGTAAGACAGAATTCCCCAAAAGCTTCTGGTGGTGGTAAGTGTGGTTGCAGCGCCCCTTGAGTAGCCACAATTGCCAAAGATCGTTTCGCTGCGGGATTGGGGAGGGTGTTACTTAGTTCTGCGTCCCCTGTCCCCTGTCCCCTATCCCCTGTTACCAAATCTGCCAATACCTGCATTTGCCCCCAACTCATCTCAGTTTCCGGGTCAAAAGGTTCGTAGGGAGAAGCCTCGGAGGTGGGGTAAAAATGTACTGTTTGCCATCCCATTGCCTCCAGTTGCGCGTAAACGCGTCCAGCTTCTTCCAGAGTGGCGCAAACCACAAACAAATCCTTGCCTTGAGACTGGGCCAATGCCGAAGCCACCAAACCTTTGGGCAATCGAGAAATGCCATTTAACCGCAATTCTTGTTGTCGGTTTAGCTTAGAAATAAATTCAGTGGTGAGCGGCGATCGCGCTAAGGCACGCACAATAGAAGAAAATGACATAAGTACTACTAGCGGTGGGAGTCTTTGTGGATCAGAAAATATTGAGGCAGTTTATGTCAACTATTTTAAAAGTGTTAACAGCCTTCTTATTCTTTCCGTGGAATAATAATCCACGGCGACTAATAAACTTAAGAACTATAACTATTACTTTGTGTACAGTAAAAGCATTTATAGAAGCACCTTTAATACTAGATACTAGGTATTGAGCTACGTTCGCTCTGATAAGCGGCAATTTTAAACATGTCCTCCATCACTTTTGAAATTTTAATCATTTTGGTGCTAATTATTGCCAACGGCGTGTTTTCTATGTCTGAGATGGCGATTGTCTCGGCGCGGAAAGTTAGGCTACAACAGCTTGCCAATCAAGGAGATGTCAAGGCAAAGGCAGCATTGAAACTAGCTGAGTCTCCAAATCATTTTTTGTCAACCGTCCAAGTAGGTATTTCCCTGATTGGTATCCTGACTGGTGCTTTTGGAGGAGCAACAATTGCTAACCGACTGGCAATCTATGTAAAACTTGTGCCTTTGTTAGCACCTTATAGTGAACCGCTATCTTTCGGAATAGTGGTTTTGCTGATTACCTATTTTTCACTCATTGTTGGCGAATTAGTACCAAAGCGTTTGGCATTAAACAACCCAGAAAGGATTGCATCAACTGTAGCTATTCCTATGCAAGCCTTATCCGCGATCGCTTCCCCAATGGTGTATCTCTTAAGCGCTTCTACAGATTTGATCCTGCGATTACTGGGAATTACAGCTTCTACCGAGCCGCAAGTTACCGAAGAAGAAATTAAAATCTTAATTGAGCAAGGTACTGAAGCAGGAACCTTTGAGGAAGCCGAACAAGATATGGTGGAGCGAGTCTTTCGTTTAGGCGATCGCCCTGTCAGCTACTTAATGACACCCCGTCCCGATATTGTCTGGCTAGACTTAGACGACTCTGCCGAAGAAAATCGTCACAAAATGGTTGATAGTGCCTATTCTCGGTATCCAATTTGTCAGGGGGGACTTGACAATGTGCTAGGTGTTATCCCTGTTACCGACTTATTAGCCAGGAGTTTCCGAGGAGAACCGCTAGACTTGACGATGGGATTGCGACAGCCCATATTTGTCCCAGAAAGCACCCGTGGCTTGAAAGTTTTGGAATTGTTCAAACAAACCATCACTCACATGGCGCTGGTAGTAGATGAATACGGCGTGATTCAAGGATTAGTCACTCTCAACGACATCATGAGCGAAATTGTGGGTGATGTTCCTTCAACAGATGGACTGGATCATCCACAAGCTGTGCAACGCGAGGATGGTTCCTGGCTTTTAGATGGGATGTTGCCTGTAGAGGAGTTTTTAGAACTTTTCGGTATGGAAGAGTGGGAGTCTGAGGAACGCGGTAGCTATCAAACTTTGGGCGGTTTTGTGATTACTCATTTAGGTCGTATTCCTGCGGCAGCAGATCATTTTGAATGGCAAACTATGCGAATTGAAGTGATGGATATGGATGGAAACCGCGTTGATAAGGTGCTAGTTGTACCTAAAGGGAATAAATCACCGGATACGGAAAAACCTGATTAGTATTGGGCATTGGGAATAGGGCATTGGGCATTGAGAATTATTGTTTACTATTTCCCATGCCCCATTCCTACAATTTGTCAAGTCTTCGATAGACGTTGGACGGCCTCACCTACCAACATTTGATGTGTTTGTTCCAAAACTTGAGGGATTTTATCGGCGTGGGGATTGCGGACGAGACATTGCCGCAAGTCTAATTCCTCTAGGCGATCAGCTTTGTTGCCAGGAAACCAATGGCTGCCATTACCAAGCAGGTTGTAACGCATTTTGGCATAGTCTACTAGATCGTAGGCGATCGCTAAATTTCGCAGCCACAAAATCACCCGAATATTTACCTCACCAGGGGTTTGGTCAAAGCTTGGTAGATTTGTTTCCCAAGATTTTACCCAATCTTCTCCCAAAGTAGCGATCGCTTCTTCTTCCAACCTTGCTAAAATTGGTGGCAAAATTTCTGATGCCCGATCTACTAATTCTAAACTCTTCAGGTGTTCATCAAAATCTTCTGGTTTTGCTGCTCCCAAACTCAAGGTATGTACCTCTTGATGACTCAAACAAAACAAATCATTAAACACCATTGGACTCAAAGGGGCGCAAAGATTTACTAATTTTTGCGGTGGTTCATACAACAAACCTCCTTTATTAGATGGGCTAATAATAAACACCCCCATATCGTGGCGTTTAGCTGCTTCAATTGCTGCCCAATTCCATTGATTAATGTAGTACCAGTGGAGATTCACGTAATCAAATAGATTGGTATTAATTGTCTGCACAATCATATCTGTTGATCCGTGTGTGGAAAAGCCAATAAATCTGACTTTTCCCTCTGCTTGCAACTGCTGCGCTACTTCCAAACAGCCACCAGGACGAATGCTGTCATCAAAGGACTCAGCATGGTTGATGCCGTGCAACCCTAAAAGGTCAACATAATCTAGCTGGAGATTTTGCAATGATTGTTCAAAAGTCTCGCGGAATTCTTTCGCATCTGCCTTAGGGCTGACTTTAGTCTGAACAATTAACTTTTCGCGGGGAAATTTAGGTAGCACTCTCCCTAATTGCATTTCGGAAGTGCCATAACCACGAGCAGTTTCAATATGATTAATCCCAACCTCAACTGCCCTTCTAATAGTCGCTTCCAGATTCGCCTGGTTATCAGCAGGAATTTCATTATTGGTTGAGTCGATGGGGAGTATTATCTCCCGCACCTCTCAGTTAGATCCGGACATGCCCATTTCTGTGCATCCGGCTCCCGATGTTCTTAGCTTGCGCTTTTGCTCATGTGTTTGTAATCGTGGCAACTCTCATGAATTGCTTCGAGATTATTTTTCTTCCAGTTGGCGTGATTTCCATCGATGTGATGCAGATGAATCCGTTCTTCATCGATAAATTTCAGACCGCAGGAAGCACATTTATGGCTTTGCTTCTTGAGAGCAATAGAGGTTTCGCCGTTGTAGAGTTTGCTGTTACGTTCGCTCCAGTAGGCTGTATCTCCGTCATAGGGGGATTTTGTGCCCTTAACCATGACGTGTTTATTTTCGGAGTAAGGAACCGTTGGGAATGCCTTTTTGGTTAGCTCTTTGCTAGTATGGCGTGTCTGTTTGGGTTCTTTATTAAATACCGTGTATGCTCTGTAATTTAGGAACCAAAGAGAGTTTCTTGCTCCGTCCATCTTGCAGAACTTGTGGTAGTTTCTCCATCCTCTAACTATTGGAGCCAGCCTTGTGGCTTTTTCCTTAGCACCATAATTCGAGTTGTTGACGATGTGTTTTACTTTCTTGCGGAATGCTTTGAAGTTATCCACTGAGGGAGTACTTCTAAATTTTCCGTTTTTCTGGACTTTGAAGTGCCAGCCGAGGAAATCAAACCCATCTGTCGCGGCGGTAACTTTGGTTTTCTTTTGGCTTACATTCATTCCGCGTTTGCGGAGGAACTCGCTGATTCTTTCAAGTATCTCTGTCGGGTCGTCTTCGGGTCGGAGTATAATAACCATATCGTCCGCGTATCGGACTGATGGTTCTGAGATTGACTCATTAGGAGTCTTGTCGTGTACCTTGCTGCCTTTTTTATATGCGTAGTGGTATCTGTGTATACTTTCAATCCCGTTGAGCGCAATATTAGCTAGTAAAGGACTGACCACTCCCCCTTGAGGCGTACCCTGTTCGGGGAATTCTGGGTTTACCCCTGCCTTGAGGCATCGGAAGATACCGAGTTTTAAGCCTTTGGGGGCAATGAGTTCATCCATTATTGCTGAGTGGTTAATCCTGTCGAAGCACTTTTCGATATCGAGTTCGATTACTCGTTTTTCTATTCCGTTGCAGAAAGAGCGTAGGTTATTGTAGATGTATCTTTGTGCATCATGGGCAGAGCGCCCAGTTCTAAACCCGTAACTCCTGGCGTGGAAGGTGGCTTCGTGTGCTGATTCTAGTGCATATTTTGCTAGGCATTGCCAAGCTCTATCCGCGATGGTTGGTATTTTTAACATTCTGGTAGTCCCGTCTTTCTTAGGGATGGGGATTTCCCGTAAGCCTTGATGCTTCCAATTTCCACTGTTCATTTTCAGTAGTTCTTCAAGGTTGAAGCGTTCTTCAAATGAGAGGGATTTCTTACCATCAATACCAGCCGTTTTTTTGCCAGCGTTTAGCTGAGATACTTGTCTTATTGCAAGAAATCGAGCCGAGGTGGATTTTAGAATAAGCTTTTGGAGTGACCGAGCTTTCCGCTTGTCGCCAACTTGAACAGCTTTGTACACTCGCTTTTGGAGGCGGAATAGGTTACGGCGGAATTTCTTCCAAGGTAACGCTACCCATGATTCACTAGTTTTGTAACTGTGCCTAATCATACTCTTCTCTAGTTTGTGTATTCTGAACACCTCAGACCAATTACGGTCTGTCCTACCCGACTTGTGAGAGTTCCGCTTCTCGTCTAGCCTACCTGGGGTTCGACTGTCCCAAGACTCACAAATCGTTTTTATTCGTTCCCTCGGAGAGATTGATTGTTCCGTTAGATGTAGCCAATTTGACTACTGGATTCCCCAGACTCTTGCCGCTACTGTGCCCAGGTCTACGGCGGGAATGAACTCCAGTGGGATAAGGGATTTTGAGTTGCGCCCTTTTCCGAAGATAAGTCACTTTTCTAGGCTCTGTTTCATCATAGGAACTCCCTGTTAGCGCCAGTGTCAACCCGCAACGGTCGTCTGATTGCGCCCTGTTCCCAGCTTCACTCTACAAGAACCGAGCTTGTTCGGTGTGGGCAGATGAGGAGTCAATTCTGAGTCTGAATGGTAGGGCTTTCACCTACATCTGACCGAGAGTTCAACCTTTAATGACAGTAATCTGCTGTCAGGTTGGCTTAGTTATGTACGGACTGGATACCGCGATTCCTAAGCAACGAATCGCACGGG
>NZ_DASQZC010000409.1:0-12196 GCF_035638895.1 Nostoc sp. | reverse complement strand
AAGAAGTTATTGCGAAGACTTGTCAATTGATAAATACGTTCATCTTGGGCCAATGCTAAATAGGGTGCGATTGCATGATCGCACAGCGCCTTTTTATGATCGCCGTCGTTGTCGAGTCAGTTACTGAAGATTAAACTTTTTACCGAAAGTTTCTCACGAACTGAGGGCGATAAGCACGGATATGGGCATTATTGATCAATCCAGTTACATAACCGTCCGGCTGGGCTGGATTGATTAATAATGCCTAATTAAACGTTCATCCTATGAAAAAAGTTTTTATAGCTCTGCTGGTTGCGTTGCTGGTTGGTTGTTCAGGAAATGCCCGAACACAACAAAAGTCCTCTACAAAGGCGAATGAAACAATTGATTATCCAAGAGCTTTGGCATTAAAGGATGGGAAAAAGCAACCAGAGGAGATTGATGTTTACAGGCAGGAGTTTGAGAACTTAAAAAAACCGTGTCTTGAGAATGACGAGACTTTGACTGGCATGGTCTACGCATTTACCAAAAAAGCCAAGGCATCTGGTGACGAGTCGTCTACAAATCTTGATACCATGCAATCTTTTGCTCAAAGCGCAGAAAGCGGCTTTGAGCGTAAGCCGGCACTTTGCATCCAGGTTTATCAGATGTACGTCGAAAGCTTGCAAGAAGGATCTGGCAAATAAGAAATCTGCTTGTGTGGATTTTCAAGTGAAGGCGGAAAAAACTACTCAAGACGATTAGAATCTTTTTGCACATTAATTTGCAATTGAATACCATCCGTCCCAAGCCTAAACTGGATATCTCCAGGGTACTTAAATGCAATAGCACTTGTAGCAACAATACCAGCAACTAAAAAAGCTGTTACAAAGACTTGATTTACCAGTAAGTCTTTTGAGGAAAGGTTTTTGAAAGGCATACTTTTTGGGCCACGTTGGGGGGAAAAGCTTTGCTGACAATGATTTGAAGGTAATAATGCCAAACCTCGTTTTTGCTATTCCCCCTTTTCGAGGGGACATACAAAAAACCCCATGCTCATTTCATCCCTAAAATCGCTACATCACTAAATATTCTCAGGGATAAATTGCCAAGTTTGGCATGCACCATTGTCAGGAGCATTTACAAAACTAAACAAACGTACCTGATTTGTGCAGAAGTTAGCATCTAAGTATTTTCCATTATATTTTAATTGGATTCGATAATAGCCATCATCGGTAGGAACAAGTCGCCATAGTTGGCATGCACCGTTTACAAAACTAAACAAACGTACCTGATCTGTGCAGAAGTTAGCATCCAAGTATGTTCCATTATTTTTTAATTTGATTCGATAGTATTGTTGTGAAGATGGCTGTGCTAATGCTCCCATCGGTATTGAGTGAGTCATTGCTGGTAGAGTTAAACTAACTACTGATCCAACAATAGCTAACAAAAAACTTTCTAGTCTTAATCTTTTTACTGATAAGCCTTTCATAGTTTTATCCTTTTACTTAAGTTTCAAGTTCAAGTATTCCAAGTTTTTCGTTATGATGCTGTTTCTGATTTATACACTCACATTACCAACTACAACAAATTCATTATTTTCTAATTTACAAAAAGTTATATAGTTTAGTTTTTAATATTCTTAGAAAGAATATTTTTTAATTTATTATTGAATGTAATAGCTAGCTAAAAACATTCTACTTACCGTTTCTTTGATTGATGTATTTGCGGTGTGTATAGGGCTTATGACTTACTAAACCTTAGAAGCCATAAACAAAAAGTACGAACGCACTTAAGTTAATCATCAAACTTTATAGGTTTGCCGTTGAAGTGACCGTAGATAATTTCCGGTCTGAGCCACCCAGGTAAACTAATTTTATGTTCTTCCAATTCGTTGCCATCATTGTCCACTAGCCCTTCAAGTATGCCTTTAAACAATGGTTTCCCTTGTGGCGTAGTCTTCAAGTTTAATCTGTAGGTTTGAGTCTTTATCGGTTCACTCATCCCGGTGCAGCCCCCCAAGCAATCCTGAGTTAGGTTGTGGCTAATCAATATGCAATGCTCATTTCTCTTCCGTGGGGTGGCGATAACGAACGGGACTACATTCTGTGCATTATCAAATTGTCCTTTAGCATTAGTCAACTCATCCCATATTGAAACAATTGGTTTATCTTTTAATGTCCGAACTTTTGACCTATCTATTGCAGCAATAAACCCCTCATTATAAGATTCCCAATCAATTCCCTGTCCATAAATACTAGGCTCCATCGGAACTAGAAATTTCCAGGAATCATTTTTATTTTGGTCAAAGTCGATATCACAAATTGACTCAACCTTAGCATCAATCAAATAATGCTTGAGAAGGGCAATAGCGGCAGCTGTATAACTCTTGTAGCTGCCAGCCTTACCGTGAATGATAATTGCAGTGAATGATTCAACTAGATACCATAGCCACCCACCCTCATAATTCTCCAGTGCGTCAATTAAACTATTCTTCAGTTGTTCATTCGCTGGTACTTGGTCAGCTACCTTAGTATCAACAAGTTTATTTATTTTATCTAATTTCTTTATCGCTTCGGCGGCTGCCAGTTTGTTCTCAGCAATAGTTTTGTCAATATGGCTATCATTTAAATCGAACTGCTTAACTGTAGAAGTATGGCTACGGTCATGGACTTCTGCTTGCTTAACTAATCTGTCTTGTACAGCGTCTATTGATATCTGCCCACTTTTTACCCGTTGGGTGTCCCACGATTGATTTATGGCAGTAGCTTTAAACTCTCTCTCGTTCCTGGCTGATACAGTTGTTAATTTAAAATAGCTTTTTAAATCTTCTAGTTGTTTAAATTTATCGTCATAGTCTATCTGGCACTTATTAGCCCACGACAAATAAGCACTACCAGCCAGCACAGGAGCCAATAAAAGCCAAACACCTCCAGAATTATCACCTTTAAACTCTTGAATAGAAAAGGTTTGTTTCGATAATGGGATGGCTGCTTTATATTGTTCGCTCTCCCACACTTCCTTTAACAATCTACGGCGGTATCTGCAATATTTGAGGTCTAAATTGGTTTGTGATTTTTGGGCATAGGGAAAATTCTTGTTAGCTGTCTGGGGACAAAATTTTACCGTTACTTGGTCGAAACTAAATTCATTAATTTGACCTAAATAAAAAGCCGATGCCAGTGAACCAACTACACCAAAAGCGGCCATACTAGGTAAAATCTTTTTCATGCCTTTAGTTTTTACCTTTTACAACATAAACAACTACCGCAACTGCTGAAGCTCCAATTACAAAACCTTTTATCGCTTCGTCTTGTTGTTTTCTTGAGTAGCTATTAAACTCTTCAATCGCATTATTTAAGGTATTATAAGTTGTTTTTGAGTCATGTAACATGACTATAAAATTTCCGACAGAACTCCAAACAACAAAGCCGCTTGCTAGTATTCCAAAAATAAATCTAAATAATTTATCCATCCCTGTTAATTCCCACTGTCCCTCTTTCCTATTCAAATTAAAAGTATCTAAGCAATCACGATTTACAATCTGATTAACTACGAATGCAATTGAAATTGCAAGACTGATGCCACTAGAACCAAGGTTCAGAACAAGCCACTTACAAAGAGAATAACTACTAATGCCCCAAAAAAAAGTCTCTAAACCTCGCAAGATAGAATCATTTTTGGCTATCTTATTGTTAACTATCTCTTTCCATTCGTTGATTTGTTCAATCTGGTCAGGCGTAAAACTATCATCTTGTTCTACTGGATAATTATTTTTTACTTCTTCAGTAGAATCGTCAAGAATTTGTTGCATAATAAAACCACGATTTACATTTTTATCCCCCTGGTGACTCAGGGGGATTTTTTTGATTAGCTGAAGAAATCTCTTATACTATCCCACATCTTTTTCAGTGGATTGGTAACATATTGTTTGTGGGGAATTAAGCTTAAATCCTTTTGGCTACCATGTTCCAAGATGTGCTGAATCTTCTTATTTTCATAGTCTTCATCAGCTTTCAGTTGAGCCAAGAATGGCTTATTGGAGATGCCTTCTTGCTGTATTCGAGCATCAACGTCTTTCATCTGAGAATCAACCCAGGCTTGCAATCTAATCACATCCATTTGGTCTTCATGTCTGATACTCTCAGCTTCCAAAGAAACAAATAGCTTCTCTTTATACTCTTCCAGTAAATTATTAAATTTGGTATTTTCTAAAGTTACGTCGGATGCTGATTTATCAATCGCTAATGCCCCTTTGCTGCCTGCCTTGTATAGTTCAGCGAGTGTCTGGTTGTATTGTGTGTTGCCTTGAATATAGGTTTTTAGATGCTCCTTAATAGTGGGCATTACTAATACTAACCTCTCACCAAGTTTGCCCATATCGGCTATTTGGGTAAGTGATTTTTCATCCCCTAGTGCAGCTTGAACAATTAACTTATTAGAAATGCCAAACTTTTCATTCGTGGCACGGCTGATATTCTTCCCGTATCCCGTTACATGGTCTTTGATGTACTTAGCTTTAACCATTTAGCATTTCTCCAATGGTACAGATAATGGACAATAATCAATTAGTTTCTTCTCTCTCAAGCGTTCCTCTACATTAACTGGCAGGTTATGATATTGCAGGGCTTGAAATATTCCGGTTGACGCGAATAGTAGGGATGATAATATAATTGCTCCTACAAAGCTTGTTGACGCATCCTCGAAAGGATTAAAGGAAGCATTTAGTGCATTATCCTGCTTTATCGGCAGGGATTGTAAGCCTTGATAAAATACTTTTGATTTGGCTTTTGTTTCGTGTAGCTACCGCCTCCATCTCACTGCCTAGCTTTATTAATCTGTTAGATAAATGTTGTGAATTATCATTGAATTTCTGCTCTGCATACTCAACTACAGCATCTAAAGCATTATCGATTTTCTGGGTATTCAAGCTAGTTTTGTGATTAATATAAGCAACTAATGCTGATTGGATACCATCAAGTAAATCATCTAGACTTTCACCACAATGCTCGATACTATCAGCAATTAAGTTAATTTCCTTGTCACTTAGTGTTATGCCTAGCTCTTGAGATTTTTGTATTGTGAGCGCTCGTTTATCGGCATCCGAATAATCAATTTCATCAGATGCGATCGCATCTTCATTAGTGTCCTCTGACAAAGATACATAGTTTACTTCCTCGCCCTCTATTTCCTGCTGTGCATATATTTCAGCCTCTTGATGGTGGATTAAAGTTGCAGGTGTAGGAGATGTGAACGCACCTGCCTCTTGCTGGCTGTAAACATTTTTGTTTACATTGTTTACAGTTTGTATTTGACTACCACGGTAAGATTCTAAGATTTCTACTCCAGCTATGATTTGTTCAGTAGTCACATCATCTAAATCAACAATTTCTAGATGTTCTGCTGCTTTTAAATAGTCAGCTTTGATAAAACCTGTTAACCCCTTTTTGTTTAGACGTGATTTGACATTATTGTAAAATTTGGTCATGTTTTAAATCCTACTTAGCTACAAGTACATCAATAGTTTGGATTGCTTTATCTACTCGTTTCCTTTCACGAGATTTTAGACATTTAGTAGCCTGGAAAGCTACTAATGCTAAATCGGCTGTTGAGTATTTCTTTTCATGCCTATAAGGTATTCCTGCATTTACAAACCAGTTGTAGCGAGAACTACGGGATACTTGGGATAAATCTAACTTTTGCGCTAAATCAGCAAGAAATTCTGCACAACTAAGGTAATTTTTTTGCTGGTAGTAATGTTGAAATAAATCCCAGCATTCAGAAAACGAATCGTTGTTTATTCGGAAATTTCTGTGAGATTTTTTTAGATTAGCTATTGACCTAACAATTAATTCAGCATTGCTATTTTCTACAGAAAATTTCAAATACTCTTTTAACTGTGCAGTTAGCCGATACCAAAAAATATCACTGACAGGTTTTTGATATGTTGCTTCAAAAATTCGCTTTAAATTACGGTACTTCCTGCAATAAGCTTTGGTTGCCATGTCAATAAATTGGATGCCTCCATTCCCTTGAAATGCTCTGCTTACAATGTTAGCATTTTAGAACCGATTAGAACCATTCTGGAGAAAACAGAACCATGAATTTTTTGAACCAGACGGTGTAACGGATTAGACTGGTTCTAATATATTCATGTAGGTTCATCGCAAACATGACATCCGACCAATACAAGGGTAAGAGGATCACCATTACATTCCCGACTGAACTTTATGAAAAAGTTAACGCATCTGCAAAGGAAGACAACAGAAGCTTTAGCCAGCAAACAGTCTGGCTAGTTACCCAAGCATTTAAGTTAATGGAGGGCAAACAAACTTAAGCATAAGGTAATAAAAGATACTTATCATTCAAGTCTAGGTTCTAAGCTATGCTGTTTCCCTTGATTCCAGTTTTTGGGATATGCCAGCAAGATTGAAATGATTGTTCTGCCTTCTGGCAAAATGCCTAATCATCTCCGTAGCGACGGCTAGAACCTCTACTAAACAAGCAAAGTACCAACTAAGAGGTGTATGGACAATGGTTTACATCAATATATATCCCCCTTGTATCCTCCTTGCTTGGCAATGCTTCCTCCCCCAAGCTTGATCGCGCTTTGTCGTTAAATAGTACACAAAAAAAAGCAACCCCCAAGATTCGCTGTCGCCAAACTTAGAATCTCAGGAGTCTCAAATAATATCTTCTGTTATCGTAACTTGTTTTTTTTAACATAACAAGTGAGGTAATAGGGGTTGCTGCAAAATACTCAGGAAGAATTATGCAGCAATTGAACTCAAATAATACAACCTCATTCCCACTTAAATCAGTAGCAAATATTGAGCCTTTATTACCTACGCTTTGGGTGACAAACATTATCACAGCTAGGTCATTCAAGCCACTATTTACCATAAGATGCTTATCATCAAGCAATCAAGGGATTAGCAAGGGAAATCATTACATAATTGCGGATAAAGCCACCTCAGAGGCTGATATCAAGGCTGTAGGCTGGATGGTGCAGCAGGCCAGAGGCGATTGCTTTGTACATAGGATTAATTTACCTCTAGATTGCCTGGTATCGGATGCAACCGCAGTCAGGGAGCTAACACAAGAGATTTTTGAGTTTGCATTGCCCTTTGCTGATTGGATAGAAATTGCTGACGAACGGAAGCTTAAAAAACGTGAGGCGCTAGCGATCGCTAAAGTTGCGCTCGCACTCTTGCCAGAGAATGAGCAAGATATTGAATTAGACCAACTTGGCGAGAGATGCGGTGCTAGTGATTGGGAATGGCGTAAGAAGTGTGAGAAGTTAGCCAGCCAAGCTCAATCTCAACAAACTAACCAAGATAAACTCAGGCTTGAGCTTCAGGCACTGGCTAAAGAGGCAGACCCAATTGCAAAAGCATTCATTAAGCAAAAGTTAGCTGAGTCTTACAGAATCAGGCTTTCAGAAATTGACAACTTACTCAAGCATATAAGTGAACAGGGGAGGATACAGGAAGTAAAATGCTACTCCCTAGATGAACTGCTTGATTTGAATTTACCGGGTGTCGATTACGTAATCCCCGGTATGTTGCCACAAGGTGAAACTATTCTCTTAGTTGCTGATCCCAAAAGTGGTAAATCTCTTGTTGCTTATGATGCTGCTTTTGCTGTAGCGACAGGGGAGGATACTTTTCTGGGTGAAAAATGCAAGCAAGGCAAGGTTTTGATAATTCAGTGTGATGAAAGCCCTACTACTGCTAGAGGTCGATTGCTCAAGCGCGGTTTTAGACGTGAAGATGCCTCTAATGTTGAATTCATGGATTCTTTCAATATCACTCAATTGCACCTATTAGAAGCCAAATTAGAGGCATTTAGACCAACGTTAGTAATAATTGATAGCCTCAAAAGAATAACAGTAGGTAGCCAGCTATCTGAGAATAGCGCTGAGTTTGCGGATAACATTTATCGGCTGAAGGAAATTATTTCTAGGTACAACGCAAGCGGTATTTTAATTCACCATACCAATAAGAATATAGATGCTGTAGGCGTTGGAAGAGTGCGCGGTAATAGTTCGATAGCAGGTGCTACCTGGGGTATTTGGAGCTTAGAGCATATCCCAGAACCAGATCCAAATAATCCTAAGAGATTTAGAGTTAACCCAAAGTCATTGACCAGAATTTTCAATATATTGGCGCGGGATACAGAAGGACAAACATTAAAGATTGAGTTAGACCCAGAGATTAATCATTGGGTATCACTTGGTCAAGACGGGATAACACCAGAGCAAAAGCAGTCTGAGAAGTCACAGCAAGAGAGGATCGTTGAGTTACTGCAATCTTATTCACCCAAAGGGCTAGAGGCTAGTGAGATTAGCCAGCACTTAGGAATAGCCAAAAAATCCATTTACACACAACTTAACCGACTGGTTGAAAAGCGTATTATTGGCACTCGACCAAGTGCAACCGACAGGAGAAGGTCAGTATATTATGTAACACAATCAGAAAATGATAACCCCCCCTCTCTCCCCCTCTATGTACCGGATGTTATCCAATCTGCTGAAATCAATACTAGACAATGCTTTCAGAGTTCAATAACAGATTCACAACAAATAGATAACAGATACATAACAGATCCGCGCTTAAGCGAGAGTGTTATTGAGAATTCTCTATGCCCTGTAAGCATTTCAGAGATAGATAACAACATACAACAGACACAGGGGGGGGGAGGGGTAAAAACAATTTCTGAATTGTTACCTGAAACACCAGTACACTCGGTAACTCAGCCAGAATTCATGGAAGGGGATAAAATAACATTCCATGAGGGGGATAACAAATGGAAGCCAGGAACCATAGCCAAAGTAGTTTATATGGATGCTTACTTTGTGAGTGCTGAGATTAGCTACTTTGCCTTTAAGAAAAACAGAGTATTCACTTTGTACCGTGCTGATTGGATGAGGCTAGCTGGTAGGGTGAATGGCCAATCAAGAAAAAACCAGTAGCGCGATCGCAATGATTAAGGGTTTTTTGTAGAGTGCGATCGCAGTTTCATCTCTCAAACTTAATTTCATACTAAAACTTAAGTTTTGGAGAATGCTAATCCTGACAAACTGGTGAAAAATCCAAAATCCACTTAAAAATAATCATTTGGATTATTGTAGTGCTTAATATAAGTAAGTCCAACCCGACGAGCAACAGACGGCCAACCACCATTACTGGCGATTGCAGCAATTAAATCAGTGCGTCCAATTTCAGTTAGTTGTTCATGGGTAGGCATCAGCTTAGGAATACCAAGCTGCTCCACAACTTGTAAAAGTTCATTTTTGAAATTATCTATATCCTTCCAATAATCACGTTGCTTGCGATTATAAGACAATTCTAATCCCAAGCGTTTAGCCACCTCTGGAAACCCGCCATGTAAATTCATTGCCGCAGCTAAAGCTCTTTCTCCCGCCTCTTCTAAATCCTGCTTAGTAGGCATAATCCCAGGAGAACTATGTTTAGTAATAAAATCCAAAAGATGTTTTTCCACATTGGTAAAATCAGACCAATAACCAGCCCGTTTCTTCTTGAATTTCAGTCCTAATTGTTCAGCCACAGACTGAAACCCACCATGATGCTTGGATATAGCTTTTGATAAGTCTAAACGTCCCAACTGCTTCAGCTGTTCTGCCATTGGCATCATACCCAACTGACCACGTTGTTGATTAATATCCAAAATTTCCTGTTTCACATTTTCAAAATCCTTCCAATAACCAGAATGTTTCCTTTTCTGTTTGAGTGGTGCAAGGGCTATGGTTGACTGACTTAGTTGACTATTCTCCATAGTTTCTGTCCAATTGTTCTGCTTGTTTAGACCATGTTTTCTAATCCATGAACGAATTGTACCCTGTTTGATTTGAGTAATTAATTCAATTTCTTTAGGAGTTTTTCCTTCTCTATAAAAGTTTAAGCATTCCTCAATTTTTGTTTGTGAATAATGTTTTTGACCTCTACCAATTTTTGCTTGATTAATCCAACTCCGAATAGTAATTCGATTCATTCCCATCTGTTCGTGAATTTGTTCAGATGATAGCCCTTCTTCATACAGACTTAAGCATTTCTGTTTAATTTCATCAGAGTATTTCTTCGGTCTGGATAGATTAGCGTGCATCGCCCAATCAGTAACAGTATCAGCAGATACACCTGTTTCATTTTCAATTTGTCGAGGTGTACAGTGATCAGCGTACATTTTTAAGCAAGTTTGTTTGAGTTCTTCCGAATACTGTGCTGAACGTCCTGCAATAACACCAAATTCTCGGAGCCAATTTCTTAATACTCGACGGCTAGGAACACCAACTAAATTTTGAATGTCATTGATAAAATAGCCAGCATTGTACATTTCTAAACATTTTTGCTTGACTTCATCTGAATAAGGATCTAGAGATTGTGGTGGTGGAATCTCAGCACAAAGCTCTCCTGGTTTTTTGTAAAGTTTCCTTTGTGTGAGTAGTCCTAAATTTTTGTAATAAGGGCAATTCCAACACTCTTTCAATTCACCAGGCTCGTGACAATTACAATCAGAGCGCCAGATGGGAATAATTTCAGCTTCAGCTTTACTAAAGCGTTCTGCTGCTTCTCGAAATATATCAAAAGTGGATATGAACATTGCTTTCTCAATTTTAAATTAATTAATTTTTATTATTTAAGCCGTTGGGCAAAGATTTAATGCTTACCTTAAAGCTTTAAAACTACCATTATATTTTCAGCATCTATAAAAACTTTATCTACAAAAATTTCGTAAAATCTTTCTCTAGCTTCCTCAGTCAACGTATACCAAAAATTAATTTTTCTAGCTTGAGGTAAGAGAAGCATTTCTTGGAATATCGTCTTGTTATTATTTCTTTCTTGCTTAATTTCTTGACGTAATTTATGAGCTATAATTAGCAGTTCCTCATCGTCTTCAAAATCTGGAATATTTTCAATAGATTTAAGCCTTTTTTCTAAACGAATTAACTTATCAGACTTTAAAGAATTATGATCATTATTTGTAGAAGCAAGGAGATGAGCGCGATTCCATAAAGCCGAAATAATTGCCTGCTCAATCTTAGATATACGGGTACTTTTATTGTTTTCACAGCATATATTTGCGTGCTGGCAACCATAGTATTTATATTTACCACCCGCCTTAAGAGTACATCTAGATTTACATTTATTACAAAATATCAAACCAGTTAAATAAAATGTGGCATCTGTTTGACCAAACTTTTTGCTATTAGATTCTATAATGACTTCTATTTCTTGATATTCCTCATCTGTCAATAATCTATATTGTGGGTGAGTATCTAGATGAATTTCCCATTCATCTGGTGTTTTATGCTTACCTCTACCTTTAGTTTTCAAATAAGCAGTATGACCACGTAGAACAGGATTTCGTAACCATTCTTTGAGTCCCCTACTAGTACTGAAAAGGGCTAAACCTGGTTTTAAAGTTGGGTTATCTAACTTTTCTAAAGAATATCTTTCATGTATTTTACTTAAAACTTTTCTATATTTACTATACCTACAAAAATATTCCAAAACTTCAAGAGCGATATCTTTTTTGCTTTGACCCATTAAACATTCGGAATTGGGAGTAGATTCGTTATATTCTAAATAATTTTCAGGTCGGTCTAACAGTGAGCAAATAATTGGTTGTTCACTCAGAAAATATCTATTGTTAACAATTTCGTAAAATAAGGGTGCTCTGCTAGCTGCTAATAGTTGTTTTCTCCGGTGTGCATGGCCATGTTTAACTCTTTCACGCAACATATTTCTTTCATAAGCGGCAAACAAGACTTGTAAATCGGCACTAAGTTCACCTGCTGCCGTATTAAAATCCTGTTGTCCTTGGTCAAGTAGAATCACTTGAACATTATTATCTTGAATTATTTTCTTAAAAACAGGGAAATCATTTTGGTTTCGAGTTAACCTATCCCAACGTGTAGCTTTGATAGTACTAATTTTACCTGAAATAATATCGTTTATTAACCTTTGAAAATTAGGTCGTTGAGAATTAGCACCAGACTCGATATCGGAATAAATTTCATCAACTCCATCTTGCTTGATTCTTCCCATCTGTTGATTAAGTGCAGTTCCCTCCGCCTGTTCATCAGTAGAAACACGTATATATCCAGCAATTATTCCTTTTTTATTTGGCTCTAGCATATTTCTTCTCTTTAAATAATACTAGAACTATTGTACTATAATTGGTATAGATTTGTGGATACCTCTTTGAAATAACATCC
>NZ_DASQZC010000408.1:0-10119 GCF_035638895.1 Nostoc sp. | reverse complement strand
CTAACCCAAGAGCGATCGCAAAACCAATACCTGCGGTTGAGCCACTCACCAACGCGGATTTACCATGCAATTTCAAGTCCATTTCGCTCTTTCCCTGTTAGTTGAAACAGAATTTAGGAATTGGGAGTGGGGAGTGGGGAATGGGGAGTAGGAAATAGGGCACAAGATGCCGAGGGGGAAGGGGAGGGTGCAGAGGAGAGGAATTTTCTCCCTACTCCCCTTCACTTAACTTAAAGATGCTGTGCTAAGGTCTTATTCAAGGTAGTTTTTGGAACTGCCCCTACGACAGTATCGACTTGCCGACCTCCCTTAAAAACCATCAGTGTCGGAATGCTGCGAATACCATAGTGGCTGGCGACAGTAGGATTTTGATCTGTGTTGAGCTTCACAAATTTCACCTGTCCTTCATATTCAGCAGCAACTTCATCGACGACTGGGCCCACCATCCGGCAAGGGCCGCACCACGGCGCCCAAAAGTCCACTAATACCGGAATCTCACTTTCCAAGACTTCTTGCTTGAATGTGGCTTCTGTGACATTTGTAATGGATGACATAAAATTGCCTTCCTAATTAATTCTATAATTCGATAATATCGAATAATAAAAATATATGCCACCTGATGAGATAATGCAACTATGAGATTTCTTTATCATCCAGATAGAAAAAATATTTCTTTACCGGGAGTGTTGTATGCATTGGGCGATCCAGTCCGGCTAGAGATTGTGCGGCGGTTGGCTACTGAGGGGGAACAATGCTGTGCCAGTTTTGATTTTGCGATCGCCAAGTCTACTATGTCCAATCATTTTAAGATTTTGCGGGAGTCTGGGATAGTCTTGACACGCAAAGAAGGGACACAGCACATTAACATCCTGCGGCGTGAAGATTTAGAGGTGCTGTTTCCAGGGTTGCTGGATGCGATATTGAAAGCCGCTCAACCATTGCCTGTTAGCCCTGCGAGTACTAAACAAACAGCTTCAAGGAATTAGGGCATTGGGCAACGCTACCTGTTTAAGAATCTTCTCGTTTTTTAATTTGTGTTTCTAAATCAGAAAAAGTATCATGTTGTTCTCGAAAAGCCCTTGGAGTGGGAGATAACCCTAAATCTGTAGAGAGTAAATCAATACCGTCGATAATTTTGGGTATCTGAGCTTGATCAACTTGCAGACTGAGAAAGCATTTCTCCCTGTAATCTGGTCTTTCCTGAAATAATGCGATCGCTCTTTTCAAAGGGCGCATAACCTGATATGCTTTTTCGGCCTTTTCAATTGATGCTTGAGGGATTGGAGATTGCAGCCTAAGAATTCCTAGATCAATTAAATCTCTTGCCTCAACGCTGTCATCTGCGTAACGGTCAGAATTTGACAGCAGCTTAGAGGTAAAACAGTCATTGAAGCTTAAGCAGGGAACAGATGACCACTTTAGATATCTTGGTGAGTCTAGTTGAAAACGAGTTTCGGCAATAATTTCCGTTTTAATCGGCATATCATCCACAAAAACGATCATCCGAATTCCATATTGGTCAGTTGTGCTACGTCCAACTTGGATTTTACTTAAATCCCGAAATAATGTAGGACTTACGCACTGTACAAAATAACTATCTTGTGCATCAACCTAAATACGTTGTTTCAGGCTTTTATCAATCACCTTTGATTAAGTGCGATCGCTAAAATCTCATTGAAAAATCTAGCTATCAGCCTTGAAAACTCTACCTGTTATTTTGGCTTTTCTGTCAATGCGTAAGTCCTAAATACATTAATTTGCACTAATTGACCGCCTACGTACAAAAGTACCACTAGTAATTTGGATACAATAATACTCAGTGGATTTAATTGACCAATAAAGGCAGTATAACCGTAACCAAGAGAAATGCTGCTGTTGTAAAATGTGTCAGATGAAGCGAAAATTCCAACAATATTTTTGGCGTTGTGCCCTAGTTGTGTTTCTGGCATTAACTGGATGTGGATGGAGTGTGCAGTCAGCACAAGCACTGCTGCGTCAACACCATGATTCTCCTGGTGTCTTACACTACCACTCACAAGTATCTATCAAAGATGAAAAAGGATATGCTTGGCAAGTGTTATTGTTCAAACAGAATTACAATAGTCTGGTAAAAGAGTTGCGGTTGCGCTTGGTTGCTTTTCCGGGTGTTGTTGAAATTGCTCACCCCCAACCATTGTTGATTGAGACAGCAGCAGGAAGATTGCTGAATGCATCGGATGCATATACTCTAAATGCACCCGTCCCTAATGTAGGCGAATACAACTTAACTGATATCTTACCGAAACTGCCAATAACTGATGCGCTCAAACTCTATGTGCCGCTTTCTAGTGGACAGCAATTGGTTCTCAATATATCTAACACTGTAGTCACTGAATGGCAATGGCTGGTTACAGAAATTGATTGACTTTATCCACCAATGGTAAAGTTTAATCTAAAAGCATTCAACATAAAAATAAACCAATGGTGATGTGGGGTATGATAACTGCCTTCAAGCCAGAAATCCCAGTCTTCATACGCTGATAGCTTCCCACATCACACGTAACACTTGTAATATTAGTCTTGAGACTCCTCAGAAGTAGGTTCCGATTCGGTTTCAAGTTCTTCTGTTTGGGCTTTGACTGGAGGTTTAACAGGTTTTGGCCCGCGTGCTAGGGCAGGATTCCCCTGCTGTCTGTTTTCTTCTCCATATGATGCTTTTTTCCCTTTGTCAGACGAGCGGTTACGGCTCGGTTTTGAGCTTTTGGGGTTGGATTCAATAGAAGGTATAGAATCCGTATTTTCGGAATTGTTGTCAGTGCTTGCTTGCGACTGACGTTCCGATTTCTTAATTGGGCGTTCTACCATTGTTGATTTTTGTAAATTTATCTGTATAGTACATCGGTTTGGTGACTATAAAACGTGCTTTTTTAGGCAAAACCTACGCAGTATTGGGTGCGTTGTAAATAATGTAACGCACCATAAAACTAATCAACAAAATCAGGTCGTGCCTTTCCTGTTGATTTCAACTTTTGCTCTAAAGCTGCCCAATTTTCTTGCTCAATTAAGTTAGTCAACTCATCGAGATTGTGACGATACTGTTGCAGCGATCGCAGCAATGCCTGACGATTATACCGGGCCATCATCACACCCAACTCTGGATTCCCACCACCCACACGGCTGGTATCCCGAAAACCTGAACTAGCTAACTTTTGGGCTAATTCCAAAACATCAGGGTCAGTTTCACTCAAACAAGCAGCAATCAACGAGGAACTGACCATTACAGGTAAATGAGAAATCCAGCTAACAGCGCGGTCATGTTGTTCAGGTTGGCAATAGTAAATTTTAGCCCCAAGCGATCGCACAATTTTCTCAACAACCGTAATTGCACTAGTTTTTGTTGTAGCTATCGGTGTTAGTACATAAGGTTTATCAACAAATAAATCTCGTTGTGCAGCTTCTATGCCACTGTCTGTCCTTCCCGCCATTGGATGACCGCCGATAAAATTATCCCAAAGGGGAGAAATTGCCTTGACTATCTGTGCTTTCGCTGAACCCACATCAGTTACGACGGTAGCGGCAGACAAATGAGCGATCATTTCCTTAAATTGGGGCACAATAAGCCCTAGAGGTGTACAAATAAATACAACCTCTGCGGCTGCCAAGAGGCTCAGATCAACGGATGCTTGATCAACACTGCCGAGAGCAACTGCCTTTTGACAAGTGGATTCACGGCGACTGACTCCTAAGATATGATGTCCTTGCGATCGCAAATCAAAACCCAAAGATCCGCCTATCAGTCCCAATCCTAAAATCCCAATATTCATTTTTGATTTTGACATTCCGTTTTTTATGATACCAACTATTAAAGTTGGCATCCAAGGGGTAGCATCAATGACTGTAGAGGAATTACTGGAACAATACGCGGCAGGAGTCTTAAACTTTAATGGTGTTGACCTCGCAGAAGCTAACCTGAGTGGGGCAAAACTCAGTGGCGTAAATCTTAGCGATGCTAATTTGAGTATAGTCAACCTGAGCGGTGCGAATCTGAGTGAAGCTAACTTGAGCAATACTAAGCTGAATGTAGCAAGACTGAGTGGCGCAAATTTATGTAGTGCCATCTTAAATAACGCCAGTCTCAACGTCGCTAATCTGATTCGAGCGGATCTGAGCCGTGCTCAACTTCAAGGAACGTCATTGATCCGCGCCGAGTTAATTCGTGCTGATCTCAGTCGCGCCGATCTGTTAGAGGCTAATCTCACTAGTGCCGATCTGCGAGAGGCGACACTCCGCCAAGCAAATCTCCGTCACGCTAACTTGAGTGAGGCCGTATTGAAAGGCGCTTCGTTGACGGGAGCCAACTTGGAGATGGCTAACTTGAATGCCAGTGATCTGAGTCGTTGTGACATTAGCGGTGCAAATTTGCGAGATGCCGAACTTAGACAAGCGAATCTCAGACATGCTAACTTGAGCGGATCAGATTTGAGCGGGGCGAACCTCCGGTGGGCAGATTTGAGCGGTGCTAATCTCCGGTGGGCAGATTTGAGCGGCGCAAAATTGAGCGGGGCTACTTTAATTGGCGCAGATTTAAGCAATGCCAATTTAACAAATACAATTTTCATCCACGCCGATTTAACTCAGGCAAAATTAATCAGGGCGGAATGGATTGGTGCTGACTTAACAGGATCAACTTTAACTGGGGCAAAGCTTTATGCCACCTCTAGGTTTGGTTTAAAAACCGAAAGCATGATTTGTGAATGGGTTGATCTTAGCCCGGCAGGCGATCGCTCGATTATCCAAAACTTTCATTCCGAAGACTCACGAGATTTTTTTAACGAAACACCCCCAACAATCCGAATTATTGTTGATGCGCCCATAGAACACGAAGCCAATTTTGCTCTTGCTGGCGCTTATTATCAAATTGCTCAAGAATACCGGGCGCTGAAACAACCCCCAAGCATGGAAAGTGGGCCCCGTCGAACTGTTTTTACATTTCATGTAGATAGGGACGAAGCATTATTTCCCACTGCTTACATTGTGATTCTTCCCTTTCTAGATGCGGTATCTACCCAAAAGAATATTTCCAGGATGGTGGAAATGATTAACAATGAAGTTGTTGGGAACCAAAATTTAAAATCGCTAAAATCGCCCCAGATCATGGAAAAATTAAATATTCTTATAGAGCAAGCGATGAGTCAGGCTACAACAATTAAACAGATGAAAAAAAATATCGAAGTAGCTGCAAAGTTAAATTTTTGTAAAGCACCAACCCAAATAATTTTAACGAATTCCAGCGCTCAGACTTTGATTGCTCATGACAATCCTCAGTTTGGAAAAAGATTTATTAATCGCTCTGCCCTGAATACTTCAGCTTATGATGATATATCCAGCGAAGCAACAAAATATATATTGCCTTCGTTAAATATGGTTATAGATTTTGTCAAAAAATTTCACTATATTGGCCATTAATTATTAAACTCATAAGGAATGAAAAAATAAAATTTGGAGGAAAGAATGCGCGATACCTTTAATAAAATGATCGGTCGAACTCGCTATGTAGTCTTGCGCCTATTTCTGCACTTAGGGGGAGGCGAGGTAGCACCAATTTTGGGAGTATTAAATAGTGCTGGACGAGATGCGATCGATGCCGATGGCGATTTAGAAGTTTTGGGAGAAGGATTGGTAGAAATTACCCAAACCCTACTGCAATATGATGAATATTGGCTTTCTGCTGCTAACGAAGGTGACGTATTTTTTGATGAAGGCGAGGCAGGAGATTACGTGAATGAATTATTTACTGACTCTGCCCAAAGATATCTCAGTGAACCAAGTTACAGTTCTGATAGATCCAATGAACCTTTATCTATACCTGTAACCCAGAATGTCATTGTGATGATAACAGCAGCTTATGAAGGAGAAGTACCAGAGTTAGAAACTGATCTTTCTAACGTTCAGGCACTCAAGGAAGGATTGAAAGCATTGATAAATTTGCATTATAAACATAGATTTAAGGCAATCCAAGTACATTTTTCGCCAGCACAGTTAGGCGATGAACTCACTAGCGACCAACTGTTGCAATATTACCCAGAATTGAT
This sequence comes from Nostoc sp., assembly GCF_035638895.1. Taxonomy (GTDB): domain Bacteria; phylum Cyanobacteriota; class Cyanobacteriia; order Cyanobacteriales; family Nostocaceae; genus Nostoc. Next base: position 4,048 of record NZ_DASQZC010000408.1, on the reverse strand, counting down.
TCCTTTGTAATATGTTGGGTAGTCCCTACTTACTACTCACATCGAGAAATTGTTAAGCTTGGAGATAGGACAATAATCCAATGATCATGACCATAGTGCGTAAATTTACAGCCGTTTTTTTAGCTATGAGTTTGTGCCTGACAACTGTAGCCTGTGGGGGAGGAGAGCAAAAGACTACTACCCCTCCAGCTAAGAACGTTAGCCAAACTTCTACTAACACTAAATTGAGTGATGGACAGTATCAAATACAACAGGCTACATACGATGACGCAACTGGGGAATACAGCCTGTTTTTACTCAACAATAATCCCCCAACATTTGCAACCGAAAATTTGCAAATGGCACGGTTAACTGATGATGAAATCAAGCAGGGTAAGAAAACTTATCTGAAGGTAGATAAAGGCCAACCGATTTTATATCTGACGGAAGACTTTAAAATTGAGTACGTCCACAACGTTACCGAGAATAAAACTAATCCCCAAACAGGACAACAAGAGACGGTTGTAGTCCGTCAACAAAATAGCTTCTGGGCACCCTTTGCTGGAGCAGTAGCTGGTGGCATAGCGGGTCAGGCGATTGGCAGTATGTTATTTAGACCGCAATACTACGTACCCCCTGCTTATCAACAAGGAGGAGTAATGAATGGCTACGGTGGATATGGCGGAAGCTATGGCCAAGCAGTTCAAAGCTACCAAAGCCGATATAATACGCAACCCGCAGCCGTGAGAAATCGCACTTCGTTCCGCAATACAGGAACAATTAGAAGGTCATATCCGGGAAATTCAACTATACGCAATACACCGCGTAACACTACAGGAAATAACCGTCCTTCTGGTTCTGGTTTTGGTGGTAGTACTTTACGACCCTCTGGCAGAGCCACTTCACCTAGACGTGATTCTGGTAGTAGTTTTGGTAGTGGGCGTAGTTCAGCACCCCGCCGCTCAACTGGTTTCGGTAGCAGACGCCGTTAAAAAATTCCAAATTCAATAAATAGACTGCCTAAGAAGTGAAGGTAGTCTGGTGTATAAAGAAGTCGGAAGGTTGATTTGTGAGCCTCCGGCTTCTTTTTATATATAGATATATAGCAGTCCGCTTTGATTTTTAAAATTATTTGCTGCGTGGTGCGCGTTCGCGGAGCGTGTCGCAGACAAGCCTCTCTGCAAAGAGAAGCGTCTCGCAGAGAAGCGCAGCGTAAGTGCGATATATAAGGAGTAGGGAAAAATTCTTCTCGGAGTGTACTGATTTAAAAAATCAAATACGACTCCTATATACGCAAAATTTGACGATTAATTATGACTTATTCGGTTAAATAATATGAAATACTAAATACAAATATTGCTAAGAGAACAGGAACCATTCTATTAAAGTCTATCTGCTTTTTTTGAAGCATTTCTAAACAAGATATCGGAATCGTTAGAGGCCAGAAGATGGTTGTTACTAAAAACATCACACCTGATAAAAATTTATCTTCTGGAGTAGAAGTAGGATGACGTAGGGAAAATATTAACCAATTGCTTAGAAAATAGCATGTCATGAACAGGTAAACAATACTTAAAGTCAGTTGTATCTGATTCATTGTGAGTACTCCTGAAGTTATGTGAGCTTTACTATAGCCCAATCCAGATAACACAGATACTGTAGGTACACGGTAATGGCGTGTACCTAGCTAGTACCCATTCAAATGATCGCTATAAATTTCTTTTCCCCTACCTCTTCCCTGCTCCCCCTGCCTTCTCTGCTCTCCTCTCTTCCTTAGCCGCCGACATGAACACCAGGACGTTTATGAGGATCTTTTTCAGCCCGACGGAGTACTTCACGAGTGACCACAGCAATATCACCCTCCCCAAACAAGATAAAACGCAGTAAATATTGTATGGGGTTGCCCTCAGCCCAGCCGAAGTAGGCATGGGGAATCTTACCTGTTTGGTCACGAATATAGAGCAGTAAAGCCGCGATCGCATTAGGTACTGCTGCACTCTCAGCCCGTAAAATGCGATAATCACCAACTTGCACCCCTTTTACATTGATGACATCCGCAAACTCCGAAGCATCTGATATTTGAATCTCTAGAAAAAGAATTGGATCGTTGGGTGGAATATGGTTGTCCTCGCGCACTTCTTTCTCTTTTAAAAAATACTCTAGGACATCGCCCTTATTTAAGCGATTTGCAATCAGTCGTATTGCTCCTTGGCTCTCTTCGGCAAGGAATTGGCTAGCAAGTTCGTCAACTTCAATCCGCTCTGCTCGCAGTTCTGTTGAACGCCAAACACGAGAAACCAGCGAAGTAAAAATGATCGTACCGATGAAAAAACCGGCGATCCTAATCCCTTCTGGCCTTTCGATGATATTAACAACAGTGGTATATACAAATAACAGTGTGATAATGGCAAATACCAGTCTTGCTCGCTTCTGTCTGTGACGGTGGGCTGATAAAGTTACGGCAAAGGCGGCTGAGGTAATTAACACAAGCACACCAGTTGCATAAGCCCCACCTTGGGCTTCCACGTTTGCTTTAAAGATAATTGTGACAACAAAGGCGATCGCTGTGTAGACTAACACTAAAGGTCGCGTTGTTCGTGCCCAATTGGGTGCCATGCCATAACGTGGTAGGTAGCGAGGCACAATATTCAGCAACCCTGCCATTGCAGATGCACCTGCAAACCACAAAATCGAAATAGTACTTAAATCGTAAATTGTGCCAAAGGCATCGCCTAAACGTAGATGTGCCAGGTAAGCAAGGGCCCGTCCATTGGCTTTGCCCCCAGATGCAAATTCTGCGGCTGGAATCAATAAAGTGGTTATAAAGCTGGTGGTAAGCAAAAAGAAGCTCATAATTAGAGCAGCACTGGTGAGCAGCTTGCGTGTATTCCGAATCCGCCCTTTGGGATGATCCGGGGTGTCGTTGCTGCTACCTTGGACGAGAGGCATAACGGTTACGCCAGTCTCAAAGCCTGACAATCCCAGCGCTAGCTTGGGGAATATAAAAAGAGCTATGCCGACTAGTATTAAAGGGTTGGAATCGCGGGCAAAAAGTGCAGTCTGCCAGTTAGCGATCGCATCTGGGTGAGTTAAAATCTGATACAGTCCGAAGCTAACGATAATGAAGTTTAACAGCAGATAAACTCCCACTAAAAAGACTGCAATACCTATCGCTTCGCGGAAACCTCTCAAGAAAACTGCGCCTAGTAATGCAACTAATATTATGGTAATTGCGATCGTCTGATTGTGAAGCCAATGTGGGATAAGCGGATTTTCGATGATATGGGCTGTGGCATCAGCAGCTGACAAGGTGATGGTAATAATAAAGTCAGTTGCCACAAAGCCGAGTAAGCACAGCACAAGTAATTTGCCTTGCCACCACGGCAGCAAACGCTCTAACATTGCGATCGACCCTTCCCCATGAGGGCTTTCGGCAGCAATGCGCCGATAAATTGGCAATGCTCCAAAGAGCGTCAGCAAAACTAGAATCAGGGTAGCTATCGGAGAAAGAGCGCCAGCCGCCAGTGCTGCAATCCCAGGCTGATAGCCAAGGGTTGAGAAATAATCTACACCAGTTAAGCACATCACCTGCCACCAAGAATGCTGGCGATGTGGTTCTTCCTTGCGATAAGGCCCTTCTTTCTCTCCTCGATCTTCTTCAAGCAACCAGTGGATTAACTGGCTACCGAGCCGTTTTGTTGAAACAATTGATTTAGCCATCAAATACGGTTATGTTGCAATCGGCTTTGTGATTTTTAAGCCTTTGTGGTTTATTAAAATTTTCAACTACAAAGGTATCGCACTATTATTGTATGTTAAGCATCCTGTCCGATTTGCAAAATATATCGTAGATGTTCGTAGCCGTCTAGCGTATCAAGTTAACTTGCAGATTTAAGTATATAAATAATCAATACTGTAACCGTATATTTTCGGCTTAACTCACCTTACGCACTCCGAATAATTATACTCTTGCTTCATGCGATGTCTACGACGGGCTACGCCTACGCACCTCAACTGTCTCATGCATTTAACGAGGGAGAATATCATCTAAGCGAAGTTGCAAGCCAGG
>NZ_DASQZC010000407.1:0-4805 GCF_035638895.1 Nostoc sp. | reverse complement strand
ATTCTGGACAGCGTTGCAACCCAACGCCAATCTCATCCAATAAAATGACTGTCGGAGAATGCAAATTATCGCTGACTACATTCATAAAACGATCTAAATCGCAAGGTGTCGGCACTTGCATCTTTAGTGATTCCAAGATGTACTTTAGCAGCCCTTCTCGGCTTTGCATTCGTGCGTCTTGTAAGTCTACAAAAATCCAACGGTAATTTTCTGGATACGGTAGCCAGTCAGATTTTTGCTCAGGACGCAGCTGTTCTGCTGGGGTGGTGGTGATATTTTTTAAGTAATGCAGCAGCGATGTTTTACCGCTACGCTTTTTGCCGATAATGGCGGCGTTTTGTAGGGGATAGCGTTTGAGTAAGTTGAAGAGGCGTTTTAATTCTTTTTCGCGTCCAAAAAAATAACGCGGCTGGGTGATGGGTGCGCCAATGATGAAGGGCGATGCTTCCCCATTTGTTGGCTGAGGTTTAGGCGGTTGAGTTTCTGGTTCGTTGTATACAATGTCTTGCCACTCTAGTCCTAATTTCTCACAAATTTCTCGAAAATTCTCATAGTCAATTGGTATACCAGTGAAGAAGTTTTTGACAGTGGACAGTGAAGGGCCTATGTCCTCAGAGAACTTTTGCAAGCTAGGATAGCCGTTACGCTGAGGTGCTGACTTAACTTTTTTAATATACTCTGGGGCTACTCGGAGCGATCGCGCCATCATTCCTCATCGAGAAACTGCTGTGAGTATATCAGGTTTTTATACTAGCTAAACAGCAAGGCTATTTAACGATAACGTCTTGCACTCTATAAATTATAGTCATCCTGAACTTAACCAATAATCAACTAAAACTCAACTCCGTCCTCAGCTAGCACCAAGTTCTAATGGGAATGTAAGGGATTAAAGGCTTTGAAAATGAAACGAGAACTGGGAATTCTGCAAATTATCTTATCACTTTGCGGAGTAATGATGTTTGGTACAGTAACCTACGCTGCTATTAATATGGTGAATGGTCAATACCAAGTTGAAATATCGCTCAATACTAAAGGACTCATTATTAAGTCTGATATTGACAAAAGGCAATGCAAACCAGTAGAAGATATTGCCCAAGAGCAGGAAAGCACAAATTCCAACCAGAAGACGATTAAGTAAGAGTAAAAATCAGTGATGAGTTAGAAGTTATTGATTCTAACTCATTGTGAATGAACCTCTGAGCTTCGCTGATGAACCTCTGAGCTTCGCTGATGAACCTCTGAGCTTCGCTGATGAACCTTTTAGCTTCGTCAATGAACCTCTGAACTTCGTCAATGAACCTCTGAACTTCGTCAATAAACCTCTGAACTTCGTCAATAAACCTCTGAACTTCGTCGATGAACCTCTGAGCTTGGTTAATGAGTCTTTGATACTCGTGAATGAACCTTTGAGGCTTCATGGTTTTTTTTACGAACCGCAAAGAACGCAAAGAAAGAGAAGAAATATGTTTATAAATTAACTGAAGTAAAGCGGTGCGTTAGCCTTTGCCATAATGCACCCTACCAAGACACTAAAAAAGTTAGGAATAAATAACTCCTAACTCCTGTACAGACACGATTAATCTCGTCTCTAATTTTTACACCGCACAAGTCAACTCGTCGGCTTTTTGACTAAAGCGGTGATTCTCCCGATAATCTACGGGACAATCTATCACGGCGGGTACATCTTGAGCGAGGGCTTCTTTGAGTACTGGAATCAAATCTAAAGCAGATTCAACTCGGTAGCCTTTCAAACCCATACTTTCGGCATATTTGACAAAATCAGGATTACTGAAATGTACAAAAGATGAGTTTCCTTTGCCAAAGTGATTTTCTTGCTTCCACTCAATTAAGCCATAGCCACCATCATTGAAAATTATGGTGACAAAGGGTGTACCGACACGCAAGGCTGTTTCTAATTCTTGAGAATTCATCATAAAGCCGCCATCGCCTGTTACAGCAACAACTTTGCGCTTAGGATGAACCAGTTTTGCTGCTAAAGCGCCAGGAATGGCAATACCCATAGCCGCAAAGCCATTAGAAATAATGCAAGTATTGGGGCTATGACAATGATAATGACGGGCCATCCACATCTTATGTGCGCCAACATCAGAGATGACGATATCATCTGGGCCCATCACTTGCCGTAAGTCATAAATTAACTTTTGCGGCTTAATCGGAAATCCGTCATCATGGGCGTACTGTTCGTAATCAGCCCGAATCTCTGACCTTAAGCTAATGGCAAAAGGATCGGGTTTACCTTGTCGGTCTGCTAATTTTAAAATTTCATAGAGGGAATCTGAAATATCTCCCACTACTTCGGCGTTAGGAATATAACTACTGTCAATTTCCGCCGGACTTACCCCAATATGCACAATGGGAATTTCACCATTACGATTCCATTTCTTAGGGGAAAACTCAATCAAATCATAGCCGATCGCAATTACTAAATCTGTGTTATCAAAGCCACAAGTAATATAATCTCTTTGCTGTAATCCCACTGCCCACAAAGCTAAATGATGGGTGTAGGGAATCACGCCTTTACCCATGAAGGTATTAACAACAGGTATATTCAACAAAGTTGCAAATTGCGTTACAGCATCACTTGCTTGAGCGCGAATTGCCCCATTTCCTACTAAGATTAATGGGTTAACTGCTTGGCAGATTGCGGCTGCTGCTGCCCGAATGCTAGCAAAAGATGCATAAGTTTTTTCGCTATTATCCTTACGCAAAGGTTTGCCTTCGACGGGCATAGCAGCAATATTTTCTGGTAAATCGATGTGAACTGCACCAGGTTTTTCAGATTGCGATCGCTTAAATGCTTTCCGCACTACTTCCGGTGTAATGCTCGGTCGCACAATCTGCTTATTCCACTTGGTAACAGGCGCAAACATTGCCACCAAATCTAAATATTGATGGGATTCAATATGCATTCTATCTGTTCCCACTTGACCAGTAATCGCCACTAAAGGCGCACCATCGAGGTTAGCATCTGCTACCCCAGTCATCAAGTTGGTTGCCCCAGGGCCAAGAGTAGAAAGACACACTCCGGCTTTTCCTGTTAAGCGTCCGTAGACATCCGCCATGAATGCTGCACCCTGTTCATGACGAGTTGTAATAAATTTAATCGAAGAATGTTTTAACGCTTCCAAAACGTGCAGGTTTTCTTCGCCGGGGAGTCCAAAAATATATTGCACTCCTTCATTTTCTAAGCACTGCACCAATAATTCTGCTGTATTCATTTTATTTCCTAACTATTGACGAATGAATATTGGGGAGTGGGGACTGGGGACTGGGGAATGGGGACTGGGGACTGGGGAATGAAAATATCTTTCCCAAAATCTAAATTTGTAATCTCTAATTCCTAATCCCAATACTTAGTTCCTGATACCCAGTCCCTAATCCCCAGCCCCTAATCCCTAATCACTTCACCCACACGGTTTTAAGATTGACAAACTCATGTATACCCTGAATACTCAATTCTCTGCCATATCCAGAACGCTTGATGCCACCAAAGGGTAATCGGGGATCAGATTTGACCATACTGTTGATAAATACGGCACCTGCTTCGATTTCCTCAACCAAGCGATCGCTCTCTTGGTTGTTGGTTGTCCAAGCACTTGCACCTAAGCCAAAGGGGCTATCATTAGCGAGTTTAATGGCAGCATCGATATCTGGAACCCTGAATAACAAAGCTACCGGGCCAAAGAATTCTTCTTTGGCAATTGATGCTTCAGGCGGGATACCTATGATAATCGTTGGTGGATAAAAGTTTCCAGGACGATTTGATAAAGGATGTCCACCGGTGAGGACTTTACCACCACTACTAATGGCATTTTGCACTTGTTGATCTAAATCCTGGAGAATACGAGGAGTAGCCAGTGGGCCTAAATCGGTATCTGGTTGCATGGGATCGCCTACTTTGAGCGCCTCAAATTTTTCTAAAAGTAATTTTTCAAATTTGTCTGCGATCGCTTCTGCAACAATAAAACGTTTCGCTGCAATACATGATTGCCCGTTATTCAACATCCGCGCTGTAGTAGCTGTGACAACTGCTGTCTCTAAGTCAGCACTTTCTAACACAATAAACGGGTCACTTCCTCCTAATTCCAAAACGGTTTTTTTGATTTGTTTACCGGCGGCGACGGCAAGGGATGCGCCTGCTGGTTCGCTTCCGGTCAAGGTAGCAGCTTTTACGCGCTCATCAGCCATTAAATCGGCGACTTTAGCAGCGCCTATTAATAGAGTTTGAAACGCACCTTCAGGAAAACCTGCCCGTCGGATAATATCTTCAATTGCCAAGGCGCACTGCGGCACATTGGAAGCATGTTTGAGTAAGCCGACATTTCCCGCCATTAGCGCTGGTGCAGCAAAACGAAAAACTTGCCAAAATGGGAAATTCCACGGCATCACCGCGAGAATCGCACCCATTGGATGATAGCGAACAAAACTATGGCTGGCATCCGTTTTTACCGAAACATCAGCCAAAAAACCAGGGGCATGTTCGGCATAGTAGCGACAAACGACGGCGCATTTTTCGACTTCTGCGATCGCAGCTTTAAATGGTTTACCCATTTCCAGAGTCATCAACTTAGCAAATTCTGCTTTGTCTTGCTCTAAAATATCAGCAGCCTTTTGTAGCCACTGCGATCGCTCAGAAAAACTAGTCTGACGATACTGTTCAAAAGCCTGATTAGCTAAATCGAGTTTAGCGGCAATTTCTGCATCATTGAGTGGCTCAAAGGTTTTGAGCGTCTCCCCAGTGGCGGGATTAATGGTGGCGATCGCCATTACCTGACCTCCCGTTA
>NZ_DASQZC010000406.1:0-4667 GCF_035638895.1 Nostoc sp. | reverse complement strand
TTCAATACTGCTCGGTTAAGAGTCGATCTCCCTAACCCCCCTTAAAAAGGCAGGGCTGTTTCATTCCCTAAAAGATGTAAATTGAAGAAAGAGACAAGGGGACAAGGGGACAAGGGGAGGAAATCAGATGGGGATTCAGACCCCACCTGATTCAAGTCCACCAAAAAGTGGTGGGGGTCTTAAACCCTTGGGCGTTGCCGCACGACTTGGGGATGGGAAGACAATTCCCCAAGTCTCCTTGTCTCCCCATCCCCAAGTCCTCTTCGATAACAAGCGTCGAGGGGATGAAAACAATGGATGTAATCTACCCGCAGCGATAAGATAACTTTCACCGATAGAACATTCAGACACTCTCCCAGAAACTCAAAGAATTGCTTGCTTTGTGCAGGTTCGGTGTAAACAAAGAAAAATTCCTCAAATTGATCAAAAATTAACACCGTGCGGAGGTTGCGCTGTTCGTTTTCTTTAAGTTTAGATATTAAATATTGCGGAGTTCCGAGTTCTGAGGCTGAACGTTGACCTTCTGAGGCTCGACTTTGACCTTCTGAGGCTCGACGTTGACCTTCTGAGGCTCGACTTTGATTTTCTAATCCTCCCTCATCTCCCTCATCCTTCACCCTGCGGGAAGCTAAAGCTACATCCCCCTTATCTCTCCCCAAAAGCCTCCACAACTCTTCCACCCAGTTGGTGTTAACACGCATTACTACCGACAAATAATCTTGAGTACCGATCGCTTTATTCTTCAAAGCTGCATCTTTGCATCTAAATTATAGAACCGATTTGACATCTAAGAAGGTGCAGCAAGCCTCTTAACCATCAACCGAATAAAACAAAGATTTACCTTGGTAGTGGCTGTCTTCTAAAGTTCTCTCAAAGTTCTTGACGAGGATTTTGCATCTTTCCATCCAAGCATTTTGCTACGGTATGCTTTACTCATTTGCCCACAGGGTGCTGGTTTCTACAAATTTCAGCATACGCCCTGTGAGCTTTCTTACAGTAGCTACCCACTTTAAACAATTCGCAATTCGCAATTCGCAATTACGTTTTGAGATGGGGATTTAAACCCCAACTCAAAACAAGCAATTCCCTTTGGGGATGGGGAATTAACCCCTACACTTTGTTTAAAACATCTTCTAAAATACGCCCTAAAGCTGCTCAATTTCCATACAACTAGACAAAGTTTGTATTTATAAATAGTATATTTTAAAGATAAATTCCGAGACAATTGTCAAAAGTCCCCAAATAGGAAATAATTTCAATTAATTACTAATCTGTCCAGTTTTTTAATTATGTTGTTGGAAGATTTAATATGCAAAATGTTACTCATAAATTGCTGTCTTGCAGCTATATGTAAAAAAATGCATAAAGGAGTTTGTTGAAGCACTCAAGCTTATGGTTAAAGTTCAGATAGTTATAAAAAAAGTTTTATGGAAAAATGATTTCCTGTTTCCAGCAGCAATATGGCTTGCCAGCCGAATCTTCATCTGGACTGCTATGTTGCTGGTTGCGCCAAAACTACCGTTACCAACAGAAGAATTTTTGCCCCATTTTGGCTGGGGGTTTGTTGATGCATGGGATAGTATGCATTACCGAACGATCGCTACTTCTGGATATGAATTTGTTAATGACGGCAAACAACACAATCTGGCCTTTTTTCCCCTGTTTCCCTTAAGCATTTGGGTTTTGATGAAACTCGGCTTGCCGTTTGAATTAGCAGGTACGTTAGTCAACAACTTAGCATTTTTCGCAGCCCTTTACTGTTTGTACTTTTGGATTAAAGAGAATTATGGCATCAATGCAGCCCAGTGGACGACTGCTGTAGTTTCTTTGTATCCATCTTCCATGTTTACGGGAGTGATTTACACAGAGGGGCTGTATTTGTTTTTGAGTACATCGGCTTTGCGGTCGTTTGATAAAAAGCAGTATGGCTGGACTGCGCTTTGGGGCGCGATGGCGACAGCAACACGTCCTACAGGTATGGCACTAATTCCAGCATTTGCGATCGCAGCGTGGAAAGAACGCCGACCACCCATTGCCTATATAGCTGGTTTTACTACCGCTATTGGCATACTTCTATTTAGTTTGTATTGTGCGATTTATTTTGGCAATCCTTTAGCTTTTATCGAAGCACAACGGGGATGGCGACCAACTTTGGGATTTGATTGGCAGGGTTGGTTAAATATGCTCATGCAAATTGTAGTCGGCACAAATAATTGGCAATTTGGTTGGGTTCAAAACCCCTCTGGCGGCATTCAAGACCCCTGGTATCTCTTATTGTTTGGTGCGATCGTTGCCAGTGGCTATCTTTTATGGCGTTTCCGTCAACGTTTTAGTTCTGTAAAATTATTTTATGGCTTTTATGCTTTACTCTTATTTTTGTTGATTCTGGCAAGTGAAGAGTGGATCAATAGCTTACTCAACTTATTCATGGTCTTGGGTGGTGGCTATGTGTTGTGGCGCTTACACACGCAGTTGACCGCAGTTACAGTTATTTATGGCTTTTGCGGTATTGGTTTGCTGTTAGCTTCTGGAGGTACTATCTCTTTGAGCCGCCTAGCTTATGGTATTGTGCCTCTGAATATAGCCATTGGTTTGCTGTTATCTCGCCATCCTCGTCAGGGATATTTAATATTGGGCGCTTTTGTGACACTATTAGCCAAAATAGCTGTAGGGTTTGCCCAAGAGCGCTGGGTTGGTTAGAGGGTTTGACCATATATTTAAATTTCCTAATGAATGTATCCAATCAAACGAAGATAGCGATCGCTTCATTACTTGTAGGTGTAGGTGCAATTTCTTTTGGCTCTATTTTTATGAAATTGAGCGAAATGGAACTCAGCCCTAGTGCCACTGTATTTAATCGCTTTTGGCTTGCTAGTGTGGTCTTCTTGGTATGGCATGGATACAAAGCAATACGGCAGCGATTCTCCTTAGAAAAACCTGGAGAACAGCAAACCTACACCAGTCAGGATCTGTATCTATTACTAGGCGCTGGTATTCTTTGGGCTGCCACTTTAGTCTTCTTGGCTTGGTCGCTGACTCAAACTAGCGTTGCGATTTCTAGTGTGTTGCATAACCTTGCTCCTATATTTACTAGCTTAGGGGTGTGGCTGTTATTTCGTCAGGCTTTTGAGAGCCAGTTCCTGATTGGGATGGCCATTGCCCTTGGCGGAGCGATCGCTATAGAATTTGAGGAACTGCAAATCGCCACAGACGAAGTTCAAGGAGGCTTTGCTGCGATCGTTTCTGCGGTTTTCTTGAGTGGATACCTGCTAATCGTAGAAAAATTACGAACTAAATTTTCTCCCGCCACAATCCAGTTGTGGATCAGTGCGATCGCGGCTTTAGCCATCTTCCCCATACTTTTGTTCACTCAAGATCAGGTTTTTCCCTCTACAGTCAGTGGGTGGCTTTGGGTGATTTCCCTAGCCCTGATCTGCCAAGTTTTAGGTCATGGGCTTTTGACCTATAGCCTTGCCAAGTTTTCCTCTGTAGTTGTCTCCTTGGTGCATCTATTAGAGCCATTATTTAGCGGCATTTTCGCTCTTGTAATATTTTCGGAAAAATTAACTTTCTCAAATTGGGTAGGTTTTGCTGTAGTTTTAATGGGTTTATACTTAGCCATATCTAGCCAAGCTGCTGTTAATTTCCCGTTTCAGGAATCAGTCAAAACTATAGTTAACACTTTCGTTAAAAGTATGACGACCAAACTGTTGTTACTAAAGCAACAATTCTCCGAAACACCAGCTTTACTAGGAGCTATCTCATTATTTGTTGCCCTAATTCCCATATCTTTGGCACCATCTCTAGCAAAATTGTGCCAACAAGAAATTGGTGCAAATGCTGTAGGATTTCATCGCAGTTGGATTGCCGCAGTCGTCTTTGCGCTGTGGAATGGACTTGAGGCTTTGCGCCGCCAACAACCCGATCATCAACCTATAGAACAGAAGCCTTTTACAAAAAAGGATGTATGGCTGTTATTGGCAATGGGAAGTGCTGCAACGACCTCCCTGTTGTTGTGGGCTTGGTCGCTGAGTCAAACTAGCGTTGCTAACGTAGCTTTACTGTCTAATTTAAATCCCTTATTCGTTGCTGCGGCTGGATATCTGTTATTAGGCCGGCGCTTCGATAACAGATTTGTTATTGGTATGGTGATAGCGTTGGGGGGAGCGATCGCCTTTGAACTTCATAACATACAATTTGCAACTGACCAAATACTTGGTGATGCGCTAGCATTTCTAACCGCAGTTTTTATTGCCACCTATTTGCTGCTGATAGAACAACTGCAAACCCGATTTACTACCGCAACCATAATGCTCTGGCGTTGTGGTGTGACTACAATGTTTCTGTTGCCTATTCTCCCATTCATCGAAGAGAGATTGTTTCCCTATTCTTGGATGGGGTGGTTTTTCATCATTTTTCAAGCTCTTTTCTGCCAAGTGTTGGGTCAGGGACTTTTGACTTATAGCCTCAGCAGACTCTCGTCAGGCGTCGTCGCCGTTACCCTTCTCCTCAATCCAGTTTTGGCTTCCATTTTCGCTTGGTTCATTTTTTCAGAACAAGTAGGTTTGTTTGACTGGATGACTTTTGCCGTCGTTTTAGTGGGTATCTATCTAGCCCAATCTAGCCAATCTATTGTTCAAGTAACGAACGAAGGCTCATAGTAGCAT
>NZ_DASQZC010000405.1:0-1895 GCF_035638895.1 Nostoc sp. | reverse complement strand
AGACCATTTGAGTATGAGTGTTGTGGGTTTAGCAGCACCCGTATTCACTTTTGCAGCAATGGGAAACCGAGCGATCGGACAAATCAAATTATTTCAGCAAACTTGGCCAATTCACGAAGAATACATTGATGAAAACCACTTCTGGAAAGGTCTAAAGCTGAGTGAATTGTGGGAAGATCGATCGCGGATGCTGATTTATTACTTGCCAGTAGAAGGTGAGATGGATTTGGTGTCAGGTGTAATATCTGGACAAGAGATTAAAGTAGGCGATCGCTTAATTATTGGTACACAACCCCGCATCCGTTCCCCCCGGAGATCATTGATTAAAAAACTGCTGAAAGTCATGACTAATCTTCAGCAGTTTCAGCAACACGGGCGATCGGTAGTGGTGGGTGCTGTTGTGTTACTCGCAGTTATTCTGATTGCTACACTCACCTATATGTCGGCTGAGTTGAGTTTATCTGCTGTTGATGCTCTATATTTTTCTGTAGGCATGATTACGGGGGCAGGTGGTAATGACAAAGTAGTAGAAAATGCTCCTAACAGTATTAAGTTATTTACCGTTGTGATGATGCTGGTTGGAGCAGTGGTAATTGGTATTTGGTATGCAATGCTCACCGATTTTGTCTTAGGAAGCCGCTTTAAGCAATTTTGGGATGCAGCCAGAATTCCCCAGCGATGTCACTACATTGTCTGTGGCTTAAGTAGTATTGGAGTGAAAATTATCCAGCAACTCCACGCCAGTGGACATGAAGTTGTAGTAGTTGAACCCGATTCCAACAACAAATATATTAACACCGCCCGCGAACTAGGTATTCCCGTCATTCAAGGAGATGCCAGCTTCCGCACAATACTCAAAGCTAGCAATATAGACACTGCCGCCGCAGTGCTTGCTGTTACTAGCAATGATGCTACTAATTTGGAAATTGCCCTCAAAGCCAAGGGACTGACACCCAGTGTTCCGGTGATTGTTCATTATGGCGATCCCGATTTTGCTGGCATAGCGCAACAGCTATTTTGTTTCGAGGCCGTGCTGAGTCCGGCTGAACTAGCAGCTCCAGCTTTTGCTGCTGCTGCACTAGGGGGACGCATCCTCGGCAATGGCATTACAGCCGATAGTCTTTGGGTGGCTTTTGCAACTGTGATTACACCTTCACACATCTTTTGTGGTCAGTGGGTGAAAGATATAGCCATGTCTGGTGACTGTGTACCTTTATACGTAGAAACAAATCACCAAACCCTTCACGGCTGGGATTTATTAGAAACTAATCTCAGTGTTGGCGATGTTTTGTATATGACGATGCCAGCGACGCGGTTATATCAGTTGTGGCGGCATGAGCAAGTATGCGAATCACACGCTTAAATAATTCGTAATTTGTAATTCGTAATTCGTAATTAATACACTACTCCCCACTCCCATTTATTTATTAACTACTCGTTGTTGATATTCCTGCTCAGTAATCATATCGAGAGTGTTTTCTAGACGATCTACAAATACGATCCCGTCGAGATGATCATACTCGTGTTGAAAAATCCGAGCGATAAAATCGGTTAATTCTTGCTTTTTTAAGTTCCCTTGACAGTCAGTGTATTCCACTTCAATAGTTTTATACCGAGGAACTAACCCCCTAATTCCTGGAACACTTAAACAACCTTCCCAATCTTTGACAACTTCAGTTGAATGAGAAATAATTTTGGGATTAATCATAGCAGTAGGCTCCATTTCCGGGGCATTGGGATACCTGGCATTAGGACGGGAAGCCACAATAAATAAACGATAGGATTGTGCTACTTGAGGCGCAGCAATCCCCACGCCGTTAGCTTCGGCAACAGTAGCAATTAAGTCTTTAATTAACTTTTGGATATGCTCATCTTGAATATTCTCAACCCAAGCA
>NZ_DASQZC010000404.1:0-6294 GCF_035638895.1 Nostoc sp. | reverse complement strand
ACCTTGTCCAAAACGACTTGGCGCATTCCTGATGAAGTTCCATTTATGGAATCTGGGCTTGTACCTTTGGGGGCGGGGCAGGAAATGACATGGCAAATGGTATGACATTCGCATTGTGCATCAGCCGTTGTGGAATCTGGCATGGTACAAGAGCTACTCAGTACGCTGACGAGTGATGAAAGGTGGGGGGTGATGGTTGAGTTTGAGGAGGTTTACCCCGATGCAATTGCTCAACTGGTGGACAGAGCGCCTGATTGGGTGGAGTGGATGGCGTGAATCATCTGTTGATTGCCGTGTTTGGCAGACAATTTTTTGTTACTCAACGGTCAATACAGTGTAAACTCTGTAACCCACAGCGTACACCCGATCTCAGCCCCAGCGATCGCCGTTTCTACGTCAAATGAAACAAGTTTATTTAATTTTGAAAGATTAATCTCTGAATTAATGAGATATTAAGTTGAAAAACGGTTCTTCAAAAGTAATTGACACATATCCTTTGACATTTCGCAAACACTCGCCCTGGTGGAAAGTGCTGTTATTCAAGGTTGGAAGGGACTGAAGCTGAAAATGCAGCTTCGACTTGACAGTGTTGGCTCTGTCTACAGTTGACGGGAGCAAGTTTGTTTTAGCCCAAGATTGCGTCTGAATCAAGTTCCCACTGATGTTTGAGCAATTCTTGATAAGTCGTTTCCCTTATCATCATCTGCTTATAGAGCATCAGCAAGAACTCTTGAGCTTGTTCACGGGACATCTGCTGCACTTGATCAGAGAAAGTTCTAAGGCTAAATTCTTGTTCTAAAGATAATTCAATGGGTTGGTTCATAGCTTTTATTTGAGTTTGCTTATGTAAGCAAATATTGCTTTATATAAATATATGTTACGATAACTTTACAAAAGTTAAAGGAGTGTAAACCGTACCGATGTAGGTTTAATTGCCGCATCTGCTGCTGAAAACCTTGATATCACTCCATTGTGGCAACCCAAGTAAAAACCTAAGTCCTCAATTTTCCTAGTTTGAGGTTTTTAAAAGCATTTTTAGCCTCTGCTTCCGGCTGGTGATCGCCATACGGCGGGCGAAACAGCGTCATTGCTCAAAAGAAGAGATGGACAATACAATTATTCCTTTGAGTAAGAGTGGAATGGCACTAAGTTAAGCTGAAGGTTAGGCGGCGTAAGGATTGCAGAGGGGCAGGGGTGCAGAGGGGAATTTCTATCTCTTCTGAACGCAATGCTTAAAATTGCTTAAAATTTCTTCTTTCTCCCCTGCTCCTCTGCCCCCCTGCTGCCTCAACGATTTTCCCTTTTCTTAGTGCCATTGGGGTAAGAGTGAAAAGCGTATATCCCTGGTATTCCTAGATGAAAGGGTGCGGGGTTGCAGGTTCGGGTGTGGAGAATTAGGAATGTCTTGAACTGCTTGACGTACTCGCATTTAATTGTCTGAAACACACGAAGCTGCAACCCTACCCCCCAACAAGATAGCCCTGACAAGGTTTCACACGAGTCTTCGTGCCATTCCCCCATGATTCAGTAATACCAATTCTTCTTTCATTAGGCAACAGATGCAATTTATGAAAATGCTACTAATTTAAATTTCTTAATTGCAAATTCCAATTTTTCTATAAGTCATGCCTATATAATCCTTGAGAAAGTTTCCTCAACTCTGTGGGATTGCTACTATGACATCACAGTGGAAGTAATTTACCAAGTCATAGCGAATGAGGTTGCGGTTTTGAAATCCCAATTAACTAATCATCGGGTCGATTTACAAGATTGCACTATTTTTTATCAGCAAAGTAGGTTGGAGTCGAGTTCAATCCCTATCCTATTTCTACACGGCTGGGGAATCTCTACTGAGCCTTATCAAGAACTACTGAAACTCCTAGCACAGCACCATACTATAATTGCTCCTGATTTACCCAGTTTTAGGAGATCAACTTACTCTGGGCTACTTCCCGATTACCTTAACTATAGCAAATGTCTCCTTTCGTTTCTGGAAGTTTTGGATTTACAACAATTTCATCTAGTAGGACACTCATTCGGTGGTGGTATTGCTATTACTTTATCTACACTTGTTCCACAAAAAGTCAGAAGTGTAATTCTGATAGATAGTACTGGAATTCCTACGCCATCTATACCGGAGATGATCCCGCGAAGGGCAATCGAAATGACCGCTCAACTGTTTCTCCCAAAACTCAGGTTGAAATTAGTTGATATTCCTTTGGTTTTCTCCTACAACTTGTTGTTCAACACAGTAAATGTCATTCAAGGATTGCTAATTTCTTTATATGAAGATATCAGCCATCTATTACCAGAAATACAAGCTCCCTGTTTATTATTATGGTCAGAAAAAGACCTAACTACACCATTAAGTAACGCTCAAGAAATGGCGGCAATTATTCCAGATTCTAAATTAATTACTGTAGAAGAAGGTTTCCACGAATGGGGACTCTGGTATCCTGAGAAATTTACATCACTCATATTGGATTTTATCTGTCAACTTGAGCAATATTGATACAGCTTGAACTGGGGCAAAGTACAAGCTCAGTCATTGATCGCAACTGGTCGAATCGAACATACGTATATAGGTGGTTAACTTCGCTTCGGAGTGTACCTCTGTAGTCTGTAATTGGCTCAAAGCGGTGTAGATCGATAAAGCTTTGGTACTGGTTCAGTAATTCATGCTTCCGATTTCGTCTTCCCGGCTTTTTTAGAGACAGCAATTGTACTAATTCCAAACAGTAGACCTAGTAGGGAATTGGGTTCGGGTACTGATGTAGATGAAGAACTCAGGGTAATATTGGCAGCAGAATCTTGATAGATGTATGTTCCTGCCCGTCCCACTTCACCCGTCAAGGTAATTTCAGAGCTTGAAGTTTTTTCTAAGGTATATCTAAGAGCATCAAAAGCAATGCCAAAATCAACCACTAAATTCCAATTCGACCCAGAATCAAGCTCAAAATCGACATATTGGGTTAAGTTACCGCCATCAGTAGATCCTGGATTCAAATTCAGGTCTAGATTGTTGACGGATAGCTCCCAATCGCTCAAAGTCCCATCCTTTGAGTAAACTACAAATCCCGAATATTCACTCTCTGAAGGCAAAAAGTTCGTAAGGAATGGGCTAGTAGCATCGACTAAGGTAAAATCACCTGAAAATTCTTGTCTAGTTAGAATCGCTCCCAGCACGGGAGTAGCATGAAATACGCTTGCTACTACCAAACCAATCACGGCGACGCTAACTTTGGGGAGTCGAACTTGATTCATGGATTGGTTATGGTATTTAAATTTGTTGAAGGTATGCTATCACATCCTTGGCAACTTAAGATACACTCAGTACACAAAAAGTTCTGCGATGCCTGCGGTGTTCTCGAAGAATCGCTTAAGCCTAGAAATGGACAATACTATATTATATTCCCGTGGGAGATGGTGCTTCGGAGACGAGCTTCTCAGTGGATGAAGGCGGCTATCCTCATCGGAGGTTGCGGGGTATAGTTCATGCTGGTTCTCCTATGTTTTCAGTAACCGTAGCAATGTAGGTCATGTCCTCACAAAGCTCACCTGATTAATTGCATGTTAGGGTAATCAGGCTACAAAAGTTTAATCTACAAACAAATATTGCAATTTATGGATTTATGCAATGAAAATTACTAATATTTACGTCAAAAACAACTGCTTAGTATTTTGTACGGATGATGGATGTAAATCAGTTTATCCTTTATCAAATATTGTTATAGATACAGGCTTATCAATAGATTCACTCTCTCCCAACAACCTGACAGAATCGAGAGTGCAAGCAATTATTGAAGCTGAAGGCGAACAAATATCAATAGTCGAAATCAAAGGGCCGATCGGTAGGTTAGAAAATGCCGAAAATTGCCTTGATGTTCATTATAACGAAGTTTCTCATAGCTGCGTTTATTACTTTTCTGGGCAAGTCAATGATATCTTAAATAAAGTTTTTAGCTAAAGACAAATCATGTGTTTCTATTCTTGTTAATTTGACGAACCATCACGATGCTTCGTTATAAGATTTTAACTGGTTTTCATTAATACAAAACTGTTAAATATTATGTTCAGTTAGCGATTGAACATGTAGAGGATGGGTTGGAGCCAGTTAAGGAGAACAATTAGATCGCAGCCAACTTTTTGAGCGGATTTCTTCAGGTTCTTAATCATGTAATACTTATATAATGCCTATGTAATGCTTATAATCATCAGCACCAAGGTCTTGAGCGTTAGTAACAGGTTCAGATAAACTTGTTGTGTTAATTACAAAATTAAACTGAAATCTATGGCTAAAACTAATAAATCAGAAAATATCCCCAAAAAGCGGTTAAGCCCCCTTCAAATGCACTATATGTGCTGGAGGTATTTCTAATTGACGGCCCAATTACAGAGGAATTTGCGGCGGAAAATCCTGTGGTGTCTCGAACTATTGAAATTAAAGGTAGCAATACTTTAGCTGATTTGCACAAAATTATCTTCAAAGCATTCGACCGCCAAGATGAACATCTGTACGAATTTCAAGTGGGAGGAAACGGGCCGCAAGATCCAAATGCAAAACGCTACTGCTTGAAACAAGCATTTTCAAGTTCTGCACCAGGACCTACAGGGGATCTGTCTACTACTTCAATTGCAACGGTCGGCTTATCTATTGATGATGCTTTTGGTTACTGGTTCGATTTTGGTGATGATTGGTGGCACCAGATTGATGTAATAAACATACAAGACTTGGCTCAATCAGGTAAGTATCCCAAAATTACTAAGCGGGTTGGGGCTAGCCCTCCTCAATATGCAGATTTTGATTAGGAGAAGAAGCTTACCTATTTCAAAATACTAACGTAACAGGATTATTCAAAAACTCCTGCTCTTTCAATAATAAACCATTCATGATATAAAACTGCTAAAAAAAATTCCTCTCCCTTCAAACGTTCGCATACCGCCATAAATCCAGAGAAAAAAGGATCATTTTCATAGGTAGTATCAGACAGAAAAAGCGTTACAGAGTTTTTATCCACACTCCAGATACACCGGATTATGGTGATATTAGCATGATGTGATTTATCTATAGGTAATAATATCGGGCATCCTTGAACTGACAAAAATTCTGGCTGTTCATATCTGAGAACTGATTCCCAATCTTCTGGCCCTTCATGTTTCTCAATAATCCTATCCCATCTAACTGCCTTAATTTTTTCTAGGCTTTCTGCTGATAAGTCTGATAATTTCATAGCTTGTATCTCATGAAGCCTGTTTTAATAGCTAATATACATAAATCAGATTATCATCTCTTTATTCTAGTGGATTGCAGAGATATTTTTCTAACGCAGCCAAATCCAGTGGCCGCAGCTTTGATGTCAAAGATGAATATTCCAACAGATGAACGTCCACAGATGAAGGCAGAATGTTTGCGTCTGCTGGCAACGTTAAAATTAGACCCAGCAAGGATGCAACTAATTTCTGGGGAAGAGTTGATACGTATTTGAGGCTCGACGATACTGAGAAACAGGTCTTTCAAGCGGCAATCAGTACAATGGGATTAGATGAACAGGAGGAAATTATGGAGATTGTAACAAGTTGGCAACAGGAAGGCGCTCAAAAAACGAGAGAAGAGATTGCAGCCACACCAACATAGAGAAAACGAAAATTCCAACTACTGTGTTGATAAGAGCAAAAATTCTGGGGGTTATTTCAGTCTGTCGCAGTATCACCACTGTCCCAGCCAGAGTATTGTACTAAAAATCACCGCAGCGATCGCCTCCGGCGCGCGGGTACGCGATCGCACTCATAACCAAATGATCTGGATATCTGAACGGATCTAATGTCATGTTGATAATCAATGGCACAAATATCAGCGCACAGAGGAAAAAGCCGATTAATAAGCCAGCAGCGTTTATCAAACTCCAGTAGCGTCCCAAATAACCAAGGCGGAATTCCAATATCCACTCCTGCACTGGAAGCAGTGTGATATAAAATGCCATTGCTGCACTGACGTAATCGAG
The DNA here is from genome assembly GCF_035638895.1 of Nostoc sp. Lineage (GTDB taxonomy): Bacteria > Cyanobacteriota > Cyanobacteriia > Cyanobacteriales > Nostocaceae > Nostoc. Next base: position 292 of record NZ_DASQZC010000404.1, on the reverse strand, counting down.
CATTGGGCTAAGTTGTACCCGTGTATTTAGCATATTTTACACAAGTTTTTAGGTCATCACCTCCGGTAGGCGGTTACGCCATCGCTTTGCGAATAAGAGAGTGAAAATTCTTGAACTGATAATCCAAATGAATCCGAAACAATTAGACTACTCCATTTTTGAAGCTGTCTCTGAGGCGATTCAAAGAGTTTGGACAACTGAAGAAAAAGAGTTGATTGCAAATGATTTCAAACTACAAAATCACCTAAAACAATGGCTAAATAATTCCTTGAGTGATACTTGTTGGCATCCA
>NZ_DASQZC010000403.1:0-1945 GCF_035638895.1 Nostoc sp. | reverse complement strand
TTATACACTGATGCTGCTCATGTTTCGCCACGGCTTGCGGGTGGGGGAAGCTGTAGGGGCTAAATGCGGTTTGCGCTGGGATGCACTGATGTGGGCCGAACGGCAGATTTTCATCACCAGGGAAAAGGGCAGCGATTCAGGGGTGCATCCCTTGAGAGACGATGAATTAGTTTTGCTCAAAGAACTCAGAGAGATGTTGCCCGATAGCAAATATATTTTCGTTTCCGAGCGTGGTGAGGTGATGTCTACTGATGCGGTGCGAAAGCTGATTGGGCGACTGGCAGCGCAGGCCGGGCTTGATATCAAAGTACATTGCCACATGATGCGTCATGCTTGCGGTTACTATCTGGTGAATCAGGGGTATAACACCAGAGAAATCCAGGACTTCCTGGGACACCGCGATATCAAACACACTGAAAAATATACAAAGCTTAACGCTCGACGCTTCCTGAATTTTGATTGGGGTGATTTGTAATATCTTAGCGTGAGATAAAGGAATAATTATGGATTAACTATTTACAAGTGTAAACGTAGTAAACAGTAGTAGGAGCAAATATGGCGTAACTGTTATTAGCTCGAATGGACATAGGAACGGGGAGCAAATTAAAGATATTAAGGCACAGATGTTATACAACCGCGATATTTTGCTGTCTTATTTATTCTCTATTTATTTTATAAATGTCCCACAAATTCTTCTTGTTATTCCATGCTAGAGAATACCTCAAACCTTTAGCGCAGTCTATCTTGTAATTTACTGAACCAGAATTGCGCGTAGCTATGTACACATTTGATTCTTTAGTACAACTCAACTCTACAGTTTTTTGTGAAAGAATATTCACTGAACGCAAACCATTTGAACCATTGCCTACATATATTGTAACTGTATTCTTAAGACCATCATTTTGTATAGTAAAGGTATCATCTGGAAGTATTTGACTAAAAACTCTTTTGTCTGGGCTAATAATTAGTAATAGCTCGAAAATAACAGTGATAGCTATTTTAATTTTCCTTTTCATGATTCCGCTCTTTATTTATGTTATCTTGTTTATTATTTTGGACTCCAATCTGTCTTTCATCTTGCCTTCCTAAAAGATAACCAACGATTGTTCCATACAAGCCTAAAGCAGGCGCAATTTGATTTGAAGAAATACCAGAACTTATTAAAAAGAGTGTACCTACAATAATTAACGTTACTGTAAAGAGCATTAGTAAGTCCTGCAATTTAACAATTTCTTTACTACTTTTAACCAGTATAAACTCTAACATAAGGACAAGTACGCCAAAAAGAAGTACTGCACAAGACAACCAAATTTCACGATCTGAAAGTCTTACAGGAGTATTACTAACATTTAAAGGTGGTAAATTCTCTACTAGGTTTTTTTCTGGAGGAGTAGCTTGAGTAAATATTGGGAATTTTTTATCTTCAAAAGTAGGTGAAAATTGACTGTATTTAACTGAAATAAATGACGTTTTAGGAACAAAAAATGAATTGTTAATAATACTCGTAAATACAACGATTACAAACGCAATAGAAGTAATTTTAAAAGATAAATTGTTATACATAATACAAATATTGTTATCTAATGTTGTCAATTAATTTTTTTAAGATAATGATTTTCGATTTATACCAATTCTTTATTAAGCTGCGTTAAATAAAGCTTCAAGAATGACGCATCTACCGGACAGTATTAGCAGGAATCAATGAGGCCGCCACCCCCCCATTCGTCAACCCAACAAGCATTACAGGTCTAGAGAATACCTTACACCAAGTGAAGTGCGATCTATACTCGATGCCGCACTAGAACGCAAAGCTCGTTATTCTCACCGTGATTATACACTGATGCTGCTCATGTTTCGCCACGGCTTGCGGGTGGGGGAAGCTGTAGGGGCTAAATGCGGTTTGCGCTGGGATGCACTGATGTGGGCCGAACGGCAGATTTTCATC
>NZ_DASQZC010000402.1:0-13193 GCF_035638895.1 Nostoc sp. | reverse complement strand
ACCTATCATGCCGTAGAAGGGCAGCACCAACAGCCTCACTTGACTGAAACACCGAACTTTGATCCGAATGAACCTTCTATCAATGTCAACATTCGGACTAAAGATGATGTAATTGAAATGGAATGGGATGTTGTTGGTTGTTTGAGCTTTAAGCGAGAAACGGGCAAATGGTCGAAGTTGCGTCCTGGTGAATTAGTGCCGACTTGACAGAAAATGATTGGTGTATCTTACAGCTATTTTCAGGTAAATAGACAGGCGGTAGGGGCACAGGAATGCTGTGCCCTTACGTCAGATGTGGTCTAAATACATGATTTCTGCTGTAGTGAGATTTTATTCTTCAACGATCGCTAATTCATGGTATGGGCAAGAGATGTCAGGGAAGCGATCGCTATTAGAGAGTGAACAGCAAGCGAATATTTGCGATCGCCTATGGCGGGCGCTTGCGCCATCGCCTTCTGATTTGTTGAAATACCAAGACCTTTGCCGTGAGACTTCTGTCCGTAGTTTATTTAATTAAGAACCCCTACGTTATATGCTTAAATAAATAACGTCAACTCTATAAAAATAGATATTTTAAATAACTTTGACAACGGAACTAAAAGACCTTGCAATAAATAAATACGCTTTAGCACTGCATACCACCACACCAGAATTAGGTTTGGCAATTAGTAATTTTGCAGGCGATACACGCTCTAAAATTTGGAATTTAGGACGTGATTTATCTAGTTTAGTGCATCAATATTTAATTGAATTTATCAAACCACAAACTTGGGCAGATTTATCCTTTATCGCAGTTGCAAAAGGCCCTGGCGGCTTTACGGGAACTCGAATTGGCGTTGTCACTGCTCGCACTTTAGGGCAACAGTTAGATATCCCTGTATTTGCGATTTCAACTTTGGCTGCGGTAGCTTGGGCAGAAGCAGGCAAAAGTCAAAATTCCAAAACTATTGCTGTAGAAATGCCAGCACAACGAGGTCAAATTTTTGCTGCTATTTATGAGTTTGAGCCAGATGTTTCTACACTGAAAGTGTGTTTGCCAGATAGAGTATTTACACCAGAAGCATGGCAGGAAACTTTAGCAAATTGGAACACTAATTATCAGTTGATTCAAGCTCAATCTGGATTAGCAGCGACAGTGACAAGTATTTTAGAACTAGCTAATCTCGATTGGCAAGAGGGCAAATTTCCTAATTGGTCAGAGGCTTTGCCATATTATGGGCAGCATCCAGTACAGGATGGATAATATTTATAAATAATTTATAAACATTGATACCAGACGGGGAGTAATAGAGGTGAAACGTGAGTGTGAAATAGCAAATGCTACAAACAGCGAACGCATTCTCAGAAATTTGCTTACGGGAACTTGTAGTAAGAACTTGTTATCTTTAACACCACAGCTTGATTTACGATCAAATTTATGCTCTCTTCCTTACCATCATCTGTATTCATACTTGTATTAGGACTTGCCATAACTCAAACCTTTGGATGCACAACTCATAAAGATAATTCAGCGATCGCTCAAACTTCACCAAAGCCAGCACCCCAAGAAATCGTGCAACCGGGAGAAGTTCGACCTCTCCCAGGCAAGTTGAATACAATACCTGTTTTTAACAGCAATAGCCCAGAATGGGTTAAAACTGAGGGTATTTTACTTTCTACTTTTCCGGCAAAAGGTAAAAAAGTTCCAGCAGCGCATCTCAATTTTCCCTTTCAGGGACGCTTTGATTTATTCGCCCACCACTATAGTCACACTCCCAAGGATTTACAAACGCTATACCTGGGCGTAATTATGCATAACCCTGGTAAAAAACCTGTAACAATAGATGTGTTGCAAGCGGCGAGTTATTTGATGCAGGATGCGCCCTTTGTCACCCTAGCCCCGTACATAGAAAATAACGATGGTAAGGCTTACTCAGGGCCAGGCGATCGCGCTGTTGGTGATGTACTCCGAGGTGTTCGACAAGCAGATTTTCCCGCAAAGCTGATAATTCCGCCAGGGCAAAGCCGCATGTTGCTAAATCATCCTATTCCTGTACGGAATCTACAAAAGCCTGTGAATGGTCGCTCTAGCTTTATGCGGTTGCGTAGTAGCGATCAAGTTTATGCAGCTAGTTTAGCAATGTTCGCCAAGAAAAATTCTGATAATACAGAACGCCCACCCACTCTTACAGAATGGCAAGCTTTACTAAATACCGGGAACTTCGCCGGGCCGCGAGATAAAACCCCTACTCCTTTAAATGCTACCAGTGGCGTACTGATTTATGGACGTGTAGCTGGTGTTTCTAGTGGTTCTCAATGGCAAGCAAAGTTGGTAGATAATCCCCAAAGCGCAAATCTGACTATTCCCCAGCGTGGCAAAGCTATTTCTTATGCTTTAGACACATTGCTCAGTGGTCGATTGGGCACTCAACAAATCCAAACGGCCAAAATGCTGGTACGTTATCCAGATACGGCTTATGAAGCACATGGTAATTATGGAGTGGAATATAAGCTTACCTTACCCTTAAGCAATAATACTAATCAAAACCAGACCGTGACTGTTACTTTAGAAACACCTTTGAAGGAAGATAAATTATCCCAAGGTGGTCTGCGTTTCCGTAAACCATCCCTAGATTTTCCTTTCTTCCGTGGTACAGTGCGGCTACGCTACTTTGATGACAAAGGTGAACAAAAGACGCGCTACATACATCTATGGCACAGAACTGGTCAGGTGTTAGAACCGTTGGTGCAGCTTGTACTTCCACCTGCGACTAAGCGGATAGTACAAGTAGATGTGATTTATCCACCAGATTCGACACCACCGCAAGTGCTGAGTGTCAAAACTTTAGAAAAGTGAGAGAATTTTTCCTGGGGTTCTAAGCGATCGCATCACAGTCCATAAATCTATAATCAAAATAGCCACAGCCAAAGTGGGAGAGTAAGCAGCAATAGTATAGTCCCAGCAGCTAAGGCAGTAACTGCCAGATCGCGATCGAGATTGAATGTCTCAGCAATTACCAGCGTGCCGAAAGCTGGAGGCATGGCCATTTGTAAGACAATTACCTTTGCTGTAGAACCAGTTAATCCAAACAGTGGTAAGATACTGCCCAATATCAAGGGAACTAATAGCATTTTGATTCCCAAGCTCATCCCTGCTTGTGGTAGGCTACGCCAAGATTTGAGCAGCCCTAGTCGCATTCCTATTAACACCAGAGATAAAGCTACAATACTCCAAGCAAATTTCTCCAAGCAGAATTCTACTACTGTGGGAATTGTCGCTTCTCGAACCAGCAAGCCAAATCCGAAACTCCATAGGGCAGGATTAATCAAAATGGCCTTAATAATCTGCCAATGATTCTGGACACCGCCGCCAAAACGGGCTGCTATTAGAACACCCAAGCCATAAGCTCCTGGGAATGAACCTAACAAATCGTAAAATAGCGCCCAAGCAAAGTATTCCTTGCCTAGTATTGCTAAGGTGATCGGAAAACCAAGATAACCTGTATTACCCAACATTGCTGCTAATATCAAGCTAGCCTGAGTTGGTGGTTGGGGGACAGTATTTCTAAAATAGGCTTGTCCTTTAATCCCTAACCAAGCTAAAAATGCCCCTAGTAAAATGGCGAGGTAAGCGATCGCAGGTGCAATCCAAATTTGCCTCGACAAGCTAGATTGACGCAAAAACGATACTATGCTGATGGGTACTCCCACCCAAAAAAGAAACTGTCCCAAATGTGTAGGAACTGTCACAGGAAGTTTGCGTCCCAGAATAAAACCTACCAGGACTAATCCACCCAGCTTGACGTATAGTTCTAAAAGGTTTGTCAAGATTGCGCCTAAGAACCACAGATGTAAAATGCTACCTGTTACGTTTACTTTTGTCCAGTGCAAAATCTGTTATGGTTATCCCACAAAAACAGGAGTTTCCCCTTGAATAAGGCTGGGTTTTCTGGAAAACCGCAAAACTCATCGAATGACTTTGGTGATGATATTCCAGTGGCTGTACGCGATACCCCTGATGCAGCGCCTAAAATTTGGTTGCAACCCCGAATTTGGCTTTTTGGGGGAGTTGCAGGATTTATCCTCCTGTCTTTAATTAGCGGTTTTTTGTATTTCGTCACTGCACCTAAAAAAACCGCCGATTCTCAACTACCAGCTACTTCTGCTCCTACAACTCCAACCCCAACAGCAGCTAATAATTCCAGCGATACTGTGTTAGGGCATTTTCCATACCCAGAAGCCCGTGAGTCAGAACTAGTAACTATCTCCGCAAACAGGGGCATTAGAATGCGAAAACCTGCTGCCCAAAAGTTTGAGGAGATGGTAGCAGCAGCGCGGCGTTCAGGTGTAATATTAGTACCAATTTCTGGCTTTCGCTCAGTCAAAGACCAGGAGCCATTGTTTTTTGCTGTCGGTGCCCAGCGAAATCAAACGCCAGCAGAACGAGCTGCCCTCAGCGCTCCTCCTGGTCATAGCGAACATCACACAGGGTATGCTGTGGATGTTGGAGACGGATCAGTACCAGCAACTAATCTCCAAACTAACTTTGACAATACCAAGGCTTATCGGTGGCTGCAAGCAAATGCACCGCGTTTTGGCTTTGAAATGTCATTTCCTAAAGATAATTTTCAAGGTGTGAGTTATGAACCGTGGCACTGGCGTTTTGTAGGCGATCGCAATAGCTTAGAAATGTTCTACAAAGCCAGAAATTTGAAACCCGCTAAGATATCTCAATAAAAGTTGATCTAGAAATTACTATCTTTTTATAAAGGAGTTGGTTGACGATATCCTTTGAGTACTATAGTATTCAGAAATGACATACAAGATTATTGACTTATTTGCTGGTGCTGGTGGTTTGACAAAAGGATTTCACATGGCGGGTTTTGAATCTGTATGTGCAATCGATGTAAATGCAAAAGCTTTGGCGACCTACAAGCACAATTACCCAAAAACTAAAATCATTCATCAGGACATACGCCAGGTTAGTCCTGATGAATTACGATTAGCGTTGGGCTTACGGCGAGAAGCACCAATACTCTTGATTGGCGGCCCTCCGTGTCAGGGATTGTCTAGAAATATTCCTGCCGGTTATCGCTACCTCAATGATTCCCGTAACCTGCTATATAAAACGTTTTTGGAATTCGTAGAGGAGTTTAGACCCCTTTATGTTGTAATGGAAAACGTGCCTGAAATCTTGAAAGCTTACAATGGCGTAATTAGAGAAGAAATCACAGAAAAACTTGAATCATTGGGCTATAAAGTTGTCTCTTCATCATTAAATTCTGCATATTATGGAATACCACAAACGAGAACCAGAGCTTTTTTTCTAGCTAGTCTAGATCACTCCCTTCATTTTCCTGAACCAACACATTTTGGTGATATTAGGAGTGACTATAGAACTACAAAATCTTCCAATCAGCTTAATTTATTAGAGGCAAATATTTCTCCAATTGTCACAGTTAGAGATGCGATTGGAGACTTGCCACCGCTAGATGCAGGACAAGACTATGACGCTGAAGTTTATCCTTCTGCTCCACAAACTACATATCAAGCGATGATGCGTCATGAAAGCATAAAAATTGTTAATCATGTTGCTCGTGCTTTGAGTCCAATTCAATTTTCGAGAGCTTGCGCTCTTGGTGAAGGACAAGATGCTAGGGACTTACCTTCTGAATTAGCTCCCAAGAAACACTACAGTGGTGCATACGGGAGACTTTACTGGGATAAACCAGCGAGAACTATCACCAGATGGGTCTTCCATCCAGGATCGGGTAGGTTTTTTCATCCTACTCAAGATCGAACAATTACAATACGCGAAGCTGCAAGATTACACTCTTATCCAGATGATTTTCACTTTTTGGGAACATATACTGATATGGCTTCTCAAATTGGTGAATCTGTACCTCCGCTACTAGGTAAAGCGATCGCTTCATCTATTCTTCAAGCTTATTCTCAGAAAATTGGGTATTGATTTGATCTTGCAAAGCAGAGAGAACTGTCTCCACATATCGATCAAGCGTAAGACGAGTTCTTTCAACTGTAATACGAACCGCTTGTGTAGGAATAGTTCTAGCTCGAAAAAGTTGTTTCTGATTTTTATACCAAACTAAATCTATTTTGCCTGCAACGCTTCCCTGTAGTCCAGCCCCTAATCCCCCAGTAGTTCTATCTACCGTCCAAGCCCAAGAAAAGGTATTTGGGTCAAGAGGATTGAGTGGAAACTCGCAGTAAATATACTCGTAGCCTTTGATAGTTTTCAGTAATATGCCTTCATAACTCTTGACGACGCCCTGTACTGCCTGATTCAAAATAATCTTCTCGTTCCAATGTTGGATAATAGCTGCTCCAAGCTCATTAGGCAAGGATTGCTCGGTCAGACCAGGAAAACCCAGTTGGACAGACTTCTTGATAACATCTGCTCTCTGAATGACAAACAAAAATGAATTTGTAAAGTTAAGGCTATTCAGTTGGAGAGATTTGAGTGACCAACCAGTTTTAGTCACTAAGTCAACAGCATCATAGAGAAGCTTGCTACGTCCCAAAGCGGGATCTGATAAAGGAATATCCTTAACATAATGAAAAATTGCTTCCCACGTATAATCTTCTATCGAGCCGATGACTGGAGATGCAATGGTAGCAATAATGGCTTGGCTTAATCTTTCAGTCTCGTTGTCCGTCAACACTGAGGGATTCCTCTACAGCTTGTAAAAACTCGCTCATTGTCATATTTAAAGCATTAGTAATATGGCTGAGAACTCTAACAGATGGACTTTTTAGCCCTCGCTCAAGCTGGCTAATGTAAGTCCTGTGCAGACCTGTCACTTCTGCAAGATACTCCTGTGACCAACCTTTTTCTGTGCGATGACGCTGTAGTTCTACTCCTAAAATTTGGTCTAGTTTACTGGGCTGCATGAAGAAAAAGCCTAGTATTTTGAATACAAAAGTTCTACAGACTAAAGTATTCAAAAGATGGAACACAGATGTTCAGCAAGGATGCGAAGGTTATTTCCCTCCGCTCAAATCGATCGTTATTCAACTCCGACGGCTATTTCCTGGCTTTTCAGATACTGGTTTCTGATACTTACCTGGATACTTGCGCTGAAAATATTCTTCCATAATTTGTAAGATCATCGGCGCAGCAATGCTACCACCACCGCCACCAGAATGTTCAGCAAATGCCACAATTAGAACTTCTGGCTGTTCAGCAGGTGCATAAGCTCCAAACCAAGCGTGATTTTGCTTAACACGCCCCTTCCACGCTTCGGCAGTACCACTCTTACCAGCGACTGGGGGAACTGTTGGCTGCTTCAAAGCCTTACCCGTACCTTCAGCTACTACTTTCCGCAATCCCTGACGGAGAATACTTATAGTTGTTGGCTTCATATTTAAAGATTCTCGCCAGCTTTTTGCTTTTTCATTGTCTTTAAGCAAATGCGGCTGAACTCGGTAGCCACCATTAGCAGGCACGGCAAACATAATGGCGACTTGCAAAGGTGTAGTTTGTAAAGCACCTTGACCAATTGACATATTAATGCTGTCGCCTACAGTCCAAGGTATCTTCCAAGCTTTCTGCTTCCATGCTTCATCTGGCACTAAACCTTTGGCCTCTTCGTTAGGAAACTCAAAGCCGGTTTTTTTACCAAATCCATACTTGCGAGTCCATTCAATTAAAGTTGGGCCGCCGACTCCGCGACCAATTTGATAGAAGAAGGTATCACTACTCCACTGTAATGCACCGACAAAACCCAATGGGCCGAATCCGGCGTGGTTCCATTCACCAAATCGCGTACCGCCAAAGTTTAAGGAACCATAGGTTTGCAAGACTGTACTAGGAGAAAATTTACCTGATTCTAACCCGGCTGTGGTGGTGACAATTTTGAAGGTGCTAGCGGGGGGAAAGGCACTGAGGGCGCGATTAACCAAGGGATGATCTGCACCTTGTACAGTTTCCCAATCTTTTTGGGTAAGTTTCTGTTTCGAGAAAATATTTGGATCAAAGGTGGGGTGAGATACCATTGCTAAAACAGCACCATTCTTTGGGTCAATTGCCACGATCGCACCATCGCGATCGCCTAAAGCTTTTTCTGCTGTCTTTTGCATATCTAAATCTATGGTCAAGTGCAAATCGTTACCAGCTTTTGCCTGTTTCTCACCCAAAACCCGCAGTGGCCGACCTGCACCATCCACTTCTACCTGCTGACCGCCCCATTCACCCCGCAGGCTTTTCTCATAAGCTTTTTCAGCTCCCATTTGACCAATTACATCACCTAATCTGTAGCCTTCCTGCTTCTTTTCTTTTAACTGGTCGGCGGTCAGTTCTCGCGTATAGCCTAATACATGAGCTAATTGCTTGTCGTGGGGATAGTAACGAACGGCTTCTGTATGAATTTCTACGTCTTTAAGTTCGGTTTGATACTCCTTCAATGCTGTGATTTGCGCTTCGTTCAAGTCACGAGCAATTCGTATGAGTGAAGAAGAGTTAGCACCTGCCTCTTCTAGTTTCTTTTCAATCTCTTCTTGGGGAACGTCGAGAATTTGAGATAGACGCGCTCCCACAACTGACCATGCTGGCTTGGTATGTGCCATCGGCCACAAATATACAGAGCGGGGATAGCGAGTACTGGCTAAAAGTTTGCCATTGCGATCAAAAATATTGCCTCGTTCTGGTTGTTTGGCGATCATCCGAATTCGATTTGACTCAGCTCGTTTTCGGTGGTTTGCTCCTTCAGTAATTTGCAAATATGCCAAACGAACGCTGATTCCCGTCAGCATCACTAGAGTAAATATAATTAAAAATATTGGCTGGAAACTCCGTCCGACTGTACGTGTATTTTTTTGTCCGCCAAATGGAGATGGTTTTAGGAAAGTCATAAGGCAAAGAGGATTTCAAAATTAAAATTATCTGTAAATAACTCTGCTAAATTATTAGCAGGTATTTAACGTCGTAGTAAGACTTCAGTGCTTCAAAATCTAGGACTAAAGTCCTTACTACGAAGTTTTTCAGCCCTCATAACTAATGCGATAAACCACTAATGGTCTATCGCATTAGTTATGAGGAGTAAATCAGTTTTTAAATTTCTCTTCCTTACCTCTCAATACAGTTCGGTTAACAAAGTTATCTGTTGAGGCGAGCTGTTCTTGAGCAGGGGAAGAGAAATTAATCAATAATAACTCTCTTCCCTTCCCTGTGTCCCCTGCTTATCCGAACCGTATTGGGATTCGAGGGGATAATTTAGGAAATTACTAGCTTTCGGAAGTTTCCTGAGAGAACTTCTTATGGATGGTTTTAGGGGATTCCCCATCAGCAGCTACCGTTATGAGATAGTCCATTAAACCATCTGAAAAGGGAAGACGTAGGTGGAAAGTACCATCAGGTTTGATTTTGATGGAATGGCCACCAATGTTTACGCTTGTATTTGGTTGGGTTGCTCCATGAATAATCAACTCAGCATCTGCTACAAACCAAAAATCTTCGTGGGAACGGCTGAAAACCCGAACATTAGGTGAACGGGCTATAAGTAACCAACGTAGTTCACCGCCGTAGGCATCGCCACCTGCGATATAGCCAATTTCAACCATGTAGTCGCGATCGCTGACGGGAATAGCCACAAAGCGATCGCGTGCTACTTCTTCACATTCATACTGCTGTACAAGCTGGGGATCTTGATAACTCAAGTCAATCCCAGTCACATCATACAGTCGCACTACCAATTGGGAGCCGCCCTGTTGTCGTAGTGCTTCGTTCTGAGCCTTGGAAATGTGCCAAGAGACATAAGCCCATTTGGGAGTGCGGGGTGTGAGCAAAATACTGCTCTCCTCTTGAGTACTCTCTTCTTGGCTAATAGGTGTTTCGCTTGCTAATGCTACATCTTCAAGGCTGGAATCTGTATGAACAACAGGTGTTTCGCTTGCTAAGGCTACATCTTCAACGGTGGAATCTCTATGAACAATAGGTGTTTCGCTTGCTAAGGCTACATCTTCAACTATGGGATCTGTAGTCACTGGACTGAAGACACGAACGATCGCTGAACGGGCGATGAACAACCAATACTCGCCATAAGCGACATAGCCAATTTCAGCTATGTAATCGCGATCGCTGATCGGAATTTCTACCACGCGATCGTGTGCTGTCTCGTCACATTCATACTCCTGCACCAGGTGGGGACTTTGATAACTCAAGTCAATCCCAGTTGCATCATACAGCCGCACTACCAATTGAGAGCCACCCTGTTGGTACAACGCTGCTTTCTTGGTTTCGGAAATCTCCCAAGAGACATGAGCCGATGTAGAAGTATGCGGTGTGAGGACAATACTGCTCTCTTCTTCACTGATCTCTTCTTGGGCATCTTTTAAGTGAATATCTGTTTCATTAGCAATCGCTACATGATCAACTACGGGATCTGGAAGGATTGGGCTGAAGACACGAACGATCGCTGAACGGGCGATGAACAACCAGCGATTGCCATCAGCGACATAGCCAATTTCAGCTATGTAGTCGCGATCGCTAATGGGAATTTCCACCAAGCGATCGTGTGCTGTCTCGTCACATTCATACTGCTGGACAAACTGAGGACTTTGGTAACTCAAGTCAATCCCAGTTGCATCATACAGCTGCACTACCAATTGAGAGCCACCCTGTTGGCGCAGCGCTGCCTTTTTGAGTTCGGATATTTCCCAAGAAACATGAGCCGATGTAGAAGTATGCGCTGTGAGCAAAACACTGCTCTCTTCTTCTGCATCTATCAAATCAACGGCTGTTTCGGCTGCGATTGGGACATTTTCAACCGTAGTATCAGTTTCTCTTTGGGTATCTGATCCAGAAATGGTAGTCCAGCCTGCAATTCCTACGCCTGCTGCTACCGCAGCACCCGCTAAATCTGTGGAGTCAGTTTTAGCAATACTTTCTTCAACAATAGGCTCTGCTTGAGATTCTTCCTCTGGCAAATTGACAGTGGGTTCAGCAGCGTCCGCTACCACATTGAATACATCTTCTTCTGATAATTTTGGCAAATCGAGCAGTGAGGATGTTTGTGCCCTTGATGGTTCTACATTGGCTGTCACTTCCTCAGACTCTGGTGAGGGCAATTCATCTACTGAGTCTGTATCTTCAGTTGAGGTAATACTCTCTAGCCAGTTCAATTCTGCCTGAAGTTGCTCATCTATCTGATCTTCATTAATTTCTGTGTCCCAATATCCAAAATCAGATGTTATTTCTGGCACATCTGGTAATTCTGGGAGTGGGGTTGTCTCCTCAGATAAAGGCAGTTCCACATCAGATTCTGGAATATTAAGCAGGTGAGGATATGAAGTATTTACTACAGCTGCTGGGGCTTCTATGTCCCATTCAATTTCATCAGAATCCCAGGCAATTTCATCAGAATCAGACTCAGGATTGTCCGCCTCAGTATAATTACTTTGATTATCTATCTCAGTAATTGCATCTGTTTCTGTTTCTTTGTTGTTAAAGGCAGTCCAACTAGCCGCCCCAAGACCAGTTGCTAGAGCCGCACCATTAGTTAAAGCTGCTGCTCCCAAGTTGTTATTTTCTGAGCCATTAGCTACGCCTGATGTTGTGTTTTCATAGGAATTAGAGGTGCCATTAGTTCCCTCTCGGACTAAATTTGATGTCCCTTGAGTAGCATTGTGGGTTAGGTCAGATTCTGTTTGAGCATAGATGTTGAAAGGAGTGCGCTCAGGGCTTTCTTGCTCTTGCAAGTGTGGCACTGGCTGCTCCTCAAGCATCGCTCCGTTAATGGAGGCAGATGTGCTGGCGTTGAGAACTGCCATTTCTCCATCTTCTGTACTGGGTGGACGAGGATCTGATTCTGGTAAATTGTCTGTTTTCTCAGTAGACAATGGGCGTTTTCCCAAAACCCACCATAGGAACGCTCCAGCTACAGGAGTAAAAAACAAAGGTAGGAGCAACCAAAATGGTGTTTCTCTATTGATAATTGGACTGGGTTGTGCAGTAGCAGGAGGAGCCACAAATGGCTGTTCGGCAAATGCAGAAGTAGTTGCACTAGGGGAAGGTGTAGCAGCAGGTGCCGTCTGGACACCAGGGGAAGTCGTGACAGGTTGTAATACGTTGGTTGCGATCGCCTCTGCTTCGGCAGTTCTACCTTGTTCTATAGCCTGCTTTCCTGGATCTGCAAGGGTAAAGCCGAGAAAATCTACTGTGCTTAAACTCGGATTTTTTTTGTAAACGTAGACTAAAGGTTGCGAAAAGGGATATTTCTCATCAACTGGTAAGACTTTATCTAATTGCAGAACTCGCACACCTTTCAATTTTGATACGTCATTAGCTAATACATAGCTGATGCCGTCTTTGCCCAGTTGTTTGATAATTTCTGCGGTATTATTCTCAGTTAGTTGGGTAGCATTGGGCCCTGTAGCAAATTCAGCAGTCTTGAAGGCTGGGTAAGTCCGAAAAGTATTGCGAGTTTCACTCGTGTTAGGGTGATCGATTAACCGAATCTTCCCTGGAGGGCCTCCTACTTGTGACCAATTTGTAATTTTTCCCCGGAAAATCCGGGCGAATTGCTTATTAGTCAAGTTTCCTTTGAAAGGATTATCTGCACCAACCACGATCGCAATCTTCTCACGGCGGAAGGGAAGTTGTTCTAGTCCTTGGGCTTTTTCTGCTGGCGTCAACCCGCGCCCCATTGCTGCTATGTCGATTTTGCCATCTAGCAAATCTTTCAGTGCGTTATCAGTACCGTTAGCAGCAACTTCAACCTTTGCGCCGGGATACTGTTTTTCAAAATTTTCTTTCAGGCTTTGGTTGATTGCACCCAAACTACTTGAACCATCAATCCGCACTGTCGCCCCATTCTGCACTGTTTGCGGCAGTGTAAAAGAGGGAGCTTCAGGTTTAGATTGTGCCAGCATGGGTTCTGACACCAGTAAACTTGCTGCCATAGGGGTGGTAGCTAAGGTAAGCCATAATACCAGTCTGACTATCGAAATATCTTTTTTTTCTTGTTGCCACATATGCCCTTTATTAAAGTAAAAAATAGAAAGCCTGCCATCCTTAATCATTATCTTTTTATGGATTATGCAGGAGACGCGCTAATTATACATCCCTGTTATATTTCTTATCAGTTATTGTAAATATTTGTGTCACTATATACTTAGTCTGACTTTAACTCTTTTTACTTTGCTGGACAAAATTTATTTAACTAAATTTTGTGCTTACAGGTTATTTTATATACTTT
>NZ_DASQZC010000401.1:0-12000 GCF_035638895.1 Nostoc sp. | reverse complement strand
CGCACCCGTGCAGAGGTAGAAAGGCTGTTGAACCCTAAACAGCCACTAGATCCAAGTAGGCTGCTAACAAGTGACATCACCGCGTTTTCTCAGCAAAACCCTACATTAAATGGCACTGTAGAAATCAACTCACCAGATGTTGACCCCAGTAAAGGATTAGTAGAATTACCTGTAAATCTGGTTGATGCTTCGCAGCAAATTGTTGCTGCTTGTGATTCTGGTGGAAAAATAGCCAGGAGTTCATTTATTACAACTGGGCGTGGAGGACTAGTAGCCGATCCTACGCAGCCATTGATAGCTGATGATGCGGTGTTGGCAGATTGGATTACACTCTCTCCAGAGAGTCAGGATCGTGCTGGCATTATTCAGAAAAAAGTGGTTGCTCAGGCGCAGCAAAACACAGAAGAAAAATTACAGAAAGTTAATTCTGTCAATGAACCTACTCAAATTGTGGAAGCCCAAGGGTGGGTTATAGATGCCAATGGGAACGTGGTTCTGGTTGCTCAAGTACCCACTGCAACGCCCCATAACTCCTTGCTCACAGCTACATCTTGCGCTGCTAATTAGAATTTGAGATATGGCGAGATTCTCTTTGCGAATCAGCTCTTAGAAAAAATTAAGTTTTGTAAGTAGAAGTTATTGCAAGTAGCTGATGTCGCTGAGATATTTAAAACATCAGAAGCTGTTAATAACGCCCTCCGTGCCTTACTCTCAGCAATTCCAAAGACTGAAAGATAAATTGCGTAGGCGTAGCCAGCACTTCTCTACGTTCCCTGCGGGACGCTGACGCGAACGCGCAGCGTGTCGCAGACAGACGCTGCGCGTAGCTTCCCCGTAGGGGTACGACAAAGCTCTGTTACCACCGTAGGCATCGCTACTGCCTATTCTCTAACTCGTCTCTTGAATTTGCAGACGTATAGTGTGTTCAGTCGCACCACTAAGTTGCAATTCCATAATTTCACCACCCAGAGGTTCCAAGCAAGTTAGGAGCGATCGCAAGTTGGGTGTACTTGCACCAGTATCTACATATAATCGATCTGCTAAATTACCGATTCGTTTCCAAGTCATGTACAATTTAGCGATCGTTTGTTCAATTTGCGATGCTTGATTGACCAAATCAGCAGCAATACTCAAACAGCCGACTCTTTGCGCTTCTTCTAAGGCTGTTTCAATATCAACATCTTCCTTCGTTAGTGCCTGAACTTGAGCCGCCCCTTTCAGATATTTGGCTAAGTTACGCGCTTCTGTAGTTACCTGTTTCAGGGTATCCACATCAGGATTAGCAGCAATTTCCTTTTGGATAAACTTTTGGTGCGATTCTGGCAGTTTTTCCATTTCCTTCACCAGTGGGGCGATATAACGTGGGGGAAGGGTGTTATCTGCTGCTTTTTCTTTGACTGCTTCGGGTAATAAATCTGAGGACATGGCTGTCCATTCATCGCTGAGTTGACGCACTTCCCGCCTGGTGATGCGATCGCCTTTTTGGGCGGCTTCACTCACCATCTGTTGCACTTCTGGGACTGCTTTGGAGGTTTCAACAAATGCCCGTTTGCTGAAGTTGTTTACAGTTCCGGGATCAAGTTTACCGTCTTCGATGAGAGTATCGGCACTATTCGCCAGTTGAATCCAGGAATATGCTTGACTTTTGCTGATTTCCCGCTCTTTTAGCCATCGCAGAAAGCCAGTACCGCGTCCGTCACCACCAACTTTCTCTCTGTCGCGGATAGCGCGTAAAATTCGCCCCCGCCAAATTTCAGTTTGCAAATCAAAGCGATCGCATACCTGCCAAGCTACTTCTAGCTGCTGTTGAAAATCTGATTCTAGAATCTGTTCATCTTCTGGATCGGGCAGTTCAAAGCTGATATCTGCTGGCTGTAGTAAAGCAGCAGCAAGGTCGTTTATGGAGTCGGTGTCTTGCACGATTGATGACTAACTAGTAGATGCGATCGGCTTATTATGCCACAATCTGTGGACTCTCACTTAAGGGGGGGTACGGTATCTTCAGTTACAACAAATATAGTAGGAAGGCGTAAACCAACTTTGTAAAGTCTTTAATTAATTAGAGACAATAAAAATAAAACGATGAATCAGGTAGACTACCTCCGCATAAGCTTAATCGATCGCTGCAATTTTCGTTGTCAATACTGTATGCCAGAGGGAGTAGAACTGGATTATATTCTCAAGCAACAGTTGTTGACTAATGAGGAACTGCTCACCTTAATTAAAGAGGTATTTATTCCAGTAGGCTTTACCCGGTTTCGGTTAACTGGGGGTGAACCCTTGTTGCGTCCGCGCGTGGTAGATTTAGTAAGCGCGATCGCAAGTCTCCCCCAAACTCAAGACCTCTCAATGACTACCAACGGTTTTTTGCTAGCTCCGATGGCACAAAACCTTTACAATGCAGGGCTGCGACGAATTAATATTAGTCTGGACTCGCTTGATCCCGACATTTTTGATCAAATTATTGGTAATCAGGGGCGTTCTCGTTGGCAACAAGTTTGGCAGGGGATTCAAGCTGCCCATCAGGTCGGATTCGACCCCCTGAAGCTGAATGTGGTGGTGATTCCTGGTGTTAATGACCACGAAGTTCTCGATTTAGCCGCCCTGACAATTGATAAACAGTGGCACGTTCGATTTATTGAATTTATGCCCATTGGTAATATGCATTTGTTTGGCGATCGCGGTTGGGTATCTTCAGCCGATTTACGAGAACGTATTCGCGATCGCTGGGGCTTGACAGAATCACAAGTTCGTGGTGCTGGCCCTGCTGATGTTTTTCAAATTCCCGGTGCGAAGGGGACACTGGGATTTATTAGTCAAATGTCGGAGTGTTTTTGCGATCGTTGTAACCGGATGCGCCTGAGTGCTGATGGCTGGCTGCGTCCTTGTTTATTAAATGAAACTGGTCAAATAGATTTAAAAACTGCTTTGCGTTCTGGCACTAGTACCGCCCAATTACAAGAGCAGGTGAGTAATTTACTAGCAATCAAGCCAGAAATTAACTTTAAAGGGCGCGATTCTGGCATTTCAGGTACATATACCCGCACCATGTCGCAAATTGGCGGATAGTCATTGGTCATTTGTCCTTTGCAAATAACTAAGGACAAATGACCCTTCGGGTGACGCTCCTGCGTCGCTAACGCTGCGCTAACGCTAGTTGCTCATGGGGGAAACCCCCATCGCCCTTGGCGTCTCCCCTTGGGAGAAGACCGCACTGGCTCACTAAGGACAAATGACTATTACGCTTGTCGTGAGTAGTATTCCACCACAAGTAGTTCGTTAACTTGTAGTGCCACCCATTCACGTTCAATAACGCTGTTGACTCTACCAACCAACTTATTTTTGTCAAACTCCAAATGACTGGGGAGATTTGCCAAACCGGGATATTGCAAGTTAGCTTCCACCAACTTCCGTGATTGTGCCCGATCCCTGACCGCAATTACTTCACCAGGACGGCATTGATAGCTAGCAATATTAACCACACGACCGTTAACAGTTACGTGACCGTGGTTTACCAGTTGACGAGCTGCTGGGATAGTCGGGGCTATACCCAAGCGGAAAACGGTATTATCCAAGCGCATTTCTAGCAATTGCAGCAACACTTGTCCGGTAGAACCAGTAACACGTCTGGCTTTCCGCACATAGCGCAGCAATTGCTTTTCAGTCAAACCGTAGTTGAAGCGGAGCTTTTGCTTTTCTTCTAGACGGATAGCATATTCAGAGCGCTTCTTGCGGTTCTGACCATGCATACCAGGCGGGTAAGCCCGTCTAGCGCTTTTACGAGTTAATCCTGGTAAATCGCCCAAGCGGCGTACAATTCTGAGGCGTGGCCCTCTATATCGGGACATGAGTTTCCTTAATCTAATCCTGTTTAAACTTTAGCCAAACATATTTAGCCAAACATAGCTGACATACTATGTTGACATATCTCTGATTAAAAATCAGAGGATTTTTGGTTTTTTGAGTGTGCTTACCTTGGTATGACGTATCCTACCAATGTAGAGGCATCAATTACGCCAGTTGCTTTAAGTCGGTAGAACCGACATACTGGCTTTCAAGCCTGAATTCCGGCCTGTCACGCCGTACTCCTGCCAATAAGTTTTTTGTGTTTATTTAGTTTCGTAGGCTACTCAATAATCAGATTGATTTACGTAGTATTCTTACTTTGAAATACTTTTTACGTTGCCTACTTATCTTTCAAACAGTTATATTAACACAATTTCCGGCATAATTAATTATGTCTATAGCTTGCTACCGCCGAAATTCTTTAATTACAGAGGATTTTTAAGATATTTGAGTTAGCATAACTTTGGGTGTTTGGAGAATGGCAATGTTAATGAGCAATAAAGCGGTTAATAGAGGTAAGAACAAACAAGCCAGTTCCACCTCCAGGATTTTAACAGTACCAGTGGCTATAGCTGGATGCTTGGCAACACTCTTACCGAATACAGCGATCGCTGCTTCCTACAAGAATGATTATAGTGTTTGTGCAGGTCGCCTTTTGAGCGTGGGTGTAACGGCAGAAGCGGCTTCACTTGGTTGTGCAGCAGCACTGCGTCCAAAAGATTTGGCTGCTTGCGTGGTTAAAATTGATAAGGAAACCCAAATTGCCGCGACAGATGCGCTTTCTTCTTGTGGGAGGGCCCGGCGTCCTGAGGAGTTAGCTACCTGTGTAGTTGGTGTTAGCTTAAGTACCAAGGAAGAAGCTAATCTGGCAGCTCTAGATTACTGTGGACGTAGTTTGTTACCCGTGCGCTTTGGGCAGTGTGTAGTTGGCTTGCGTAGTCAAATCGACTTTCCTGCTACACAGGCGTTAGATACTTGTATCAGTGCTGATGATAGTGTTATCGGTGCTTCATCTTCCTCTCCACCGTCAACTATAATACCTGCGGGTTCAAATCCAAGTTTAGAGACTGTCCCATTTCCAACGCAACCAAGTGTTCCAACGCAACCGAGTGTTCCAACACAACCGGTTATTCCAACGCAACCGATTGTGCCAACGCAACCCGGCACGACGAATTAATTACAATCCTTTGTAGTTAACTGAGAATACAGGTTAATTAGTAGGGTGGATATTAAAATATCCACCCTACTAATTTGTCACGTTTAAACTGATGGGTAATGTTCCACATTTAAATTTCATATACTGGGTGAACAGGACTTCGCCGTATAATTGTCCTGTGATTGCAAGTTATTCAAACTAAACACTTACAACACAAAAGTCACAAGCGATTTTGTGACTTTTGTACTATTATTACTAGTACAGTGTTACAATCTAAGTAGAAGAACCATCTCCCTAGTATTAAGCAACGGACAAAATCAGTGAAAAGCCTAATTAGCTTTTTGAATTTTGTGTACCGCTACTAGTACAGTCCGACGAAAATAAACTACCATTTCATTACAGCCAGAAAGCCCAAAATTAGAGCCTTTTGACTTTTGACTTCCGCCTTGCGGAGCTAGTCTTCTCTTTCGCCAAAAACTGTTTGTAAAATTACTGGAATACCCCCGTCTTGGTGATATTTATCTGCCCAGGCACGGATAACTTCATCTAATTCTTCCATAGCCTGCTCCATTTTTTCTGGGAGGATATCAAGTTCTTCCAGTAAGCGCATGGCATTTCGTCGCCGTTCTGCCCAATTTTTCATCATGCGGAAATACCGAGCGGTATCTTCTACCATGATGTAGGTGCGTTCTTGATCGTCTGCGGGGGCATAAAAAGGACGGGTAAGAGCATAGAAGGGCATTCCCCAAGGAGAATCAATGCGTGTTACCGTTCCTGAGTAGAGCAGACGGCGCTTGATATGCTCACCCAAGGCTTCACTCAAAGGCATTTGGTGTTCGGGTGGGAAGTCTTCTTGCGATCGCCTGTGCAAAAACTCAATTAAATCCAGAAACTCAAAAGAGCTAACTAACTGAGCGTCAGGTAGATTACTGGGCAGTTTTTGCTCAATTTGTCTTTTTTCTTCACTTGTCAGACTGGTACCAGGAACGCGCGATCGCCCCGGTTGCCAAGGATACTTTTCTAGCCAGACATAAGGCAATTGAATTAAATAGCGTGGTTCCTGAGAACCCAGCATCTTTAATAGTTTGCCTTCTGTTAAAGCCTGTCTGACTTCTTCTACAATAATTTTTACCCGTTTCGGCTCCAGGTGGTGCAAATGCCCTGTCATCCGCAGGTTTTGTCCCTGCTCCAGATAGGTCATGTAAATTGCACATTTTGCTGCTGTTGCGGCTGCGTCTAAAAATGCCCCATGCCTGTGCCCACTCGTCCGCATGGCACTAAAAGCCAGATAAAGCATGATCTGATCCATCGCACTGGGGTCAAGACGTTTGATCAGATCTATGTCGTTACTCATATTACAGACAATTGAATAGCACGTTTACAGAATTTTTAATGGATTGAAAATAGGTAGTATACACCTGGCTGAAGGCAATGTTTTCACTTCAGACTATATTAGTATGCGATAACTATGAAATCCGTGGTAGCCCAAACTACCATTTTCGTATATTTTCTGGTATTAAGGCAGATTTAGTTGTGGTTACTATAACTGTCTTTGCATCTGACCAGAAAATTACAGACATCAGCAAGTTCAGCTTGATCACCGTTTCCGTCCCAAAAGTCAACTGTGTTACAAGTAATCTATAAAGCCTTTAAGTTCTCTGAGTTTTTTTATCTTTCTAGAGCAACAACGTCAAGCTATTTACACCTTAATTATGGCACTATGCCGACTTGGAGTAAAAACTAGTTTGCGCGGTTTATCTGGGATATCTGTTACTCAAAAAAGATGGTTTTTATTCAGCTTTAGCGAATTATTTTTAGCACACAAGTGACTAGAAATAATTGGGACTAGTCTAAAAAGAAATCGCTTCCCAGGTATAGAAACATTCAGAGGTTGAGCCATACGGCTCGTTGCGAACTATTATTTTGTTTACAACCTCCAGTGATGTCTCGCCACTATAAGCCTTTGGCTTGAGGGAAGATAGTAGACATCAAGTAGAGCAATTAATTCCAATTTCCAAAACACCTGTTGTTTTTTCAATTCTCGTTTTTTATCATATCATCTTTTTTTCAGTTTGTAACAAATTCATGTGTTTGAAAGTTTATAAATAATGCCTACTTAAGTAATTTCTATTCTTGCTAAATCAAGGTTTGATGATATTGTCTTTTTTCTAGTAAATCTGATTCGTAATTATCTTTTTGTGTTGATAATTTTACACAGAAAGCCTCGATTGACTCTGAATTAATTGCATACTTATTAGGCTTTGTTAATTATGCTAATAGCCGAATAACTAGTTATTAGTCAAATCCAAATAAATAAAACATAGTGGATTTTATGATTATTTAGATATTTTTTTCATGAAAGAATTTTAAATTTTCATGATTTAACTAATTCATTGGCTACTTTTAAATATATTTTTACCTCACTGTTCTATATATTTGACGGATGTTGAATTGCGTAAATAAAAGGAAGAGAATCCGCAGCAAGCTACGATATAAGCTTCTTTCTCTAGGCATCTGGGCGTAGTTTACCGCCGTAGGCATCGCAGACCAAATTGACTAATGCAGACCGACGTAAATAAAAATACCATTTCACTAAACCCAATAAGTAAGTTGGCGTGAATAATTAAAGATTTGTAGTAAGCGGCTCTAACCCTATTTTAAGGTCTGAAGGTCTACTACAACTCAATTTAATTAACTTTACATTCTGTAACATAGGTCATTTTATTCTTGCCCATTTACTGAGTCTACCATGCTTAAAAACCGGGTTACTCTAAATACTTCTGTTACTTCTTCATCTCCTAGTTCCAAAACGTGCTGCAATGGTCTTAACTCCTTGCCAATCTTCTTTGTGAGCAAGTACTCGTGCTAAATTGCTTGAGTCAGTACTACTCGTACTGCTTACATATACGTGTTTTCCTATCTGTATCAGGCTAAATTCCTAAAAATATATTACAAGTCAAGTTCTTCTAATTACTGTTGACTCATCTATTAAGTGCTATCTCCACTTATAAGTAGGATGGCGTAAATAATGTAGTGTACCCCTGCGGGGAAGCAAGCTACGCGTAGTGTCTTGTAGAAAGCGGTTTTAGCCTTACTTTGTTCGCGTAGCGTCTCACAGAGAGCGGCTCCAGCCGCTCACTACAAACTAATTTCAATATTGGCGTTGCTGATTCCATGTATGAAAATGATTTTGGATAATACCAAAATCCTTGTAGAGATGTAGCAGTTCTACGTCTCTACATCCAGATTCATACTTCAATTCAGCAACGCCTCAATATTTTTTACATTACATCAGTTAATGTAGTTTGAATTATTCTTACCCATTTACTTACAGCAGCCGTAAATTATTCGTAAAAATTGAGATCCCCGGCTTCTCACAGAAGTCGGGGATGTTGTTTGTTCAGATGATTTAGAGAAGTTGCAACTAGGCGTATTCGCGTCAGGATTTATGCCCAGAGTGATGGGAGCTATACCTCCCACCACACCTAAACTGATTGAACTCGTCATTTAATTGGTGGGATTAGAGGGTTTAACCTGATTTCGCATTGTTTCAAAGCTGAAAGCGGCCGCGCCAAAGGTTACTAACAACACTCCCAGAATTTGCACAATATCCAAATTTTCTTGAATGATTAGCCCAGCGAAAATCACGGTTAAAACTGGGATAGTACCACCGATGAGCGCCGATCGCGAACCACCTAGTTTACTAATACCAACATTATTCAGCAAATAGCCGGCAAGAGTTAACACACCCAAAATAAATGCACTTAAAACCAGTTCCAGCATCTTAGAGGTATCAACTACCAAGTTCCAATCGCTTGGTAAAGGTAGCATCAAACAGATAAAGCTCAACAGCAGCATGGTGGCGAAGTTAATTAAAGTAAAAGTCACGGGATGCAGTTTGCTAGCACAAACCCGCGTCAGAATTATGTAGGCTGCAAAAGCCACGCCGGAAAGAATGGCGGCGCTGCTTCCCATTGAAGTATTACCCATACCTGGGTTGGGAGAACCTCCTAAAACCAACAATTCACCGCAGCAAATTGCAGCGATCGCACTGATGCGAAATATGGTGGGGCGATCGCGAAACAGAAACCACGACAATAAACCACTAACCATCGGATAAATAAAGAACAGTGCGATCGCCATTCCTGTGGTGACTTGAGCGATCGCAATGTATATGAGAACCTGAGACAAAAACAGAAAGCAGCCACTCACAACTGACAACAGCAAAATCTGCTTGGTAGCTGCATTAGCAGCTGTGGGATTTCCTCTAACTGAGTTAGCCAAGTTTTCTAAGTCTTGCCATAAGGTTGGATGTAGTATCGGCGACAACAATACCATTAGTGGTACTACTACCATAAACCGTAGGGTCAAAATTAAGAAAGTATTGCCCAAAGTCGGCGGCAGCAAGCGCTCTACATCTAATACTCCAAAAATTTGGGAACCTTCGTGGAAAATTACCTTAATGGCTACGTTATAAAGCGACGATAGCACTGCCGATAAGACAATCAATAATAAACCGATTTGGATCGACGATAAACCAGAGGAATTGCGCGATCGCGATTGTGGCGGTTTTGCTGGTGGCGGCTCTAGCGGAGCGATCGGTGAGGATTGAGCTTTGCTCTGCGATACGTTCTTGCGGAGGAGAGAAATTGATTCAGCAGCGTTTCTCCTTCGTGAAGTTTGTATTGCTTCCGGCTGTGGCACAGATACATTAGGAGGCTCTGATGTCGTTTCCTTTTCTGGCAAGTCCTTATTAAGGACAGAAATTGGTTCAGCAGCGTTTTCTTTTGGTGGCGGAACTACAGCAGCATTCGACTCTGATTTAGTTTCCCTTTGGGACAAGTCTTGGCTGGGGACAGAAATTGGGTTCGCGGCATTTTCTCTAACGACAATCGGCTCTGATGTCGTTTCCCTTTGGGACAAATCTTGGCTGGGGAAAGAAATTGGGTTCGCGGCGTTTTCTCTAACAACAGTCGGCTCTGATGTCGTTTCCCTTTGGGACGAGTCTTTACTGGTGATAGAAATTAAGTTCGCGACGTTTTCTCTAAGAACCGGCGGCTGTGATGTTGTTTCCCTTTGGGATAAGTCTTTGCTGGGGGCAGAAATTGGGTTTGCGCCGTTTTCTTTAACAACGGTTGGCTCTGATGTCGTTTCCCTTGGTGAAAATTTATTAGCGATCGGGGAAATTGGCTCAGAGGAATTTCTTACTACTTCGCCAACCTGTGGCGAGGATGTCTCAAAAGAACTATTTTTTTCTGGCTCGGTAAACTGCAAAACAGTAGGTATACCTGCTGTCGCTGGTTTGCGTGAAGCAACTTCAATAGTTTTGTCTAGTTCTCCATGCAGGCGATTAACAAACTCCGCCAAAATCGTTTCCCCTTGCTGCTGCTGGCTGTACATCCGTGACAACTGTTGGGAAAGATTACTTTGATAGTTCTTCAGCTCCTGTTGCAGCGAGTTAAAGGTAATAGTAACGGTATCATCCAAGCTGTCAAACATGTGTTCGACTTTTTCATTAATTTCACCTACTACATTGCTGCTTACTTCAGCCGACTTAAGCGCAGCTTGATCGTAAGAGTTGCCCTCTATGGTTTGGTTAGCTAAAGTTGCCAGAGAGGATTGCAGTTGTGAAGATATATGCTTTGCCAGAACTTCTGCCAGTTGCCGAATTAACACTTGCTGCTCAGTAATTTGGCGCACTTGTTGTAAATGCTCTTTTTCCTCTACTAAGCTTTGAATATCATCAGATAATCGGTTTTTTTCTGACTGAAGTCGCTTTACGTCTTCCTGCAATCCTCTGAGGACATTTTGCTGAAGATTTTCTAAATCTTCAACTACAGCCCAAAGAGCATTTTCTGCTGCTCTGGATAGCTCGCCTCTGACTCTCGGGTTTTCTGGTTGCTTCTCGAATCGCCCCATTAGCTTCTAACCTCTAACACCTTGACGATAAAGCTGCTTCCGGTACACTTTATTGGCGCTCATACTAATTCCTGTATTTTGTCAGATAAATTAAAAATTTTAACAGCACTTCCGCATTTCAACGTAATTCTGTCATACTGAGCACAACTTGGCAAAGCATCAAATTTACCTTACTGCTTAATACACAGTGTTTTCTTCAGGATTGACAAGTATTTTGTCATTCGATTTTGGACTTTGGATTATCCGTATGGCTGTAAGTCGCTTCAACTCAAACCTTTTTTGTTTTGGTCAGTTTAATTTACATCAACCTATTTGCTAATGAGATTTTTACTTTTAAATAAATCTCACTCCAAATAAACATTTATTGTTTTGCTACCAATAGTAATTGTCAAAGACTTGCAGATGGGTGCATTATTGCCACAAAATTGTCTGACTGAAGAGGCAGGGGGGCAGGGGGAATTCTAGTATCTTTCCGCCTGCCACAAGGGTTTGATATCATGTCCGCTTGATTGCTTATTAAACCAGAAGTTCCCCACCCCACCAAAGCTATGCTTTGTCTCCCCTCCCCGCAAGCGGGGAGGGGTTGGGGGTGGGGTTCTTTTATTATGGGTAATTTAGCGGACATGATATGAAAGCAAATAAATTTATTATGTATGGGGATTTCCCCCCCTACTCCCTGCCCTTTTCCTCTTCTTGACTTGCGAAATTAACTGTAAATTCCTGTGGAATGTAACTTGTGTGACAGTTTATATCTCTAAATGGAGATTAAAGTATCTTTCTGTGGAAATTCAAAGTTACGCTATCCCCTGCACAACATTCTAATGAATGAACAGCAGTTCTGCAAAAATACGCTTTTTTGGCGTTGTTGCAGTGTAGGTTCTACTTTGAATAGATGAAGTAGACAAAAAAGTTAGGAAAATATTAATAATTCTTAGAGAAATAAAATCCGGGCGATGCTAAAGATGGCAGCGCTAAGGGCAGCACTCACGGGGATTGTAATTAGCCATGCGCCAGCAATGCCTTTTAGTGTTTGAAACTTAATCGACTTGATATTTTGCACTAGTCCAATACCAACTACA
>NZ_DASQZC010000400.1:0-4552 GCF_035638895.1 Nostoc sp. | reverse complement strand
TTGAATCGGCCCAACAGGCTGGGATGGAATTTGATTGAATAGAAATGCAGAAGGATTCACACTCAGCAAAGGGTTAAGCTGATTCACGGGTGAAGTCATGGAAAATTCTCCACCACCCGGAAACTGGATCGCATTAGCTGTTGTGCCAATAAATGAACCATTAACATTTAATGAGGCAGTTTCTCCAAATATGATGCCGTTAGGATTCATTAAAAAGAAATTAGCATTACCTTGAGTTTGAAGTGTTCCTTGGATGTCAGAGGGATTTCTCCCTGTAACTCGCACCAAAATATTGTTAATGGTAGGGGCGTTTTGGAAATTGACTACCTGATCACTTGGAATACTAAAGTTGCTAAAACTATGGAATAAATTTGTATTGCCAACCGTTGTACCCCCTGTAATATCCAAGGTAGTGTTGTCGATTTGCTGCACTTGAGTTCCCACAGAAGGATCAGCAGTGACCTGAGCGGATGTGCGTAAGCCTCCTTGTATTCCAATCGCACCCACTAGAATCATCAAGCCCGACAACCCTAAGTGACAACCGTGACCAAACCAACTTCTTAAACTCACAGAACTTATCTCCTAACCATTGATAGTTACTTCATTGCAAGATAGAACACCACTTTAGTAATGCTTGTGCAAACCTTTGCCCGTGCCCTTCTCCAGGTAACTCTGCTGGGAAGGTTAGGTTTTTGATTACTAATCTGCTGTTGTAACAGTAGTGACTGTATGAATTTTAAGACTTAACCACGGCAAAAAGTCGAGCCAGGCGCTAACAGATGGTTTCCCGACTTGTACCCCTGCTCTTAGAGGTTCTTTTAAAAGCAGTTGGCTGTAATTTTAGGCACTTATTGATCCCCCCAACCCACGCCACGCCAATCGCTCTACTTGGGGAGACCCCAGACGCTTGATGACTCGCTATCGCCCTTGGCATTTCCCCTTCTCCCAAAGGGAGAGGCTAACGCCAAGGGAGAAGACTGTGCTGGCTCCCCTTAAAAAGGGGGAAGAATCAAAGTCCCCTTTTTAAGGGGGATTTAGGAGGATCTACAACGTTTTGTTACCGACAAGAGGACTTTTAAAACATCCTCTTAAAGCTTGCTAGCAAGAGCGTCTTTGAACAGGAGAACCAACTGGCGTCGGAGCGGCGGTTCCTGCCGATAGTGCAGCGTAAAGCTTCCGACATAGCTTTGGTTAGAGTGAGTCCGCGAACGTCTGCCTGTAGGGACGCCAAAGGCGAACCGAAGTTTTCAACACAGACACCGCAAAAAGGTAATTGAAAAATCTAATTAGAAGCCTTAAAAACCATACCTGCTATTTTCGCTTTTCTGTCACTACCTAAGTCATGCATTGTTAGGAAAGCTAAGGTTAGGAGGTAGCCAAGCTAACTGCT
Source organism: Nostoc sp. (assembly GCF_035638895.1). Lineage (GTDB taxonomy): Bacteria > Cyanobacteriota > Cyanobacteriia > Cyanobacteriales > Nostocaceae > Nostoc. Next base: position 3,162 of record NZ_DASQZC010000400.1, on the reverse strand, counting down.
GATCGAGATAGAATAGAGCACCAGTATTTGCGTTATAGCTACAATAACTAGGAAGTCCCACACCTCCACCAATTATTACTATTTCTGAAGATACTATAGGAGCAGCAAGTCTTATGTCCTCACTCGTCGAAACTTTTGTTGATGTTAAAACATCAGTGGTAGAGTTAGTTGATTGAATAGGATTCTCAGTAGATTTAATAGAAGGCAAGCTGTTACTATCCTTGCCACCAGTGAGAATGTCATTATCAACTCCTCCTGCTAAGGAGTCTTCACCTGATTTACCTATTAGAGTGTCATCGCCTGTAGAACCTTGAGAGATGGCGCTAGTGCTGCTAATAACAGGGGTATTAATTTTAAGAATATCGCCGTTAACTGAGAAGTCTCTAATTATATCAATACCGCCACCTGAGCAATCTAAGACAAAGGTATCTCTACCACTACCACCAATGAGACTGTCATTACCACTTCCTCCCTCTAAGTAGTCATTACCTAGCTCACCTTTCAGAGTGTCATTACCTGCATAGCCGTATATTTGATCGTTTACTGAAGTCCCAACTAGATTGTTGCTTCCAGATGTGCCGTGAATAGTTGCCACGTTCCTTACTCCCGGAGAAATTAGTGTTTCTACTGCTAATTTTAACTGGCAATTAGCATTACAGATGACATTGGTCAAAAAACAAAACAACGCGATCGCACTTAGAACACCGATTCCGTAATCAAAGTGCGAATCCCTTGCTTGTCTCTACACCGTATAAGGGGAGTTTGACTCCCCCAACTTTAGTAAGAAACTCTGCTAGAGAGTTAAATTTTTCATTCATCATTATTAGTTCTCGAAGCGACTACAACAGCTGTATTCCAGTTAAGGTTAGGAGATAGCCAAGCTATCTGCTGATCCAAATAAAATAAAGCACCAGTGCTTGCCTCATATGTAAAAAGACTAGAAGATCGGCTAGTGTTAGTTGAACCGAGCGTTACGGAACGATTGGTAGACTTAGGAGAAACCATTCCAGCATCTTCACCCACTTCATAATTGCTCAGAGATGCTCGTGTACCTATAAGATATCTAGAAGCGCTAATAGTTGATGTAGTAACTTTAAGAACGTCATTACTAACCGAGAAGTCTTTAATTCTATCAATACCGCCACCTGAGTAATTCAGGACAAAGGTATCTCTACCACTATTACCAGTGAGAATGTCATTACCACCTCCTCCCACTAAGTTGTCATTACCGAACCCACCTATTAGAGTGTCATCACCTTCATAGCCATATATTTGATCGCTTCCTTGAGTCCCAGCTAGATAGTTGTTTGCAGAGTTGCCCTGAATATTTGCCACGTTCTCTACTCCGATAATTTAGTGTTTTCACTGCTTATCTTACTAGTAACTAGGGACCATCCCAATTTTGCCAAAAGGTAAAGGTGCTTTCGTAAGCATTAACATCCTCAATATTGAGTTATCGTCTGTTTATTCACTGCTTTAGATTTTTCCAAACCATAACGTCTAACAATTGGTGCAAAGGCAAATTCTGACAAACCAACAATTTTTAACAAATTAGCCTAATAGGAATCTCCAAGTACCCGTGATCCACGTTAGTCGCGATCGCTTTTGTATTGAGGGTAATTGATAATTCATAATTGATGGTTTCAAAGCAATTACCAATTGGCAATCTCAAATCTAAAAATCGCTACGACAATTAGCTCGGTTTTGCCACGAACTATGAAGCGTGTTTGTGGGCGCATTAGCCGTGAGTACAACTTCACCTTTAGCATTTATCATCCACCCTTGCGCTTCCACAATCGGCGCTGGACTAGAATTATTTGCCTGAGTTGAAACACTTGTACTAGAGTGGTTTTCACCCTTTGGTTTGAGAGTTACCCAATCTACTTTAACTACATCAAGAGTGAGAATGTCTTTGGTAGGGTTGGGTGGTAAGCCGCCGCGTCCGGTAATCGTAAAACTGCTTTCATTTTCACCAGGACGCACTTGACAAACTTGAGACACTTGAGTGTCAACGGGTACAGATGGTAAGTTAATTAATCCTCGATTGGGGTCAACATCAAGCGTGTTGATTTCTACAATGCCGCTTAAATCAGGTCTTGTTCGGGAAATTGCTGTAATATCATTTGTATGAAGTTTACGCGGGTCTAAATCCGTAGGGCGCAACTTTTTAAGGTCTTCGCTAGTTAGTGGTGCAATTCCAAAAAGTTTAGTAGCTTTAATTGTGACTCTCCCACCACTACCACTAAATGCATTGGCGGTAATGTCGCTGTTTTCATTAGGTTTGGCGATGATGAAGCCGTCAGGCGCATTGATGGTGATATTACCGCCGTTTCCACCAGCCTCTTGAGTACCTGCGGTGGTGGATATCTGACTGCCACCGCCCATTAGCAAAAAGTCCTGCGGTTGCAACTCAATATTACCACCCTCGCCTAATGTGGTTGTAGCTGAAATCACTGCTTGGTTGTCTAAGCTGATAGAGCGAGCTTTTACCAGAATGTTACCTGCATTAGCAGTTTCCTGACCTGCTACGCGAGCAAGCAAACCACTGGCAGAACCATCATTATCAACTATAGTCGGCTCGGATTGCTGCTGAAACCGATCAAAGTAAGTCGGATCGCTCCCAGAAATTCTTACCCTGTCAGTGGCTGTTACTGTAATGTCACCTGCACGTCCGGTGCCGAAGGTAGTGGTGATGACTTGTCCGCCATTAGTAGCCTCAAAAGTGTTGACGTTAACAGTGATATTACCGCCTGGGGAGGCATTTCTAGTTCGCGCAATCAAAACTCCTCCGTCTGATACGCGTAATTCCCCAGTCGTCACACTAATATTACCACCCTGACCAGCGCCTTCTTTCTCAGTAGAAGTTACCAAGCCGCTAGAGAATGCCTCTTTTGGATCTGGATTAACCCCAGAAATGCTGACAGAGCTAAAAGCATTGACAGGATTGATAGTAATAGTGCCTGCATTTCCTTTTCCAGTGGTTCTGGACAATATTTGTCCACCCTTGGTTAAGGTAAGTTCCCCAGCCGTGATCTTTATACTGCCACCATCTCCCAACCCAAGAGTATCGCTGGATATAAAGCTATTGTCAACTGAGACGATATTTTGAGCATCAATAATCACGTCCCCAGCACGCCCTTCTCTAGCGGTAGTGGTATCCAG
>NZ_DASQZC010000399.1:0-7782 GCF_035638895.1 Nostoc sp. | reverse complement strand
ATACCGAATAGCCCATCGGAGATATCGCTCTCGCCAGCCCCGTGCTAATTCAATTAGGAAATTTCGTCACTATCAACCCACTCATCATAGGATGAGTCATAACCAATGTAATGAACAAAGTATTGCTGATTTTGGATTTGCTCAATTGTTGCAGAATACCAAGCCTCTTGCTCATCATCCCAACATTTTACCTTTTGACCTACTGCATATCCATTGTCATCAGAGGAGCGAAGATCGCGAGTCCGAATGTCATCTTCGCCCACCCACTCGTTATGAGATGAACCGTAACCAAGATAATGAATAAAGAATTGGTCATCTTGGATTTTCTCAATTGTTCCCTGATACCAATCTTCCTCCTCACTATCCCAAACTTCTACTGTTTTGCTAAGTTCATACTGATTTTTATCTGAACTAACAGTAGATGAAACATCTTGGATAGGCTTTTGTTCCTCTTGTTTTATTTCCTCTTTTACTAGAGTATAGGCTTGCAAAATCAAGCTGCGAGCGACAGTTTGAATTCCCGTATGTTCGTAATAATTAGTAGTTTGATCTAGGAATGCTGCTACAAAATCTAAATTATCATCAGCAATTTGAATAAAACTACCCAAATGACTAGAAATTGATTGCGGGGTTATGCCTGTTTTGGATACTAAGTTATTCATCCAACCTTGCACAGAGTTGAAACCTTGACTGATAAAACCAACTTTATCAGAGGGGTTACTACCTGGTAGAAAGTTATTGATGGCTAAGAAAACCGGATTTTGAGTTATTGCGCTAGTATCAGTACCACTAATAACTCCGTGAATTTTGTCCAAAAAGTCGGGGCCTAGTGGTAGAATTCCGTCTATACAAACTAGAGCTACCATCCGCATTAGGGATGCATTTTGATAGTTGTTAGCAAGAGAATTAGCAAACTCTTGGGGATTCGGTTGAGGAATACCATTTAGTTTGCAAAAGGCAATAATTTCGACGGTGATTTTCAGTAGTAAGTCAATGGATTGAGTTATATCAGCTTTGGGAGTAATTTTGCCTAAAAAAGAGAGAAAGCCGATTTTCTCACTAACTTTATTTGCTAAAGCCGCCGTTGCCATAGCTGTGTCTGCCTTATCAATTGTTTGATAAAGTTTGATTGCGAACTGGTAGCCTTGTTGAGGATCTTCGTATAAAACAACAGCGCGATCGCGGATTTTCTGAATTACCTTAGCATCGCTAACTCCAGTAATGCTGCGAATATTATTCTCAAATCCCGTCAAATTGCTCCACTCACCTGGTGCTACATAATCAAGAGCTTTTAAAACTTTGACAGTGATATTGTCAGTTGGTAATTCGTCAACCAACTGAATAATTGATTTATCCATCAGCCGATCCTCAAAACTCAAAATATTTTTACAACACAGTTCAAATAAACCTACAACAACTCTCTCCCAGTGGCTATCCTATGGAAAGTCTTTCTCTGGTCAACGCTGTACGAATTACTGAATCGTATTAATAGAATTCCCTGATTTGACTAAAAAATAACAACAGGCGATCGGTATGCTAGTAAGCCAAGTCGCTGCGATCGTCGATTCAATTCCATTAGGGACTTCCAAGAAATAAATTATCCAATCTTGTGGGGTGGGCATCTTGCCCGCCTTTGACTATGGGCGGGCGAGACGCCCACCCCACAATAAATAGTTGTATATTTTTTTATTTGGAAGTCCCTTATCCAAAATCTAAAATTCGGTCAAGCTCTATTGCTTATTTTCCCGTCTCCAGTTGCTCCCGTTGCTTACCATAGTCCCGCAGCTGCTTCAACAGGTCTTCTTGGGATGAGTTAGAGATAGACGGACTGGGGGTTGGGATTGGTTCAGGGTTGATGTTGGTACTTCCAAAATTAGCAGGTGGGGGATTAATTACGTAGACGGGTAGGGACTTATCATTAGACATCGCCTCTTGAGTTGGTGCTGGGGTAGGAATTAGATTATTTGGTTTGCTCACAACGGTTTTTACCGAATCTAGAGTAGTCGCAACTTGCACCTGTTGCTGCATCTGTTGTGTAGAAGATACCAAACTACTTAGACCATTCACCAATTGCCGCAAATTTTGTCGGAAAGTAGGATCACCTGTCAACTCATCCAAATCAGATGTAATTTTTTGGCTATTTTCAAAGGTTACTCGTGCTGAATCTAAAGTTTGTTGTAGCAGCACCGCATTCTTTGGATCATTTAAAGTTTTTGAAGCATCACGTAAATTAGCTGAGGCTTGCGCTGCATTTGCTGAAAGAGCTTCTAAATTGTTGATTAATTGTCCTTGAGTGAATCGATTCACAGTTGGTGATAGGCTACTGACTGTAACACGCAGTTGGTTGCTGGTTTCGGTGATATTGTTCAAAGCGCCAAGCAGCGAAGAGCGATTTGTTGTCAATAAATTATCCAGATTGTTCAGCAAACGATTTGCTTGAGTTGCAGTTGCACCGAATTTATTTATTGTTTGACTCGATGATGCACTAAGTTGGTTTGTCGCTTGTTGCACTGAATTAGCAGTGGCTGAAAAGGTATTAAGTTGTTGTCGCAAGCTTTTGGTCAAACCTTGTAAATCTTGACTTAGCCCAGTAAAACTGGTTGCTGCGCCTGTGGTAGTTTCTAGAACCCTATTGACATTTCTATAAAATTTTGGGTCAGTGTATGCAGCGGCTAGCTCACTTGAACTGCGAATTAGTTCATCAACACTGATGCCAATCTGACCTTTTAACCGAGAGCCATTACAAATTATCAGGCTGGGATCACAATTTTTATCTAGGGGTTTAGCAATCACAACCCCAGTAGGTAAGGTTGCTTTTGGTGTGATGTCGATGATACTTTCGCTAATTAATCCGCTTTGATTAGCTTCTACGACTACATTCCGGGGGAGAGTTAAGTTAGTTTGGGCAATTTCAATTTCTACATCAACGGCATTTGGCCCTGGTCGAACCTGGGAAATAGTTCCTACCTTAACACCTCGATAGCGAACTGTTGCTCCCTTTTGCATTCCGCCAGCGTTAGCAAATTCTACAATAACTTTGTATGATTGCCCAGCAGGAGTGAATCTATTTAACCACAGAAAGAGCAACCCAAATACCCCTAATCCTAACAGGAGTAACAATCCCACAGAGCCTTCTCTAAATGTTCGCCCAGACGCGTTGCCGAAGCCTCTAGAAGAGAAGAGGCTTGTCATAAGACCTCGCATTTTTTTCCTCCACCCAATAATTAGTTATGAGTTAGCAGTTGAGAGTTAGGAGTTGAATTTAATCGCTCCTGATTCTTAACTCCTCACTTTCTAACCGACGACTTGAATCGGCCCTTGCACACTTCCACTAAGAAATTGTTTGATTAAAGGATTTTCTGTGTTGTATGTTTCACTAACTGTACCCTGCCACTGCACTCTACCTTCATAGAGAAATATAAGTCTATCAGCTGTACGGCGCATAGTACTGTCTTGGTGGGTAACAACAGCATAAGTACTACAAACTCCATTTAAACATTGCAAATAGCGGATTAAATCTTCGATTACTGTTGAGGCAATGGGATCAAGTCCGGCTGTTGGTTCATCATATAGTAGAACATCTGGCCCTTCTGTGGGATCATCAGGATTAGACATAATCGCACGGGCAAAACTTACCCGTTTTCGCATTCCCCCGGAAAGTTCGGCTGGGTAGAGATTTCTTATTTCTGGCAAACCTACCATGTCTAATTTTTCTTTTACCAAATCTTGGATGCGCGATCGCGCTAGCTTTGAATTTTGATAAAGTAAAAATCCCACATTTTCCTCCACCGTCAGCGAATCAAATAGCGCCGCTTGTTGAAACACCATACCAATGCCAACCTGCTGGCTACCATCCTCAATCAAACCGTCTCGCCGCACTCCTTGCACATAAATTTCTCCTTCGTCAGGACTAAGTAACCCCGCTATTACCCGTAAAATTGTTGATTTACCAGTCCCTGATGGGCCAATAATCCCTAGTGCTTCTCCCCGGTAAATGGTCAAGTCTACATTATCTAGAACTTTATGGCTACCAAAGGACTTAGAAACACCTTTCAGTTCAATCAATGGTTCAGTCATTAGTTATTAGTCATTAGTCATTGGTCATTGGTCATTTGTCATTGGTCATTAGCAAAGGACAAAGGACAAATAGCCCAATAGTGATGTCATAGTAATTAGTCAGGCATTGTATGGTACATTATAAGTATATGATTAGCATTTTAATTAGGAAAATTTATTTTTTTAGCATAATACTTAGTTATTTGCAATTTTTAACGTCTCACAATCCCCTCAATGCAAGCCTCACGAAGACACCATAGTAATTTAACGTCTCAGTAACGGAGAGCTAAGACTCCAGTTTTTTGTAGACATTCATAAACTCATATAATAGTATAAACTACTTAGCATAAATATGATTATTGTTGTTATAAATACTCAGATAAAAGCTACGACAACAAAAAATAATTAACAGGTTGACGCAAAAGATAGCAATTATTATATTTAAGTTGTGAAAATTAAAAGGTTCAGATTCACAAATTTTTAAATAAGTAAGTCGGAAATTTTTGTTCAGGAATGATTCAGTAGGGCTATTTCGTTCTAGACATAGACCGTCCAAAACTAAAGTTACTCTCTTATAGCTAGCTAAAGTCAATTTTAACAGACTTTAACCTTTTCACATTCGTTTTTAGACCACTTTCGCTATTAGACTCAGAATTCATTCTGAGGCGGGATAGATGGGAATTAAATAGCCCTACCATTTTAAGTTCTTGTAATTAGCAGAGTTATGAAATATAGCAGTTACCGCATAGGTAAAGTACAGAAAAAATAATTAACCACAGATGAACACACATACTCGTAGGGACAGGCCAATACTGTGTCTTTAGCCAATACCTATTCAAATGAAAATTGCTATAATTTGAGAGGTTAATAGCATTCTTGTCAATTTTGTAGTTGCCAAATATCAAAATTATTTACTAATATTATAAGAATTACTGATAAAAATTTAAGTAGACATTATGAGTAGCCAATTAGAACAGTTTGCAAGTGATAATTCCTCTGGGATTTGTCCAGAAGCCCTGGAATATATGATTAGGGCAAATCAAGGTAGTGTTCCAGCCTATGGAAATGATGAATGGACTCAAAAAGCCACAGATTATTTTCGAGAACTCTTTGAAATTGATTGTGAAGTATTTTTTACCTTTAATGGTACAGCTGCAAATTCTTTATCTTTAGCAGCCCTTTGTCAGTCATATCATAGCGTCATTTGTCATGAAACATCTCACATAGAAACAGATGAATGTGGCGCACCTGAATTTGCATCTAATGGCTCGAAATTGTTACTTGCTCAAGGTAAAAACGGCAAGTTAACATCAGAGGCTATAGAGGCAGTTGTCACTAAACGTACTGACATTCATTATCCCAAGCCTAAAGTTATTAGCATCACCCAATCAACTGAATTAGGGACTTTATATTCTATTGAAGAACTTATTAAAATTAAAGAAGTTGCGAAAAAGTATAACTTAAAAATTCACATGGACGGCGCTCGTTTTGCAAATGCAGTTGCCGCTATGAATAAAAGCCCTGCTGAAATTACTTGGAAAAGTGGAGTGGATGTGTTGTGCTTTTGTGGTACAAAGAACGGAATGGCATTAGGTGAAGCGATTCTGTTCTTTAACAAAGAGCTAGCAGAGGATTTTGATTATCGATGCAAGCAAGCAGGTCAGCTAGCCTCAAAAATGCGCTTTATCTCTGCTCCCTGGTTGGGTTTATTGGAAACTGGTGCTTGGTTAAAAAATGCCAGACATGCCAATCAATGTGCTGAATACTTAGAAAATCAACTATTAAATATAGAAAATGTTGACTTGATGTTTCCTAGAGAAGCCAACGCCGTCTTTGTTAAATTACCTGAGCAAGTTATTCACGCCTTAAAAGCAAAGAACTGGCAGTTTTATACATTTATTGGTGTGGGAGGAGTACGTTTTATGTGTTCTTGGAATACGACTCAAGCAAGGATTCATGAATTGATAGATGATATTAATAACGCAACTATTTCCAAAAAGTAAATATTAAAAATTTCAATCAATGAAATAAGTACAGTATTTAGGTTGCTATAGGACTAATGTTTGATTTTTGAAAAAGCTCAGTACAGATCAAAAAGCCTTATTCCCTACTCCCCACTCCCCGCCCACATAGATAATTTCAAAAATCAAATACGATTCCCATAGTCTATTTAACTTACAGAAGACTATCGACTTGATAAACCCTTTGTAATCTTCAATTAAGTTTGCCAAGCGTGAAGCAAGAAATGGACTTGGGAAGTAGGAGTGCTAGTCTCTGAGAGAACGCAAGTACCCAGCATTAGTCCCGCAGACATGGAAAAAGTGTTGGCTGCTGCTTCAAAATATGGTCTTGAGATTATGCCGCCACCTGCTACATCTTCGCAGGTATAGGCTAATATAACTACAAGCGATCGCAGTCTGACACTAAACAAAAGTTTGACTTATTAGAATATTTCCTCTCACATCTGCCTCAAGTGTCTACTAGAAACCAAAATAAGAGATAAAGTTTGACGTTATGTTTTCATAGGTGATTCTAATGATTTTGACGTTTATATTGGTTATCTGCGACTAAAATTGAAAGACAATAAGGAAAAGCGTGTGATTCATACACTCCGTGGTGTAGGTTATGCACTGCGAGAGCAATCGTAATGATTTGGTGATTTCGGCAAAAAGGAACATATTAAAGACAAAAGAGGATCATGAATAAAAAATGGGCTGTTAAACGACTGACAGTAAATCTCACAACCGAGGAAATGAAGAAACTTCAATCCTACTGTGCTTCGACAGGAAGGCCAGCAACAGATGTAATTAGAGAATTGCTCCGAACTCTTGAGGTTGACAATGCTGAAAACTCTAAGATGGAAACAGCAGACTCAACAAAAACAGTTGGCAGTGGGTCAAAATCACAGTAACTATTGACTCAATATCCCGCTAAATCTCACAAACCTGCTATCCTCATTTCCTGACAGATAGGATTAAAGGATGATTATCTTTTGGTATAATTTTTGCTGTTCCATCTAGATGTCAGTAAAAGTACTCCCACCAACCATTCTGGTGTGGAGGTGATTCTTAATTGCAAAACAAGTCAGGGGGTTAAATGCCCCCTCTTGTCATACTCATTTAAAGACTTAGGGACTTTAAAATACACAATATCCTACAAGTTTGTTGGAAATCCTCTACAGGTTATTAAAATAGCGATCGTTTTGCACTGGTGAGCGCTATCATTGAGTCTTTGCAAGACACGCCAATTTCTGAGCCTGAGCGCTCTAGCGCGATGTTAGACGAATTGCTATCAGGTAAAGCTGATATCCGCTTCAATGGGCCCGTTACACTATCCGACTCGGAACCCGAACCTGATATTGCAATTGTTCGACTTCCAGAATCATGCTACAATGGTCGCTATCCTGCTCCTCAAGATATCTTCTGGATTGTAGAATTTGCCAACACAAGTTTAAACAAGGATTGGGTAGCTCCTCCTTGTATAAAGGCATAGATGCCAGTGTTTTCTTTTGCTCATTTTGGCATCAAATTCAGCCGCAGGCACGATATTGAGTTCTCTAGCACTGACCAAAGCTGCGTTAGCGAAGCTTACCGAAGGTATCGCAGCTGTCTGATCCCACATACTGACAGAGGCAAAGCCATCAAGGGAATTGACTAAACCAGTTTCATCGTTCCAGTTGCGCTGGAAGTATGACCAAGCCTGACGGGCAGTTGTCGTTTCCTCTGG
>NZ_DASQZC010000398.1:0-21476 GCF_035638895.1 Nostoc sp. | reverse complement strand
ATTTTATCACCTGCAACGTTATCGCCTTTGCCGAATTGATTAATGTTATTAGACATAGTTTTTAGGGGTTTGTAATGGAGTTTTAGGAGTTGATGGGCTGGTAAGGCTTGCATGGCATAGGTTTGACCGTCATCATCGCTGAATTCTACTTCGTATACTTCGGGGGCGAGGATTTCGACAATAGTTCCAACTTGACCCGCAAGGAGGTTATGTTCGGATAAGGGAGTTTTAAGAGCAACAATATCTAATAAATTGAGTTTGTTTGGGGTCACAAGCATGGGAATTACCTCAAAATATAGCAACTAACCAGACGGGGAAAATCTTCGGTGGGGCGGACGATCCAAGTTGTGCGAATGTTGGCAGTGTTTTGGTTGCGGGTGATGGGGAAATCGACGATGTAGCGTTGACCATATTCATTTAACTGGCTGGGAATTGCTTCATAATTCTGAATCGCATCTTCGATTAGCACTTGCAGAATTTCTGCATCATTGCTATCTAAGTCTAGGATAGCGGCAAATAGTTTGGCCTTGTGCTTTCCGCGATCGTGTTGGGAGTTGAGGCTATAGTTTTGCAATTTGTTGCGATCGATAAACGCTAATTCAAAGTTGGGTAACTTCATCCTGTTTTATCGCCTTCGACCCGATCGCCACCAAAATTATCGCGTTCTCCATGTTGGTTAATGGTTTTAGAACGGCGATGATCATTAATGTTAACGGAAATATTGTAAGGACTATCTTCTAAGACTTCTACATCTAAGCCGATCTGTTTTCTTTGACGTATTCCAATGTCTTCATAGCCATCTAAGAGTTGACGTAAATCGAGGTCTAATCTTAGTTTGCCGATAGAGACTGTACTTTTACCCATTAATTCGAGTCCGAGGAGTTCTTGGTAGTCGAGGGGTGGATGTTTGGGATGGCTGGGGACGGGAACCCATTCGGTGATTTCGAGGTTGGGGAGGGTGTTGTGGATTTTTTGGAAGACATCGCGGAGGATGCCGAGAAATAAGCGGCGGGTTTCTTGGCGTTTGCTAATGGTGATGAAGATTTTTTTGTCTTCGGGATCGGCTTTGATCCGAGCAATGTTGTAGATTTCGTTGTTTTCTTGATATTGCAGCATTACGCCACTGCGCCAATAGATTTGGTTATGGATTTTTTCGTGGGTAATGACGATGAAGCGGGAGATGATGCTTTCGGGGAGAACTTTGTAATGGTATTGAAATTCGAGGGTTTCGCCTTCTAGTTCTGTTTCGTCTGGTTGGTCTTTGGGCAGAAGTCCCGCAATCAGGAATTGTGGTGGTTTACAATCTAATTCAAAGCAAAGCTCAAATTCTTTCATCAGCCCGATCAAATAGCCGTGACGCTGGGTGGGATAACGCTCTGGATTGAGGATGCAAGTGAGATCGGCGGGGGTGAAAATGCCTTTGGTTTTAGTTTTAAGGTTTTCATCGCTCAGGAGGGCGTAAATGCCTTCTGTCACCCAGTTGGGTTTGAGGACGTTGGTATCTTTGAGGATGGGATGATCGCGGAAGTTGAGAACTAAGCCGAGTCGATGCAGCAAGTCGATTAGTTGCTCTTGGTTTTGTTCTTCGGGAATCTCTTTTTGGTGGCAGATGCCGATGTAGCGGTTGTAGCTGATGAAGTCTTCAGGCATGGATTCGAGTTTTTGTTTAACCTCGAACCATGAGAGTGGTAGAAGGTCGTAGACTTCTTTGAGGTTGCCGACTTGCTGTAAAATGGCGGTGCGAAGTTCATCAATGCCGATATTGTCTTGGCAGGAGGTTTCGATAATGTCTTGGATGTTAGGATATTTTTCGCGTAATGCCTTGCGGTTGATGTCGAGGGGTTGTTCGTCTTTTTTGTTGCCAACGATAATCACGGGGGACTGTCCGCCGAAGCTTTCGATTAGTTTCAGCCAATATTCGATGCGGTTTTCTTCTTCGCTGGTGCGACAATTACAAACGAGAAGATAGAGGCTACGCTTAGTCAGAAAAAACTGATGGGTAGCATGATAAATTTCCTGTCCGCCAAAGTCCCAAACATTCAGGCGGATGTCTTTGCTATTGACCGACACGTTCCAAGTTTCCACATTAAGTCCGTCGGTTTGGGGTTGATTTTTATCATATTTATCGCGGATTAGTCGCTCGATAAGGGATGTTTTGCCGACGCTACCTTGTCCGATGAGCAATAGTTTGGCTTCGTTGAGTGGACGCACTTCACCGCTACGGAGTAATTGCAAATAATTGAAAATCTTTTTAACTGAACCAACACGATCAAAAGATCCTAAAATCTCTGGTGAAATAGGAAGCGGATTTCCCCGTAAATCTAGAGTTTTCAATTTTGGCAAACTTTCGATCGCCTCTGGAATCTGGGTTATTTGGTTGTAACTGAGGTCAAGCTGCGTCAGATTGGTTAATTTAGCGATCGCCTCTGGAATCTGGGTTATTTTGTTGTCACTGAGGATAAGCTGCGTCAGATTGGTTAATTTAGCGATCGCCTCTGGAATCTGGGTTATTTGGTTGGAACGGAGGTTAAGCTGCGTCAGATTGGTTAAATTAGCGATCACCTCTGGAATCTGGGTTATTTGGTTGGAACGGAGGTGAAGCTGCGTCAGATTGCTTAATTTAGCGATCGCCTCTGGAATCTGGGTTATTTGGTTGCCATCGAGGTGAAGCTGCGTCAGATTGGTTAATTTAGCGATCGCCTCTGGAATCTGGGTTATTTTGTTGCCATCGAGGATAAGCTGCGTCAGATTGGTTAATTTAGCGATCGCCTCTGGAATCTGGGTTATTTGGTTGCAAGTGAGGATAAGCTGCGTCAGATTGGTTAAATTAGCGAGCGCCTCTGGAATCTGGGTTATTTGGTTGTTATAGAGGTGAAACTGCGTCAGATTGGTTAAATTAGTGATCGCCTCTGGAATCTGGCTTATTTGGTTGCCATCGAGGTGAAGCTGCGTCAGATTGGTTAAATTAGTGATCGCCTCTGGAATCTGGCTTATTTGGTTGCCATCGAGGTGAAGCTGCGTCAGATTGGTTAATTTAGCAATCGCCTCTGGTATCTGGGTTATTTGGTTGAAATCGAGGTGAAGCTGCGTCAGATTGGTTAATTTAGCGATCGCCTCTGGAATCTGGGTTATTTGGTTGAAATCGAGGTGAAGCTGCGTCAGATTGGTTAAATTAGCGATCGCCTCTGGTATCTGGGTTATTTGGTTGCCACTGAGGTGAAGCTGCGTCAGATTGGTTAATTTAGCGATCGCCTCTGGAATCTGGGTTATTTGGTTGTTACGGAGGATAAGCTGCGTCAGATTGGTTAATTTAGCGATCGCATCAGGTATTTCAGTTAGCTCTACTCGAATTAAGATAAGTTCCTCTAAATGTAGTATTTGCGTTACCACATCGGGAATGCTCTCTAAAGGATTGCCACTAATATCCAACTTACGTAAATTATGCAAACCCAATAGTTCCAGAGGAAGCGTTTTTAAATTGTTGCCCGAAACCTTTTCGAGATACCGGTTTCCTACTTCTTCATAACCTTCAACCTTCTTTCCCAAAATCAAAGACTCAAGCTGCTTCAACTTACCAATTTCTACAGGTAACTCAGTCAACTCCTGTCCCGACAAGTCTAACTCTTGCCAACCCTCAGCCACGGCGCGATCTATCAGTTGCAATAACTCTTCCTGCGTCATAATTCCAAGGAAAACGGTGAGGAAAGAAGATTGATCAAGATTATCTTAACTGATTAGGGAAAATGCTAGACCATCATTTTTTGGCGATCTGTCAGTTCGCTGTTTGGCATATTGCAGATTTAGGCGATGCTTGCGGCGGGCTACGCCAACGCGCCTTGAGATGATGGGAAAAGGCGATCGCAAAACATAATAGCCATCATTACCAATGCTCTATAACCAATCCATCCACATAATCAAAATCTGAATCATCGGTCACAAGCACCCAACCATGTTCCAGACAATGCGCTGCAATCCAAACATCATTCATAGGAATTGGTCGTCCTTTGCGCTTCAAAGCCGAACGAATCTGAGCATAGATAACTGCCGTTCTCTTTTCCACAGGCACAATCGTACAAACTTCCATAAACTCCAAATATCGAGGAAGATTTTTCAACCGTCGAGTCGAGTTCTCAGCCCCAAACAGTAACTCTCCCGCTACTACCACCGACAACAATATTTCTGGTAACGCCAACACCCTTGAAACAACATCAGGATCACCATTCAAAAAACGTATTGCAACAGAAGTATCTAATGCAATCTCACCACTCATTTAAATCAACCTGACGACAATCAGCTTGAATTGCTTCCTGTAAATTAGCCGCCTCATCATCACTCAAAATACCAGCAAATTTCGCTAGAGGATGATGACTACGCGTTGTCTGAACCCGATGCAAAAAATCTAACATTACTTTAATTAACTCATCTGGAACCTCTGCAAGTTCTTGGATAAGCTGCTCGCGGCTAGTCATGCATTTCCCCTCTTTAGCAAAGTTTATCGTCTAATATTATAACGAATCACTGAATCAGTCTCAAATTGATATTGTGCGCCTTACTGCCCCCCGCGATCGCAAAATTTGACCACCCAAATACTCATGGTGGAGTTCGCTTTTACTTTCTGCTTCTAAATATTCGGCAATCGAAAAAACGGGAATCTGCGATCGCATATCTTTAAATGTGGTTTCTGGCTATCTCTGTTATTATACCTGCGCTCAATTTTTAGCCTTCTTTACAAAATCGATTGTTAAGTTTAATATCATATTCAATCACTTCATTCAGGAAATAAAACAACCATCCGTCATACTAAAACCAATATAGAAAATGAAACCAAATTGACGCTAATTAAAATCATTCATACGTTGATATGGGTATTCTTCAATTTTGTGATTTTCTATATGCTTTATGCCGCGTAGGCGTAGCCCGTCGTAGACATCGCAAATAAACTTGATATGTGGCTCTGGATTGGTTATGGATTTATATTGCTAGAAGGGCTAACCCTACTAACTTTTAAATCTCACTGCCCATTAAATCTGCTTGCCCGAAAATATTCAAATTCCAAAAAGGACAATTTTGATATTTATCTTCCAAGTTGGTTAGCCAAGTACACGAAGTTAATCTATACAACTATTTTCGCAATCATTCTTATCATTACTATCTATCCAATTCTGAATTAACAACCATAGGTAAGCATCATGTGGATGAAATGGATTGCAATGATTGGTGTTTTAATCATAGTCTGCCTCGGATTTGCTGCGATCTATGGTAGCTATAGCTGGCAGTTAAACACTGATAACTTACGAGCCAAATTAATAAATGGACGGCAAACAATTAAGCCCCAAATCTATGAGCAAAAAGAAATTGAAGGCTTACCAGATCCCGTACAGCGATTTTTTCGGACAGTACTCAAGGATGGACAAGCGATCGTGGCTGTGGTCAAGCTCTCTCAGCAAGGACAGTTCAATCTGAATGAAACGGAAGCCAAGTGGAATCCGTTTACCGCCACCCAACTTGTGATGACTCAACGCCTCGGTTTTGATTGGGATGCACGCATCCAGATGGCTCCAGGAGTTAATGCCTTTGTTCATGATACCTATCTCTTAGGAGAAGGTAACTTACACGCATCATTACTTGGTCTTTTTACGGTTGCAAAAATACACAGTACGCCTGAAGCGAATCAAGGTGAATTATTGCGGTTCTTTGCTGAAACTACTTGGTATCCCACTGCTTTATTACCTAGTCAGGGTGTGCGCTGGGAAGCGATAGATGACACCTCCGCTCGCGCTACTTTGACGGATGCTGCAACAACTGTCTCCCTCGTATTTCAGTTTAATGCTGAAGGAACGATCGCTACTTGTCGGGCTGAGGCTCGTTATCGTGACAAGCTGACTGCTATGCCTTGGGTCGGTCGATTCTGGGAATATTCAGTTCGTAATGGGATGCTTATTCCCTTAGAAGGCGAGGTGGGATGGGAGTATCCAGAAGGCACTCGGCTCTATTTTAAAGGAAGAACTACAGAGATTCACTATGAGTTCGCGTCTTGATTGACTGCAATCAAAACAAACATTAGGACTTGCCTTGTACGCTGCTGCTGGCGTACTGCTAGTGATTCTCCTGCAAAGACGCTGCGCGATCGCATCTACCAAAGTGATAAGCTGTTATGTATACAACTTGCACAATCAGGGCGGGCAAGATGCCCACCCCACAGGCATTTTGAAAAAATATTAGTGCAAATTAAAGGCGCAACAGCTTAGATACCTAGAGTTGCGATGTCTGCGACGGGCTACGCCTACGCTAAACCTGTTTGGGCAGCTATTTTAGCGTTGTTTTTGGGTGGAGCTTTTTTTGTCTAGATTAATCAGCTTCTCAATTTAAGCAAGAATCGACTGCGTGGCATTAATCATAATACCGTTAGTTGGGTGATCTTTCTAAGCATTGCCATCGACTTATTTGGTGATGGCTTAATGATTGGCACTAGTCTAACGATCGCACCTCATCTAGGGGTGGTGCTGACATCGGGAAGAGTTGTGGCTCACATTCCCGAAGGATTTATCACCAACAGCCTGAGACAACTGAAGCTAATTTTGTTTAATTATTTAGTCTTAATTAATACTGAAGTTTTAAAACGATAAGGCCAAGAAGTACGACAAGACCTAGCGCTCTCCGAAAATAATTAACGCCTTGAAATAATTCCAGCCACGCCCAAGTAAACAAGGAGCCATAAGCTACTAGGTCTAACAATATATTAATTTTGCCGCTTGAAAAAACTAGAGTTAGTAAACTAGTTACTATCCAAACAATAAGCGGTAGATTTGGCATCTGTGCTAGAACAATGTTACCTTCGTTGTCGCGGAAGGTTTTATCAACCAATGTATTTTGCATCATTTTTAATTGCTAGTTAGACTTACAAAAAGGACTAGGTACTCATGTGAGAATAGATTTGTAATCAAATACAAATCCAATAATGATATTAAACATTAAAAACGGTCTTTTAAACTATCTAATTGCTGAGATGAGAGCGGTGAAGCATATTCCTATATGACTATGTTAAGAAGCATACTCACACTCTATTTGCCAAAATATCTGTCGGGAGTTTTTTGCATTTTGGAGCGATTGTGATAGCTTTTATCTTCTGCCTCCAGCAAGAACTGCCTCAAAGTCCGTAGTTTTATCCTTTATCTAAAAGAAAACTGCTGTATATCTGAAGTTGAGGGTCAGTCTAAAATTATTCTCTCTCAAGAGGCATGAAAGTAGCTTGTTTCAACAGCTAAACTATTGGTTTGTTGGGCTATGCAGTAATTGCGGGAAATTGGGAAGATTATATTCAGCAGTTTTTTCATAAACCTTTTGTTCACCTCATCAGTCTCGATTCTGTCTGATGTGCTTGATATTTCCAATTAGTTCATTATTTGATGATGATATGGCACGCCGAGGGGTCAAGGATATACGTGTTTTTTCGGTAGTTGCTCTTTTTCTCTTGTTTGGGCCATTAGTATATCTGTGTTTACGTCCGTCATTACCAGAAAGTTTGTTAAAAGAGGGTCACTCCACAGCAAATAGCCCGTTATGACAATGCTACTGTTCTTTACCCAAAGGCAAAAGGGTGAGTAAATGAGCCAAAATGGAGTTGTCTAGTTTAATTGCGTAGGCGCAGCCCACCGTAGGCATCGCTTCCTCAATTGCCCTAATATCTCCAATGTGGTGCTGTAGGTTGGGCTTCTGATGTGGGCTAGTGTATATGCAAATTACTTAGTCTTTATAAAATATTTTCTACTCTCTTGGTACTTGCTTTATAGTTACTACTTTTAAGGCAGTTAAACTTTATATTCTAAAATAGACTTTACATCTTGACTATTTTTTAGAAAAACATATTAGTTTGCTTCATCATTTCTTGAATTAAAATTCCTTGATAATACCCATGTAGTAACAGATTAAGTGATTGATATTAGAAAAGTAGTTGAAAAATTGAACTTGTCTAATATTATGAATAAGAAATGGGCTGTTAAACGACTTACAATCAACCTCACATCAGGTGAGGCTGAGAAATTGGAAAGATATTGCTCAAACACTGGCAGACCAGCAACAGATGTAATTCGGGAATTAATTCGCTCTCTTCCAACTGAAAATGAAGAGTAAAAAACCTTAAAGAAAAGGAAAACTAACCAAGAGAGGGAATAAAAGTTTCAATGAGCTTGATGCTAGACAAGACTTGTCAGCAAGAGATAGTTCTTCCAGGGGGAAAGAAAAGAGGAATTGGGACAGGTTGCGTTTTGCTGGGGAGACAGTTTCCCCTTTTCACCCTGCTTATTGCTCCCGCCTCCATTGTCTATAAAGGTCACAGATTTCGGCAAATTGGCAACTGATGTTGTGCTGTTGGAGCTTCAATAGAGATATCAACAGCGTTAGACAGTGAAGAAGTTGTGGTTTGAAACACAGCTTTAACCCTGCATCACTTCTCCCGCTCTATGCCAGTTGTTGTGTGAGTGCTGTTGAATGCCTCTACATTAGTGATACAGTACTCAAAAGAGTTCAGTTCCCGCTCTACAACTGGCTAGAAATGACATAAAAACTACATAGGACTTGCAGATTTCTTCGAGAATGAAGCATTATTTGCGTTTTGGAGTTAGAGAGCGATCGCAATGCGATCGTGCCCTCTCGCTCAATATCGTAGTCAATCGCCCAACCATCGAACCTCTCAAGAATATCGAAAGCCGTGTGTTTATGAACTTGTAAATCACAAAGTACTGCGATCGTATTTATAGCGCTTCTCGTTTACGTGAGGTACACCCTACACCTCGTGATATAATGTTGTTCAACATCTGAATGGGAACTACTATATTGAAATCATCACTAATAGTTTGATCAGCAACTATAAAACGAATTTTATCCCAATTTTTTCTTTGGCAAGTAATCCATAGATAGAGACTGCTTTACAAGGAAAAGCTTTAATTTATATACTTAATAAATCTTTTACGTAATTAAACCATATTCAGTTTTTCCCCCCGCCCCGTGCTCCCCTACCTCTTTTTACCGTTGATTATATAATTGTGACTTTTCACCACATCTGAAACAGGTCATTTTGAGGGTTTTTCAAGCCCTGATTTTATCATTAGCAGGTAAAATTCACAGAAAGTTATAATAAAATGACATTTATGGAACCTTCTGGAACTCTTGCTGGTTTAGATATTCTGGTAGTTGAGGATGATGATGATACTCGCTTCTTCATCACTACTGTGTTGGAAATGGATGGAGCAAAAGTTATAGCAGTGATATCAGCAGATGCGGCACGCAAAGTTTTATCTGAATTGCAACCCGATGTTTTAATTTCTGATATTGGTTTACCTGGGGAGGATGGCTACACTCTCATCCGCCAAATCCGTGCGCTCAAACCAATGAATGGTGGACGAGTCCCGGCTATTGCTTTAACAGCCTTTGCTGATACTGAGGATCGTATCCGTGCCTTGGAAGGTGGTTTTAACACTCATGTATCTAAACCCATTGATCCTGAAGAACTAGTTGAAATAGTGGCTAGCTTAGTTGGTTCTTGTAATTGGTAATTATTAATGAAGCGCTACTGTTCAATTACTTCCTCCTACCCATTTTTCCACCTTGATGCACGCCATTTTAAGGCAGATATAGCGGTTCCCATACAACATTATATTGCCAGGTGTAGAGGCACGGCACTGCCATATTCTTACCAATACACCTCACATAAACGAGAAGCGCTATATTTAAGTTGCTATTTTTTAAAAGTTCTCTAGTTCAATATTTTTGCTGAATCCCTAATGTCTCGATGCCATCGTCCATCTTCACCTAGTCCAGGAATTTCATTGATGCCTAAGGTTTTTCTCAAAGCTAAATACGATTTACCTTCTTCCGTAATGTGAAAATAGTTTTTTAAATCGCCTTCTCCATCTTGTTGAACTTTTTCAATTCCTTTGCCCAGAAAATTATTAATAAATCCCATAGCTCGAAGATGCTTCAGTTCCATTGCTAAATCATCGTCAAATTTAAAGTTAAATTCTTCTTGAGAATTAAGCTTAATTAGATGCTTAAGTTCATTGCCATCAATCAGATATCTAACTAAAAATTGCAACGTTGCTGATTGTTGCTCCTGAAGCAAGTCAATCCCCTTTTGTTGTGTATTCAGTTCGGCGATTTGCTCATCTTGCAACTTATTGATATCATCTCTAACTTCTTGCTTGAGTCTCTTTAGCGCAATTCCCGTACCTGAAATTGAGATATCATCTATGTTATCTAGCAAACCTGAGTTAAACAGCAAAATCAAACTAAATATAATAACTTCCGTATTTCCAATTCTACGGTTTTCTTGAGGAGTTGGGGTAGGAGTAAGTACGATAAAGAGTAAATACAATAATCCTGTAATAGACGCTATCTTTAGAACCCACCAGTTCATATTTCGCTTATGCTTTTCTTTGGGTAAGCTAGCGTTGGAGTCTGGCGGTGACAACGACTGTTCTAAACTACGCTCAGATTGATTAAAAACTAGTTTTTTGAGCGTTTCTAGCTCTTGATTCGCCATTTAGGTTCGGTGGTAGGATAAGGGACAAAAGATACTGATTCTCGATGCTGGAGCTGTATAGGCAAGCGCTGCCTTTGTAGAAGATAATGCAGCGCTATCCACTCAACAACTAACAATTTTAAACGCCAGCAGGCTGCTCATTGAGCAATTCTTGTATCACTTCATCCACCGTTTTTTTCAGATAAACGGCTCGTTCATCTACTGCCCTTACCCAGTCAATAGGAAACCAATGGTGTTGTCCATCAGGAGCATTATTCTTTATCAATTTGATGTACTTGCCTCCCTCCACAGAGTCGATATTCCCAATATGTGTGTCAGATGCCCCTGATAAACCACCTGGCCCTTCTGCATAAACTGGCAAATGTTCTTTAATTTGTGATACGTCCATTTTGTACCTCTTGATTGAATTGGTAAAAAGTAAAACCTAAATCTTACTGAGTAGTTTTGCTTGTAAACAGATAGCTTTTTATTCAATTACACTAGAGGATACGCTGCATTCTTGATGATGTGCTTCATTCTACAGACAGATGGTGTTGTACCGAAATCAGTAATTTAATTTGGGTAAAAAGCTTTTAAGGGCTAATGCTTTAAGTGAAAATAAAACCGCTTTGCAAAGCTATTGGATTATCTGCCCAAAGCTACCATAGCGAAACTCAGAGCGACGAATGCCTTTTTCTTTAATAGTGGTTTCAAATCTGCGTTCCCCTCTGATCTCAACTGCCTCTGGGGACACTTTCACATCCAAATCATCTGGTTTATGCCTACTAAAAAAGAAGTAATCTTTATGCAATTGTTTCTATCCACTGGTTTGAAGCTCTGTGAACAATTACTGCATTTTTAGATACAAATGAAATTATAAAGAAAACCAACAGTAGCTAAAATGCTCAAAATACTACTAAAGAGCTAAGACAGATTCCTGTAATTTAGGTAACATGTCGTTATTTGTTTTAATACTGATGTTCATATAAGACTTAATAGCTGGGAGATTTTCAATGAAAACTAAAAAGTTAGGCAAACAGGGACTGGAAGTTTCAGAACTGGGACTTGGTTGCATGGGAATGTCTGAGTTTTACAGTGGTCGTGATGAATCTGAAGCGATCGCCACTATCCATCATGCTCTGGATCTTGGAGTGAATTTTCTCGATACTGCTGATATGTATGGGCCTTTCATTAATGAACAATTAGTAGGTAGAGCAATTAAGGATCGTCGAGAGCAAGTAGTATTAGCAACCAAGTTTGGCAATGTTCGTACCGAAGAAGGTGGTTGGAAAGGAGTTAATGGCAGCCCCGAATATGTCCAAACAGCTTGTGATGCTTCACTTAAACGCTTGGGAGTAGAAGTTATTGACCTATACTATCAACATCGAGTTGATCCAAACGTGCCAATCGAAGATACTGTAGGGGCAATGGCTCAATTAGTACAGGCTGGTAAAGTGCGCTATTTAGGGCTGTCGGAAGCTGCCCCCGCGACAATTCGACGGGCCGCGGCAGTTCATCCAATTACCGCGCTACAAACAGAGTATTCTTTGTGGAGCCGTGACCCAGAAGATGAAATTTTACCTACTATACGAGAACTAGGAATTGGTTTCGTTCCTTACAGTCCTCTTGGTCGTGGGTTTTTATCGGGAGCCATCACCCGTCCTGAAGACCTGGCAGCAGATGATTACCGGAGAAATAATCCCCGGTTTCAGGGGGATAATTTCTATAAAAACCTGCAATTAGTTGAAAAAGTCAAGGAAATCGCTGATGAAAAGCAAGTCACACCTGGCCAACTTGCTTTGGCATGGCTACTGGCTCAAGGTGAAGATATTGTGCCGATTCCTGGTACAAAGCGGCGCACTTATTTAGAAGAAAACATCGCAGCAAGTGAGATTGTTCTAACTACAGATGACCTTAGTCGGATTGAAGCAATAGCACCAAAGGGGATTACCGCAGGCGATCGCTATCCTGATATGAGTACTGTTAATCGCTGAGGAAGATCCAAAAAATAAGTAGGTAGGCGTAATTAAACATAACTCTTGTGGGGTGGGCCGAAAAGCCCGCCTAGCTTATGCAATTTCAATGTGGAACAGCTTAATTGTTCCGTCAAATCTGTCCTCTGCGTAAATCCTGATCTGTACAAGAATTGCGATCGCTTACCAAAATGGTTGCATTGAGCAATCAAATGCGAGATGCTAAAATAGCACCTCGCAAACCGTAACGCTTGGTTATGGCAAAGCGCTAATTCCGATTAAACAACCACAAAATTGTTTTCGGTTAGTGATAATCCAGTAGATAATTGTGCAAATTGTACCTGAGTAAACCCAGATTTACTACCATCTTGGTCAAAGAACAATCCACCTGTAGCGCTGTTGTAGATAAATCGCTCTTGCTTAGTGGTTGCAGATGTTCCGATGGTAAACTGAGTAGCTTTGAGTGAACCTGATGATAACCCCCCACCAAAGCCAGCAGCCGATACCTGAATCAGTTGATTAGTTATGTTGAAGCCATCAATACTATCAATGCCTTCGTTGTAACTATTGAAACCAAAGGTAACAGTAGCAGTACCAGATGGTGCATCGAAGCTGATATCATTACCGCTAAGGCTATCATTACCTTCGCCACCGTAAAGGATGCTATTACCTGAATATTTAGTAGCAATCAAGGTATCGTTACCTGCACCGCCAATAATCGTATCATTGCCACCAAAGCCCGACAAGGTATCGTTGCCATTGTTCCCCACAATCAAATCATCGTAGTCTGTACCTGAGATATCTAATCGTTCGATATTCTTGTAACTAACTCGATTCGTGCCGCTCGTAATTGAGCCAATGTTACTAGTGGCATTGAATGTCAAAGTGATTCCTTTGGTACTACTGGAATTGCCATAGACAGACAACAAATCGTCACCCTTACCCCCATCTATCGTATCATTGCCACTATAGCCGTTCAAGGTATCGTTGCCATTGTTCCCCACAATCAAGTCATCGTATTGTGTACCTAAGATATTTAATCGTTCGATATTCTTGTAACTAACTCGCTTAGTACCATCCGTAATTAAGCCAGTGTTAGTAATGGCATTGAATGTCGAAGTGATTCCTTGAGTTACATTGTAGCTGCCATTGACAGACAACAAATCATCACCCTTACCCCCATCTATCGTATCATTGCCACTACCTGTGGAGAGCGTATCGTTGCCATTGCTCCCCACAATCAAGTCATCGTAGTCTGTACCTGAGATATCTAATTGTTCGATATTCTTGTAACTAACTCGAGCAGTACCGTCCGTAATTAAGCCAGTGTTAGTAATAGCATTGAATGTCGAAGTGATTCCTTGAGTTGCATTGTAGACATTGACGGACAACAAATCGTTACCCTTACTCCCATCTATCGTATCATTGCCACTACCTGTGGAGAGCGTATCGTTGCCATTGCTCCCCACAATCAAGTCATCGTAAAATGTACCTATGATATATAATCGTTCGATATTCTTGTAACTAACTCGATTCGTACCGTCCGTAATTAAGCCAGTGTTAGTAATGGCATTGAATGTCGAAGTGATTCCTGCGGTAGCGTAGGTGTAATCGACGGCAAACAGCAAATCGTCACCCTTACCCCCATCTATCGTATCATTGCCACTATAGCTGAAGAACGTATCGTTGCCATTGCTCCCCACAATCAAGTCATCGTATTGTGTACCAAAGATATTTAATCGTTCGATATTCTTGTAACTAACTAGATTCGTAGGCGTGGTAATTGATCCAATGTTAGTAGTAGCATTGAATGTTGAAGTGATTCCTGCGGTAGCAGAGGTGTAATTGCCAGACAACGAATCATCACCAATACCTCCATCTACTGTTTGAGTCACTAAAGAAGAGGGGTCAGTATATGGGTCTGTTATTGAGATGCCTACCTTTAAAGAGTCATTGCCAGCGCCACCAGAGAGCAGATTATTACCTATTGAATAGTCAGCACTTAAGTTATCATCACCAGCATCACCAATGAGTGTGTTATTGCCTGTTGAATAGTCAGCACTTAAGTTATCATCACCAGCGCCACCGTTGAGGGTGTTATTGCCTATGATTGGACGACCAGGTGAAAATGTGTCTCGGAAAAGGGAGTAGGCACCAGAGGCAAGTAGATTATCATTTCCATCGCCACCAGAGAGTAGGTTATTGCCTTGTGAATAGTTAACATTCAAATTATCATCCCCAGTACCGCCAACGAGGGCGTTATCCCCAGCACCACCGCCAACGAGAGCGTTATCCCCAGCACCGCCAACGAGCGTGTCATTGCCCACACAACCAATGAGAGTATCATTCCCTGTACCACCCCGCAGCAAGTCGTTGCCACTTTTGCCGTCGATTTTGTCATTACCGCCCTGACCATTAATTACATCATCTGAGTCATCTTTTCCCGTAATGTTGTTGGAGAGGTCATTGAGGAAAGTTACCGTGTTTTTGATGCCCAGCTTAGTTTCAGTGGAGTTGGCATCAAAGACATTAAAGCTGTCGGTGATGCTAGTTTGCCCATTAAACAGGATATTGCCAACAGCTGCTGTTGCACCAGTTGCTTTCTGGTTCTCCAAGTTTTCTAATTTGAAGTTTTGCAGAATGACGGTTCCACCTCCCCCTTCAAACGCAATTTCTAAATTGCTGCCATTCTGGGTTAGCAACAGATTTCGGGCAATGAACAAGTCATTGTTTTGAAATTTTAAGATATCCACTTCGGCAATGACTGCTGCTGTCGGGTTTGTTCCTTTACCGACGCCACCGAAATCAGTGATAATATCAATGCCCTGGTAGGAGCCGGAGTCGTAAACAAATTTATCCTTACCGCCGCCACCAGTCAAGGTGTCGTCGCCCTCTTTACCTGTAATGGTATCGTTGCCTGCAAGACCGTTAATCGTGTCAGCTAAGTCGCTGCCCACTAGCGTATCATTACCCTTGGTTCCAGTGATATTTGCCATAACTTTTACCTACCTAAATCAATTTTTTCAGTAACTTCAGTTATCAATCGTGAATTTAGTGCTGTTTTCGGGCACAAAAATTCGCCTAAATTTGACGTTTTAGGCATATTTTATATCTCAAGAGTGAGGAACAGTAATATTCATCAAAGACTCACCTTATGAAAAGGCTTTTCGATCGCACTTATCTAACTATCAAAGGAGAACAACAGTTTTAAGCGCTATACAAATTCATGAGCGCGTGCATTTTGTCAAACAAATAGTTTCAGGCTTTTTTCACTTATCTTTAATCAACCATGAAAGCTGAAAAAAGCTCGACAAATCAAGATTGAATGTCTAAAATTCAGACTTCATAGTTTGTTTTTTTGTCAATGGGTAATTCCTACTACTGTGAAAATAGACAAAAGTTCACTCTTGATAGGCAAAAATATTTTTATAGCCTCGTTGTGGGCTATTGCCCGTGAGTGTCTAGCCTGAAAATAAAGAACATTGAAATAATTCTGTACTAACTATATACTACTTGCATACTACCGGATTTATTTAAATGTCTTTACTTAAAGACACATCTTTGTATATTCTTCAGATTATTTACCGTTCAGTGTAAGTATAAGTACTTTTGGTTATATATTGCTGAACGGTTACGCTTTTTGAGGCGATCGCTAACCTGAAATCACAACAGCTAAAGTCTTTCAATGTGGAAACTAAACTTTTAAAAATTGTGCAGCTTAACCAGACATACATATTAGATTAATATAGCAACGGTGGTATCATTGCATCAAAATGATCCCGTAATTTTGTCTAGATATAGAATTCTATCGCCCTGCCAACGATAGATAATTTTTGAAAGGAGTTTGCTGCAATGTCCACAACACCTACTACTCGACTGATTTTAGAGACTTTACTCCCCCATCTGAAAGTAGCAGCAGCCTATGCCCGTTTTCTGCAACCAAAAATTGCTGCACTTCCCGCCAAAGAACAAGGAAACAACTTTTTTAGTGCTGCACTTACTGATGCAGATGTGGCTATTCAAAATCTGGTAGAAGTAGTACTACTGGGCACTTTCCCAGATATTCGCTTTTATGGTGAAGAGTATGAAAGTTCTAACAATACTAAGTATTTTCGTGCTACCGATCTCGGTTCAGAAGGTGATTATTTAGTCACGCTCGACCCCATTGATGGTACGAAATTTTACATGGATGGACATTCTAATTACCAAATTATTCTCGGTATTCTAAATTCGGATGACTTTGAAGCAGTAATTGCTATTTCTCCTGCCCAAAACATTTATTTTTACGCTCTCCGAGGTGAAGGTGCTTTTAAAGGGACGCTGGATATGAGTTTAGAAGCCTGTGCCCCGTTATACATAACATCCGCTAAACCTGCTATTTTGTTGGGATGGGGAATGAATGCGATCGCAGATTTACTAAAAGATCGATATAAAGTCATCGATATAGCAACTGATTACTCTAGTGATATTGAAATTCCCAGTCTCAATGGTATTCTCAGTGGCGATTTAAGTGGAGCAGTCATCAAATCGGGCAAATTTCTTGATAGTGCTGGACTCGCTTTTATTGCGAAAGAGGCTGGCTGGATTGTAACTACTCTGGATGGTTCAACTTTACCACCACTGCATACTTGTGAAAACTATAGTATGCCTGGATTGATAATAGCTGCCTCAAAATCTGTTCATCAAGACTTACTGAAAGCGATGCAAAGCTTCAAAAGTGCTGAGTAAAAAATAATCAGTAATTTGACAAAATGAAAATCTGTATTGTTGGCGCGGGTGCAATTGGTGGATATTTAGGGGCAAAACTGGCACTAGCAGGTGAAGAGGTAACGCTAATCGCTCGTGGTTCTCATTTGGAGGCAATTAAAAAAAATGGGCTGAAGTTGCTTATGGCAGATGGTTCTAGCCAAATTGCTACTCCATTTCTGGCAACTAGGGATATTCAGGAAGCAGGGACGCAAGATGTAGTAATTTTAACTGTGAAGGCTCACAGTGTACCTGCGATCGCACCTCTTCTCCCTGCACTCTACAATCCTCACACGATGGTGGTGACAGCCCAAAATGGCGTTCCTTGGTGGTACTTTCGCAAGTATGGTGGTGAGTATGAAGGTACGCGAATTCAATCTGTTGATCCAGATGGGATTATTGAAGCTAGTATCGGTGCTGAACGCGCTATCGGTTGTGTTGTTTACCCGGCAACTGAGATAATTGAACCAGGTGTGATTAAGCATATTGAAGGCGATCGCTTTACTCTTGGTGAAATGGATGGCACTAAAACAAAACGCATTCAATTATTAGCACAGACTTTAAAACAAGCAGGATTTAAAACACCAATCCGCAATCAAATTCGCACAGAAATTTGGATCAAGTTATGGGGAAATGTGGCGTTTAATCCCATCAGTGCCTTAACTGGTGCTACTTTAGAGGATATTTGCCGCTATCCCCTCACCCGTGAACTAGCGCGGCAAATGATGACAGAAACTCAAGCGATCGCAGAAAATTTAGGTATAAAGTTTGGCATCACTTTAGAACAGCGAATTAATGGCGCAGAAAATGTCGGTGCCCATAAAACCTCAATGTTACAAGATATTGAAGCCGGACGCCCCACCGAGATAGATGCTATTGTTAGTGCAGTCGCAGAATTGGGAAAACTTACTCAAATTTCCACACCTCATATTGATGCTATTTATGCCAGCGTCAAGTTGTTAGAGGCGACCAAAGTAAGAATTTAACAGGCGTTAATTACAACATTTCATTAATTCGTAGCGAATTCTCCGCGTACCTTTGCGCTTACCTCTGCGTCCCTCTGCGTTTAAATTTCAACCCTCAATTCCCCACGATTTTACGCGTTTCAGGTGCAGAATTTCAATTATATAATTATCAACATGAATAAAAAGAAAGTATGGCTATCAACAATATTAGTTGTAGCATTAGTAATCAGCATCATCGGACATAGTAATTCTCTAAAAGCTGCTTCACCTTTAGGTAAAGACACGCTGACGATGATTACTTCCCCAGATTATCCTCCTTATGAGTTTTATGATACTAAAGGAGGCGATCGCCAAATCGTTGGCTTTGATATAGATATTGCCAAAACCCTTGCTGAAAAACTAGGGTTTAAGCTTCAAATAATGGAATCTGATTTTAATGGGTTAATTCCTGCACTCCAAGCAAATCGCGCTGACTTTGTAATGGCTGGGATGACTCCTACTCCAGAACGTCAAAAAAATATTGACTTTTCAATTATTTATTACGAAGCCAAAGATACCATTGTCGCTCCTAAAGGTAGCAACCTAAAGCAGCCCCAAGACTTATTAGGAAAAAAAGTTGGCGTACAACTAGGAACCATCCAAGAACAAAATGCTCAGAAAATTGCTAAAAAATTTGCGGGTATTCAGCTAAAGCAACTCAACCGAGTGCCGGAAGTAGTTCAGGAAATCAAATCTGGACGAATTGATGCAGCAATTGTTGAGGATACCGTCGCTAAGGGATTTGCCCAAGCTAACCCAGATTTAGAATTTAATACTATTCCCTCAGAGGAGCAAAGTGGATCAGCGATCGCTTTTCCTAAAGGTTCTTCTTTTGTAGAACCGTTTAACAAAGTTCTTCAACAAATGAAGGACAATGGCACATTGAATAAACTTGTTGCCAAGTGGTTTTCACAGAATATTACCGCTAATTCTGAATCTTCAACTCCTGCCAAAGGCGGATTAAATCTCGATTTCACCAGAATTCTTCCAGACATTCCCTTTATTCTTCGCGGAATCCCTTTAACTTTGTTGTTTACCCTATTATCCGTATCCTTGGGGTTAATTTGGGGAACAATCCTGTCTCTATTAAAAATTCTTGGCATCAAACCGCTTACCTGGGTTGCTAACGCCTACACCTCTGTTTTTCGAGGTACACCTTTGCTATTACAGTTGGCGTTGGTTTACTACGCAACACCCCAGCTTATAGGCTATGACATTTCAGCATTGCAAGCTGGGGTGCTAACTTTTACCCTAAATTCTGGCGCTTATATGTCGGAAACCATCAGAGGTGGGATTCAAGCGGTAGATAAAGGGCAAAGTGAAGCGGCGATGTCTATGGGTGTTCCCTATTGGTTGATGATGTGGGATGTGATTTTACCGCAAGCATTGAAGAATATTCTCCCCGCATTGGTAAATGAAACTATCGGATTGCTCAAAGATTCCGCGCTGGTGTCAACCATTGGGGTGGTGGAAATATTACGCAGCGCCCAAATCGTTGGTGCAAATAAGTATATTTATTTTGAACCACTGTTATTTGCAGGGTTAATCTACTATGTTTTAGTAATGGGTATGACCTTGGGTGCATCTGCTTTAGAAAGGAGATTACGGGAAAGTGAATAATGTAGTAATTCGCACGGAATTCTTATGTAAATCCTTTGGTAAACTCGACGTACTCAAAGACATTTCCACTGAGTTTTATCAGGGAGAAGTGGTTGCTATACTAGGCCCTTCTGGTTCAGGTAAGTCTACCTTTCTGCGATGCATAAACTTGCTAGAACAACCCACCAGAGGAAGAATCTATTTTCACGAGCAAGAAATTACCAAGCCCAAGGCAAACATCGCTAAGGTGCGCCAGCAGTTGGTGATGGTATTTCAGCATTTTAATTTATTTCCTCACATGAATGTGCTGCAAAATGTCACCTATGCACCCATCAAGGTGAAAGGAATTAACAAGCAAAAAGCACAAGAACATGGCTTAGAATTGCTTGCTAAGGTAGGTTTAGAGTCAAAAGTGTCTGTGTACCCATCTAAACTATCCGGGGGACAAAAACAGCGAGTAGCGATCGCTCGGGCATTAGCAATGGAACCAGAGATGATTTTGTTTGATGAACCCACCTCTGCATTAGATCCAGAAATGGTCAAAGATGTGCTGGAAGTGATGAAAGCTTTAGCATTATCGGGAATGACCATGGCGATCGTTACTCATGAAATGGGGTTTGCCAGAGAAGTTGCCAATCGGATTATGTTCCTCGACCAAGGTATTTTAGCAGAAGATACTACTCCTGGCGAGTTTTTCCACAATCCTAAGTGCGATCGCGCCAAGCAGTTTTTAGAAAAAATGCTTTAGAACATCACGAATTTGCCGCTTTTTTTGTATTCTTGAAACTTTTCTAAAACAGGGCGATCGTTTGGCATTAACGTAGGTAAGTCTGCCAAATCAAAAAATTCTAGCGCCAGCGATTCTCCATCTAAGCACGCGAGGCTACCTTCCCATTCAACGGCTCGCAAAATCAAAATGAAATTTTGGACGCGATCGCCATTGGGATAAGTTACAGTTTCAAAGGCTGGATTGGAAGAAAACCCCACAGCTTCAAAACGCCTAACCGTTAAACCAGTTTCTTCAAAAACTTCTCGTGCTGAACATTGTTCGGCAGAGTCACCTACTTCTGGACAGCCACCAGGTAGCCCCCAAAGTTTGAAATCACTTCGCTTTTGCAACAAAACACGCCCCAAATTATCCTCGATAATCACGCGTGCGCCAAATAATAGAAGTAGGCGATCGCCTACAATTTGTCGTAACTTACCGAGATAAGAATCTGACCAATTCACCATAATCTAAGAGAAAGTTTGTAAAGAAAATCTAAAGGTAGCAAATAGCGTCTATATTTACTTCAGTATTTGTACATCTGGATAATAATGAAAGAAAAACAGTCGACAATGTTTGCGTAGGCGTAAGCCCGTCGCAGATATCGCTGTCTTCAGTACCAACCAATCAAGCATATTAGTTACTATTATATAGGACTAATGTTTGATTTATGAAAAAGCTCGCTACAGATCGAAAAGCCTAATTCCTTATTCCCTACTCCCTACTCTCCACTCCCCGCCCACGTAGATAATTTCAAAAATCAAATACGATTCCTATAAACATTTCAACGATTGATAATTTAGATCAATTTGCAGTTGAATAGACCACAATAAAAATGTACAATTTGTGCGCCCTTATAATTCCTCTTCTAA
>NZ_DASQZC010000397.1:0-3637 GCF_035638895.1 Nostoc sp. | reverse complement strand
CTGTCCACATTTGGATTAACAAAATATTATTAGTGGGATAGATTCTTGGCTATACATTTAGACCGATGCAGAAATACGTCTTGAGAGTTTTGCGATCGCCCATAGCGTAAGGTAAAATCATTTTCAATTGTTGAGAATTCGCAAGAGAAAAAAGTTTATGGCAGATAAGTCCGGTCAAGACCCCTCGGAAATCACAGTGGCAACGGTTGATGAAGAACGAAAAGGCACAACTTTCAGAGGTACGGTCATCCTTGGTATAGATCCTGAGGGTGGGGCAGTCGTTTTCTTTAGAGACTTTTTAATTGAAGATTATAAAGGCGAACTTACCGCTTATCTGGCAACAGATGGCGATATAACGAAAAGCATTGATTTAGGCGAACTCGATCATAAAAGCCCCAGTTTTAAGCTGCCAATTCCGCTGGGAACGGATACATTACCCTACAATACAGTCGTGTTGAGCGACAAAAAAAGCAAGAAAAAAATCCTGACGATCAATCTATAAAATTTTTAACTTAGCTCGTAGTTCAGCCAAATTCGATTGCCCTCTTGTATAGAACTCATTTGACATTTTTTGCTGGGGTGCTTGCCTTTGAAGTAAGCCCTTACTTTGCGATCAATGATAGAGCCTGCTTAAACTTGACTGTTTTTTGCAAGAACAGGGATAAAACCAGCTAGCTGCAAGGCTTTTAGTTTCTGGAATAAATATCAAATGGGTTCTATACGACTCCTATTTGATGGGTGAAAAAACTCCCCCTCAACTGGAAAAGGCTGATTCCCTACTCCCTGCCTATCTTAGACTTCTCTTTAGGTTGACGCAAAACCAATATCCCACGTTGTACAATCGCTAGAAATACAATCTGGAGAGCGACTTGCCTAGATCGATTCAGTCTACTCAACCACCATTAAAATTCATTCCCCAACGGTTGAACTCGGTGGTACTCCAGATTGTTCGGTGGTTGCTGCCGATCACACTACGGTTTCGCACTCGTCCTTGGCTAACGGCTGGTATTGTCAGTGTTGAAGCCAAGAATGTTGAGGTATTAGCTGAACTTTATCAACAATTCCAGGCTGGAAAAATTCGCTTTTTGCTGGCATTTCGCCACCCAGAGGTAGAAGATCCCCTGTGTATGCTGTATTTGCTTTCCCGCATTGTGCCAAAGGTTGCTCGTCAGAAAGGTATTACACTCCGATCGCTTGTTCACAGCTATTTTCTCTACGATCGCGGTATGACGGTTTGGGCTGGAAAGTGGCTAGGTTGGTTGTTTTCTCGGATAGGAGGTGTACCGGTTCATCGCGGTAGGCGACTAGATCGGCAAGCTATTCAAACTGCACGGGAGTTGTTTGCTAATGGTGAACTACCGATCGCAGTAGCACCTGAAGGCGGTACAAATGGTCATAGTGGTATTGTTAGCCCCTTAGAACCTGGTGTTGCTCAAATGGGGTTTTGGTGTGTAGAAGACTTGCACAAAGCCAATCGGACTGAGACTGTAATTATTGTACCGATCGCTATCCAGTATCGCTACGTTGAGCCACCTTGGTCTAAACTGGATTGGCTTTTAAGTAAGTTAGAAGCTGATAGTGGCTTATCGCCAATGGAAATTGAGCAAGGCGAGGGCGAAGAGATTTACTATCAACGCCTCTGTAGATTGGCTGAATATCTGATTACCGAGATGGAAGAATTTTATCGTCGCTTCTATCATCAAGATATCCCTAAAGCTATCTCAACTGATGAATCTGCTAGTCCGAATCAGGTATTAATTGCTCGACTCTATCGCTTGCTAGATAAGGCTTTACAAGTTGCCGAGCAATATTTTGGAGTTCAAGCACAGGGAAATCCTATTGATCGCTGTCGCCGCTTAGAAGAGGCTGGCTGGAATTACATATATCGGGAAGATTTGCCAGATATCAATGCTTTACCAGCCTTTAAACGCGGTTTGGCAGACTGGATTGCTCAAGAAGCAGACTTGCGAATGCGCCACATGCGGATAGTGGAAAGTTTTGTTGCTGTCACAGCTACTTATATTCAGGAACAACCGACGGCAGAACGGTTTGCGGAAACAGCTTTGCTTGTATTCGATATGCTTTCTAGAATTCAGGATACAACACTTCCGGGGCGACCTCGGTTAGGTTTGCGAGAGACACAAATCACCGTAGGGGAGCCAATTTCAGTAACCGAACGCTGGAAAAATTGTCAGGGCGATCGCTTGGCGGCTAGACAAGGTGTAAGCGACTTGACAAAAGATTTGCAAATCGCTTTAGAGAAGATGATTGCTTGATCACCTGATATCAAGCTTGTAGGGTGGGCATTATATCATGTCCGCTTGATTGCTTATTAAACTCGAAGAACCCCACCCCGCCAAAGCTACGCTTTGTCTCCCCTCCCCGCAAGCGGGGAGGGGTTGGGGGTGGGGTGTAATGACTGTGGTTAGCATAACTATTTATGCGGACATGATATCATTCGTAAGAAACAAGATCCCCGACTTCTTTAAGAAGTCGGGGATCTGCGGGTTGCAGGATTTCTATATCAAGGAGAACTAGTTTTAGAAACTTCTGGACTGCGAATAATGATATGTCCCTTGTCAGCTTCTTGAATAGCTAACACTGAGGGTAACTCATCAAGTTTTGCATTTGGCGGCAATGCTCGAAACAAATAAATCCAGCCGCCACGTTCTAAAAGTAAGCGCCAGACTCTCGGCTGCTTCGGATTGCTGAGATCATTATCTTCTCTCCGTCGCAAGTCATAGAATAGACCTCGATCGCCAATTATGCGATAACCTTTCAATGACGGATCAGCAAATATATCATCAAGTTTGCGTCCTACAGCAAATTTTTCTTCCGGTGTAATTAACGCTACAACAGGCAAGGTAGAGTTTTGACCCGCGTCTCGTCGGGCATCTGCAATGCCTTGCCAACGAGCTAACCAAAATATCACAATTAATACCCAGGATACTATTACTATTTCATTGACTAGCGATCGCAGAAACTCCACTGAGCGCAGTTGTCCAGAATTAAATTCAGCCAGAGATTTAAGCTGTTTAGCTGTCCATGAGCGTTTATGTTGAGTTGCAGAGATGATGCGATTCACTAACAATTGGTTTGCAGAGACTACCGTATCACTGATGATTTTAATTAACCATAATGTAGCTTGAATTGCGTAGCTTGCCGCCGTAGGCATCGCAGCGATAAAAAAGGCGATCGCAGTTTTGCATATTGCCCAACCATCTCCAAGAAATATTTGCAGGGGAACTATCAAAAAAGACTGTGCAGGTAAGTCGAGAGTATTAACTTCTAGCTGAAAAAAGTAGAAATATGACCAACGGTAAATCCACCCTGCAAAGAAAAGCGCCGCACCCAGCAAGCCAAGTACACTCGTGAATTTACCTAAAATATTGGTTTCTTGGTTGGGGTTGGGAGCTTGAGTCATAGGGGAGATAAAGGAAACAATCTTATAACTTCAAGTTCAGATCCCCGACTTCTTAAAGAAGTCGGGGATCTTTTCTAGTTGTAATTTTACGGAAATTTAGTATCTGCCTTTGAAGTTTAATGAGAAACTTAAACATAGTCAAATATACTGTTAAAGCCATGAAAGCTTTTTTCCAGGGATGGGTTGTGGCAATCTTAGTAATGGCAGCAGCGA